>CAZJFS010000093.1:0-16733 GCA_964545075.1 uncultured bacterium
CATTCAAGGCCGAACTTCTTTCCTCGCGCATCGCGAAAACATGCATGCCGGAAAACCGGCGTGTGATCGGAATCGCGCCGGGATCGCCAAAACCCAAGATCCTCATCGTCGATGATGTCGCGTCAAACCGGTCAGTTTTACGCGTGCTTCTTGAAAATACCGGGTTTTTCGTCAATGAAGCGTCTAACGGACAGGACGCGCTGCTGGTTATAAATGAATGGATGCCTGACGCGATTTTTATGGACCGCTACATGCCTTCGCTCGACGGGATCGAGACATCGAGAATGATCAGGGCATCCGAAAAATACGGAAACATACCGATATTGATGCTTTCGGCGAGCGCGATCACTGAAAACCGGGACGAAGCGATAATCGCCGGGATCGACATTTTTCTACGAAAACCTTTCATTGAAGAAGAAGTATTCGAAAATCTGAAAAAATTGCTCGGCGTCAAATATATTTATGAGGAAATTCAATCCAAAGATACCGCCGGCTCTTCGGATGAAATTATAACCCGTGAAATCGCTTCTCTCCCGGTTGAAATCAAAGACGAAATCGTGGATAACGCCAATTTATGCGATGTAACCAGACTTCGAAAAATTATAAGCAGCGACCCCGTGAAGTCTTGCCCCGGACTTGTTTCCAGGATCGAAACCTTCCTCGATAATTACGAATATAAAAGAATTATCCTGCTTTTAAACGGCGGCAAGGCCGAAAACGAAAAAAATAACTGACGGCGGCCAGAAGAATATCAAAAAGGTGGAATACATTATGTACGATCTGGACATAACCGGTTCGCGAATATTGATTGTGGACGACACTCCTCAATCTCTAGGGCTTCTTGAAAAAATGCTCAGAGACAACGGATATCATGTTTTTGCCATGACAAACGGCGAGGCCGCGATAAAAATAGCCGCGGGCAGCCATCCCGAACTGATCCTGCTCGATGTGAGAATGCCGGGCATGGACGGTTACGAAGTCTGTAGAAGATTAAAGGAAATACCTGATTTAAAAGATATTTCCGTGATATTTTTAAGCGCGTTAAACGAGACGGAAGACAAGATAAAAGGTTTCAAATCAGGCGGGGTTGACTACATAACAAAGCCGCTTCAACTCGAAGAAGTCGAAGCGCGCGTCAGGACGCATCTGACGATAAGCAAACTCCGGCGCGAACTGCAAAAGCATAACGCTGATCTCGAAATGATCGTCGCGGAGAGGACGCGGGAACTCGCTGAAGCCTATAAGCGCCTTAAAAGCATAGATCAGTTAAAAAGCGAGTTTCTTTCGATGATATCCCATGAATTAAGGACGCCGCTAAATGGAATACTCGGCGTCAGCGAATTAATTCTTATGGAACGCCAGAAAAACATAATTAAAGACGATCTGAATATGCTTTATAAATGCAGCCGAAACAGGCTGGATCAACTTCTCAATGACGCCATGATGATAAACGAACTTGACCTTTCCCCAAAAAAGGCGAATCAGGATGCCGTTTCCCTGGATACGATACTGGACGATCCGGGCGTTCATGTCGTCATCGAAGCGAACGCGGGAGAGCAATTGCCAAAAATCATCGGCGATATCGTATTATTAAAAAAAGCCTTCACAAGCATTTTAAAAACTTCAACGTATTTTAACGTAAAAAAAGACAAGCTTACCATGAAATGTGAAATATCGGAGAACGCAATTAATCTGTGCATTCATCTTGACAACCTGAGAATCTCCGAAGAGCACGCCGGCAGTTTTTTTGAACTGGCTTCCGTTTCCAGGCAATGTTCCCAGGCCCAGGACATGGGGCTTTCGCCTGTCGTGGCCCGAAAAATAGTTGGGCTGTTCGGAGGAGACATTAAAATGATAAAACAGAACGATTCGGAAGGCGAATTCGTTTTAACTTTTTTAAAGCCCACGAATAATGATGCCCGAAATTAATTTTTGAAAATATAACGTTCAAACGCGTTATGCAACCCGTCGCGCGTTATGTCGGTCGTCACGTGCGACGCGATGTTTTTAACGCGCTCGTCCGCGTTTCCCATGGCAATGGAAACCGCGACCGATCTGAACATATCGCAATCATTGAAGCTGTCGCCTATCGCATAAGTTCTGCCGGCGGCTATGCCGTATCTTGAAATCACTTCTCTGATAGCGCGGCCTTTCGTTATTCCAAGCTTCGTCATTTCAAGATAGTTGGGAAAGGAAAAAGCGTATTCTAGGCGACCTTTAAAAAGGCAGTCGATGCGTTCATATACCGGCTTGAGGTATTCCGGCTTTTCGAAATATGTGAGAGCTAAAATTTTAGGCGATTCCTTAAGCGTCTTAAAATCGGATATTTTCCTGTAAACGGCGCCGGTACGATTAACATACTCCTGCAGAAGTTCGTTTTCTAAATCAACGTAGAGCTCGTCATTGTAATAGCAGAAAATGGTTATGCCTTTACTCTGAAATGGCGTCAGAGCGTCTATGATCTCGTTGAATAGAATTGAGTTTACGGGATCATAATAAATAATATCCGATCTGTCCGAAATCGGAGCGGCGAAAGCGCCATTATAGGAAATGATAGCCGAGTCGTTATTTATACCGATACGTTCGGCTTCTTTAAGAGCCGAACGGTACATGCGGCCGGTCGTCAGAACGATCATGAACCCTTTTTCCTGCGCTTTTCTTATAGCGGCGGAAGCGCTTTCGGGAATCCGGCCGGAGCGCTCTACCAGCGTACCGTCAAGATCTATGAATACGGCGGAATGATAGGCGAGCATTATTTTATTGTTCTCCCCTATATTCAAGTTTCATGATATTTTCGATGTGAAAAGTGTGGGGGAACATATCGAAAGGCGTTATTTTCGTTATAACGTAGCCGTGCTTGACGAGCTTTTCAACGTCCCGCGCCTGCGTCATGGGATTACACGAGACATATACGATCTCGGCAATCCTGGCGTCGCATAAAAAGTCGGTCATCTCATCGCTCAAACCGGCCCTGGGCGGGTCCAACAGGATAGCGCCGTATTTCGAGCGCAACTCTTGCGGACCGAACTTGTTTATAAGAGCTTCTAAAATTTCGAACGCGTCGCCGCGGCGGACATTATAGTTTAAAGCGCCGGCCGATTTGGCGTTAAGCTTGGCCAGCGTACAGGCCTGCGCGACGATCTCGACCGCCATGACGCTTTGAAAGTAAGGCGCGAGAGCGAGCGACAGGGTTCCGATCCCCGAATAAGCGTCAATGAGAGATGTTTTTCGGGGTGTTTTCCCATCAACAAGAAGTTTTTCTATATGTTCCGCCATATTTGTCGCCTGAGCGGTATTGACCTGAAAAAACGAGATCGGCGAGATCCTGAAATCGACGCCGCCTATCGAATCTACAATCGACTCCTCGCCGAACACCTTTATAAGGGGCGCCCTATTATCGCCAATACGTATGTCGCGGCCATCCTCGAAGATGACGTTCGTGTCATGCGGATTGTGATAAACGAAAAATCCCTTGAGGTGTTTGTTTCTCTTAAAAAGAGTTTTGGATATGGAGTTCTGATTGAAAAGCGTCTTGTGGTTCGAAACTATCGTCAGAAGCATTTCGCCATTCTTACTGCTTTCGCGCACCACGATATGACGCACCATGCCTTTTTTCAGCTTTTCGCTATACGGCGGAATCTTGTACTGGTTAAGGACCGAAACCACTGTTTCAACAAGCTTGTTCACGTTATCCGAATGAAGCGGACATTTTTCTATCTCTACCACGTCATGCGATTTGATACGATAAAAACCCGCGACGACCTTTCCGTTTTTACCCGAAGTGCACTGCATCTGAAGTTTATTGCGGTAACCGAATTGTTCAGGGGAAGGCACCACGTCATCTATCTGAAGTTTGTCCGAAGTGAGCTTGCGGAAAACCTCTTTTAACAGGTCGTGCTTATATTTAAGCTGCATCGAATATTTTATGTTCTGATGCGAACAGCCGCCGCAGTCGCCGAAATGAGGACACGGCGCTTCGGTACGGGCTTCCGACGGGCGATTTATATCCACGATCTCGGCCTTGAAATAACTTGTCGTTTCATGGAATATATTAACGTAAAGATCGTCGCCCGGAACCGATAGCGGCACAAAAACGGCTTTCCCGTCGATATGCGCTATCCCTACGCCCTCGCCTCCAAGTTTTTCTATTTTAACCGCTTTTCTCATTATGTCTGTTCTGTCCCTTCACGCTTGTTATATTTTATACAAATTCCAGCCGTATTTTATTTTTCAGGGCTAATCCTGTCATTTTTTCTACACGCGTTTTAAAAACGCCCGCTGAAAAAAATCATTATCCGTATTTAATTCAACTGATTTTACAACATTTTTCGTTGAAATTCAAGCAAAATAAGAGGTTTTTTGTAAATAATTCAAAAATGGCATAAAATATGCTTTTTAAAAAACCATAATAGCTGAATAAATGAAAAACGCGCATCGATAAAAAAGATATAACCCGAAGGAGGGTGGGCATTTATGATAATTATGATAGACCTTGCGATACTCATGGCGCTTATAATGCTCGAACTTGTCATAATAAAACAATTCTGGATGATAAACATGGAAGTTCAAAAGGTGAAATTTTCCCGGATAGAAGCCGTTAACGAAAGGTATGCGATACGAAGCGACATAAAAACGCTCGATTACACGGCGGATCAGCTTGAAAGCGACGACATCGACAAACACATTTTTAAATAGGGTATCGATCATAAAATAATTAAAGGTTGACACGCAAATAAAATTGTGATAAAATTTTTTCAGTATTATTTTAAGATCAACGCTCAAAATATTTAAAAGGGTTTGAAAATGACGCAAAATGCGGAATTAAAATGGCTGTATGACCTTCTTCCTTATATTGAAGAATCTTTTGCTAACAAAAAAGAAGATATAGGTTTTGAGCACAGCGTAAGAACTATGAACATCGCCAGATACATAGCCGCACTGGAGCATGCCGACAAAGATATGGCTGCTCTTTTATGCCTTCTGGCCAGATTCACGTCCAAAGAAATCGAAAGCGTCCTTCCGCTTTTAGATAAGGAAGAAGATTTCAAAAAACGCTTCTTATCGAACTTCGAGGACATGAACATCAACGGCCAGCTAAACACCGCCGAAGCGAAAATCGCGAACGATGCGATATGCCTGGAATCAATGGGCGCAATCGGCATCATCCGCCACTTCTATCGCGGCGCTTCCGAAAAATTACCTTTAAAGCTTCTTATAAAAAATTTCGCCGAAAAAGTTTCGAAACTCCAGGCGTCCGTCCAGACCGAAGCCGGCAAGAACATGGCAGCCGAACGTCAAAACTTCATATCAACGTTCCTGAACCGTCTTAAGGGCGAAATGGTATGGGAAAACATATAATTTTATGGGGGTTATATCAATGAACATCTATATCTTGAAAGTCGCTTTTGTTTGTCTTTTTACTTCCGTAGCGAATAAATACTGGATGTAGTTCATCCGCAAACCTTGAAGGTGTTTGATATATGGAAAAAATAATTAACGTAACCGATCTTACGATAGGTCTCAAGTTAAGTAAGCCGGTCTATATGGAAAACACCAAGGTCGTCCTCGTAAATAAGGACGTAACCTTAGATTTAAACATCATAAATATGCTTAAATCGCTTAAGATCACCTATGTCTTCATTTACGGAGAAGAAGAGCCGGTAAAAAGCAATGTGCCCGAAACACCTCACGTCGAAACGGTTCCCGGCCTTTCCGACATTCCTTCCGTTAAGCAGGCAAAGCTCTCAAAGATCCTTATCGTCGATGACGAACGGGATATCTGTATGTATATTAAAGACGTTCTCGAAAACAGCAATTATGAAACGGTCACGGCCACCAGCGCTAAAGAGGCCTGGGGTTATCTTATCAACGATCCCGACATAAATATGGCCTTTCTCGATATTATGATGCCTGAAACTAACGGCTTCGAACTTTTAAAAAAGATAAAGGGCGAACTCGGGCGTTCATTGAACGTGGTAATGGTCACGGCCAGAAAAACCATGCAGGACGTCATTATGGCAAAAGAACTTGGCGTGGCGGGATATATCACCAAGCCATTCGATCCCGAACGGCTCGTTAAAATCGCCGAACTTGCTCTATCCGAATCCAAGAACATCTAATCTATATATACATAACCCGATATTTTAACTTTTTTCAGCTCTTCAATTTTCGATTTTACCGATTCGAATTTTTCAGTTGAATTTTCAGCTATAGCTTTTTCGAGTTCCCGCATGCATTTTTCGGCTTCGTTAAAAAAATTAATTATATCTTTGCGGGCGCGCTCCGCTTTATACGGAACAAGAACCTTGTCTATTTCTTTTTTAGCGTATTCGCAGGCGGAAATATTTCCGGTTATAACCTGGAAAAATTCTTCCTTTTCCTTCAAATACGTCTCGCCCGTTTCGTCATTCATTCCCCTTCGTATCAATTCGAAGGAGCGGTCCAATATGGCGTCGGAATTTCCTTTAAACGTTTCAATAGCCGTTACCATTCCGCCGAAATAATGAAGGTATTCATCGGCGGAATCACTGTCCCTGAGGATGAAAAGATAACTTACGGCCACGATCAGACCGCCTAAAAGCCCGAATATTATGGCTTTCCAGAATAAATCCATGCCGTTTCGAGGTTTTTTTCTGCGGCGCTGGGTTAGCTCGAACAGATAAGCTTCGGCTTCAGCCTGCTTGTCAACCGCTTCAATAGCCTGGCCGCCTGATCCCGTTTCTTTTTTTATCTCTTCCGGTTCCGGAATTTTTTCGACATTGCGCTCTTCATTCATATTGGCTTATTTTACCATGCAATATACTTTTTTGTCAAAAATAATTATTTTTTGCCGATATTTTTAACATGCGAAATCATATTCTTCTGATATTAGTATTTATCATATCAATTCTATCATCAGTTTCAGCCGTAAAAGCCGAAGTTGACGCTTACGCCGTGGCTAACTACAAAAAACTGCATTCGAAAGACATAATATTAAACGTTGAAAAAGGCCGTGTTTACATAATGGTCTCCCTTAACAGATGGGAGATAGCCAAAACCAATCTAAAGCTTTTAGCAGGCGACAAGCTTAAAATAGAACCGCAAACTATAGCGACGATAAATTTTTACGACGAATTCGATATACACATCCCCGAATCGGAAATGACGACGGTCGAAGCGGCCGGAATTACGCAGCTTTTAAACGGCGCGCTTTTCAGGACCATTTATAAGGACGGTTCATATATTTCCGAGGTCGTAAAAGCCCCTTCCAAAGTCGCGCAATATAAATTCAGAGGCGCCGTGGCCGAACGCGACCTTAAAATGGAATACGCCAAAAACAAACTTTATAAGAAAGAAAAAAATTTCGACGCGGACATCGCGGCCCGCCAGAACGAGGAAGCGAACTATCTGCGCGCGAGAATCTCCCAGGCTAAAAATTTCGGAAACGGTTTTAACATGAACTATAAAGACAGCGAATTCAAGCAGTCTTTAGACCGCGACATCGATTATATCGAACGTGAAAAACGCGGCCTGGAAGTCGACGTCATAAAAAAAATGGCCGTCACCGAATCTCTAAAAAGCAGCATAGCCTCGAACCTGGCTAACTCAGGCGGCCTGCTCGACGTTTCGGCAAGCCGGAAGCAACTTGAAGAAATGAGCTCTCAGATAAGAAGTTATACTCAAAAGCTCGATTACGCTAACGAGCTCCTGCGCGATCTCTATGAAAAACAAAACAAAATAAATTTAAAACCCAAAAACAGGGAGTGGTAAAAATGAAAAGAACGATTATTTTTCTAGTCTTAATGATGCTTTTATTTTCAGCCGTGCCGGTTAACGCCGCGGGCTGCTTGAAACTTACGGCAAACGAACCCGAAAGGCTGGTCCCATTGTTCGATTATTCGGCCTTTGTAAAAATCAGGCTTGAAAAATACACGGAAACTCTGAACTCGTTATTTAAAGCGGTCAAAAAGAATTATGGTGAAAAATTAGATGAATACCATGAATTGATCGACATCATAAATCACGAATGCCCCCAGTTCGACAGAGCGTAGTCCGACTAAACGTTATAAAAAAAGCAAAACATGATTTTTTTGAGTTTTACATGGTTAATATTATAAATGATTAAAAATATAAAATCGACGACAAGAATATTCGCGATAGCCGCCCTGGCTTTATTGATAGCGCTATTCGCGCTTAAAGGCCGGGCTTTGGCGTATTTTTACGATACCGAAAACACAAAAGCCGGCGGTGAGATCGAATACGACGGCAGGATGGGATATTATTACAAGACCGCGCGCGATCCGCTTACCCTTTCCCTTTTAAGATACACTTACGCCAGCGACAATCAATTTCTAAGCGGAAAATTAAAATTTGAAAATCTCGCTCAGATAAACAACCGCCAGGTATTCGATTTTAAAAATTATTTCTACGGCGTAAGCCATACTCCTCAGGACGCGGACTTTTTAAACATATCCAACGTTTACAACCGGACGCTCATGCAGTACGCGATATCGCATAACCATCAAACCGTGTCTTCACTTTATTTTGACGGGTTTCTTTCGCGTTTCAGTTACGGGCTGTTCAACGACCTGGCTAAAACCGACCTTAAATTAGGCTGGGTCATCGATCATATGACATCTGAAAATAATTATTACACTTTCAAGGTCGAAGGCTCCGAAAATAAATATCCGTCGCATCCAACCGACGATTACGCTTATTCCGCGGCGAGTTTCAAACTCCTGCATAAGATGCCGAAGATCACGCGCACTCCGATGTTTTTTCAAAAGTACGCATTCCACAGTAAACCCGTAAATCCAGATCCCGACTACATCCATTATACGGATATAACATACGAATTAAAGGCCGAATTTGGAAATAACAGAATGGCTTATTCCGCGCCCGGAAATTATAACAACGTAAAAATGGATTATTCCATTAACCTTGATTTTTCACCCGTTTCAAAAATCAACTTTAACGGATATATCGACAGGCGGGCTTACAGCCCCGAAGCGCTCGGTTCCTATTGCCTTAATTTCGACAAGCATTTTTTCAATCTCTCATATTCGCACGATTGGACGCCTCACTGCACGCTGACGCCCTACGTCAATTTTACGAAATATAACTATCTTAACGCGGCAGGATTCAATGAAACCGAAACGGACGCCGGCGCGTTCCTCTCGCTTAAATATTCGGACACCATCTACTATAACCTGGATATAAAACAAGCTTATATAACGCCATTTCAATCGATGGTCAACTATCCGTCGCAGAACAAATTCAAGGTATTTTCGAACTGGATAAAGTATCTCAGCGAAAAGCAAAGGCTTGTGCTGGATTCCGAACTGGAACTTCTGGATATAGGCTTGAACGAATCGATCTATTACGCAAGTTATGGAATGATAGGATCCGAACTTCGGTATGAGCAAAAAGTCACCGATTCCATGTACGTACGGACCGGACTGGGCGGAAAGCTTAAAGAATACCTGAGGTATCCAGTAAATAACATCAGGGATTTCTACGGGCTTATCGGCCTCACCGCGGTTTTTTAAAACTTATTTTTTCAGGTAATCCTCGAGTATTCTCGAGTTGTTATCGTATAAGACCCTGTTGCGGGTAAGTTCGGCTTCTATTTCAGTCGTTTTCTTATGGGAGCGTTTAGCATCGACAAGATCCGCCTCGAGTTTTTTTATCGCCTCGGCGTAATCCGACACGGATTTTTTTAATTCTTCCATCTTGCGCCTGCGTGTTTTTTCGTCCTGCGAATTTTCTTTTTGTTTGTTTTTCTGATAGTCGAGCTCATCCATTATCGTATTGTAAAGCTCAAGGGCTTTTTCATAGTCGGGCCTTATCGAGAGACATTTTTTCAACATGAAAATAGCGTCGTTATTTTTCTGGTTCGCGGCAAGAATCTCAGCCATGTTATACATGCATTTATAGTTTCTTGGATTTTCACGCACGACTCGCAGATAATAATCGTAAGCTTCCTTATAATATTTATTTTCATGGTAAACGTATGCCAGGAAGAAAAGCGCTTCTTCATAATGCGGCTTGGCTTCAACCACTTTTAAAAGTAATTCCAGCGCGAGCTTGACGTCGCCATTTTTATAAACCAGCACGGCTTTATCGTATAGGAGCTCATACTCGTCTTTTACCATCGTTTCGGCTTTTTTATTGACGCGTTCGATCGGAAGCGCGAGCATGAATTTTCTCATGCTGAGCCTTTCACGGAGTTCCACCTGCATTTCGTCTATCGAATATACCTCGAGAGGCCCGATGAAATCGCCCTTAACATACTCGAACTGGCGCCCGGTATGCAGATTTTTGATAAGGGCCAGAAAAGGCTTGCCGTCGACCCGTTCAACCTTCAAAAGCGCGAGGTCGGCTGGATCGAAATCGAGGCGTTCTTCGGGAACGTATTGCGGCGGCTGCTCATCGCCGGCATGAACGGGGGCGATCGGAGCAACGCAGATTAAGGACGACGCCAGAAATAAAAAAGCTGACGCCCTGGTTGTTTTAATAAAAAATGACGATAGACGCATAAATTTAAAATACTATCCGTTTCAAATAAAATCAATAAAAATTTTATTTCAAAAATGTCAAAATGATTCAAATACAAACGCCGGGGCGCTTTTTAAAAGTGCGCCCCTGCGTCTTTATGTTGTATAATATTATATAAAGAGAACCGCGAAGTTATATTTTTTCGATAACGTAAGGCGCGAATTTATCGTTGGATTCTTTCTTTACGCGGATCGAAATACCGGTAAAATTTTCGCTGTTGTCCTTTCTTAATTCTTCGAATTTTTTAGCGACCGAAAGGGCCTGGATATAGAACTGATACTTGGTGTTATCGGTCAGATTTTCGACGTCAACTACCGGAGCGTATCCCCTGTTCGTGAAAACAACGTAAGGTTCTGATGTCACCTTTAAATTTGCGAACTCGGTCGTGCAACGAAACGTAGGAAGTTTTTCTTTTTCCATTACTAACTCCTCCTGATTTTTTGATTTTGAACAGCAAAATTTATGCTTTTTTAGTTTACTTTACTTTTCTTTTATTATCTTTTCAAGTTCATTGACTCTGGCCGAGATATAGTCGAAGCCTTTCTGCCAGAATTTGGGGTCGGCTATGTTTATCTTCATGGCTGAAAGCAATTCCTGAGGCGATTTTGAGCTTCCCGACGAAAGAAGTTCCATGAAGCCCTTTTTAAATTTTGGCCCTTCCTCGCAGTATTTCTGATAGAGAGCCAGCACCAGCAATAACGCGAAGTTATAGCTGTAGCAATAGAAAGGGGTATGGAATATATGGGGAATGTGAGACCATTCGACATGAAAATCTTCGGTGATATTTACGGCCGAACCGAACATTATCTTAAGCTCATCTTTATAAATAGCCGTCAGCTCGTCCGATGAAAGTATGTTTTCGGCTGATGCGAGATGGGCAGCGTGCTCAAAACGCGTGAACATGTTCTGGCGCACTGATGTAGCGAAAAAGTCCTCTAGCATACCCGTGAGAAGCGATATTTTTTCGTTCTTATCGGTAAGTCTCTTGAATATATTGTCGCTTACGATCCGCTCTGAAAATATGGATGCGGTTTCAGCGAGCGGAAGTATCGCGTGAAAATTCAATATGGTATTTTTGGATGAAAGCATGGAGTGGATAGCGTGCCCGAGCTCATGGGCGAGCGTCATGACGTCTCGCATGCTGCCGGTAAAATTCATGAAAACGTACGGATGCAGGCCCGGATATGATGACGAGCAATATGCTCCGCCGCGTTTGCTGTCTAAAAGTCTGGCGTCTATCCAGCCGTTATCGAAGAATTTTTTAGCCAGTTCATAAAACTTATCGTCGAAATTTTTGAAGTTCTCAAGCACGATCTCGCGCGCTTCGTCCCACGTGAATTTTTTTGCGCTTTTAGCCGTAGGAGCGTATATATCGCAGAGATTGAGCTTTTTGACCTTCAGAAGTTTCGCTTTGAGGGTGTAATAGCGCTGAACGATCTTCGTGTTTTTCGTGGTCACGTCTATTAAGGTATCGACGACCTTGTTCGGAAGTTCATTGGAAACATTCATCGATTCATCCGGACGCTTGTAACCTCTCATCTTGTTTTCGGTAGCCGCGTCGCGCGTGATCATATTGTATAAGCTTGAGATCGTCAGAAGATTTTCTGAATATTTACCGAAAAAGAGCTCCGACGAGCGTTTTCTGATATCGGCCGAAGGATGATAACGCAAATTTCTAAGCTGGCTCGCGTTCATCTTATGAAGCTTGCCGTCTTCCATTTTCATTTCAAAACGGAACGAGGACGTCAATTCATCAAAAAGTTTCACGACGGAATTTCTGCCGCTTAAATTTTTAAGATTGATCACTTTTTCTTCGGCTTCGCTTAGCTGATAATTCTTGAAGGCTCTTACCGTTTTAAGAAAGTGCTTATACTTCGCGAGTTTAGGCGCTTTATAATAATCGTCCATCTTGTGATCGCAGACATGGCAGATCTCGAGCCTGAAAAAGAGCGTATCGTTGTCGATGTCGGCGCAGACTTCTTCCGCTTTTCCGAGAAGAGCTTTGGCTTTCTGGGATGAAGTGTCGAGCGAGAATAAGAGATGAGCGTATTGTATCGTCTTATTGGCGATCTCCATCACATTCTCGTATTCGACGAGAGCCTTATGCATCGAATCGACGCTGAATTTATCTGATCCGGCCTTTCCGCAATATTTTTTGTTGAAATCGGCGGCAAGCTTCACGCCGAGTTTAAGGTCCGCGGCGAGCTTTTTATCGTCAGGAGACGAGTATAACTCTGAAAGGTCCCAGACTGCGTTTCTGGCGGTATCGCCGGTCGCGCCATTTAATTTATCCTTATTGACGGGCTTTTTGACCTTCATTTTTCACACTGCCTTCATTACTATAGTATTAGATATGATTTGTTATATTACCACAAGTTTTTTTATTTGTAAATACACGAAAGCAAATTTTTTAATTATCTTGTCAAGCTTCGTTGACTTTATGCGTTTTTTTTGATAAATTAAGCTAATAATAATTCAAGCGCTCTAATTTAACCGCTATGAAAAATCGGCGGTTGTGTTTTTTTATTTTAAAAAAGCGTTTATTTTAAGGAGAACGTTTCGATGTACTATCTTTCTTTCCTTTTTCACCTTTATCAGCCGCCGACGCAGCTCGGTTTCGTCATAGACAGGATAACCGATGAATGTTACAGGCCGCTTTCGGATATCTTTAATTCCAGTCTTTCGCCGAAATTCACCGTCAACATGAATTATTCGCTCACCGAACTTTTAAGCGACCGCGGCCATACCGACGTCCTCGAAAATCTTAAGAACGCCATGGATTCCGGCAATCTTGAATTCGTCGATTCGGGAGCCTACCATCCGATATTTCCACTCATTCCTGAAAGTGAAGTTATACGCCAATTGAAAATAAATAATGAAGGAAACAGGTCGGTCTTCGGGGAAAATTATAAACCGCGCGGAGTTTTTCCTCCGGAAATGTGCTACAGCTCGCGCATAGCCAAGATAACTAAAAAGATCGGCTACGACTGGCTCGTCACCGACGATCTTCCGTATACTTATTACGACCCGAATATTCCGTGGAACTCCATCTGCCGCGTCGAAGGATCGGGAGTTTTTCTCCGTTCCAATTCATGGTCGAACGAAATATCCTTTCACCAGTGGAAGGGCACCGACTTCGCTGAAAAAGCCGAAGAAATAATCAGGAGCGCGGTAGGCGACGGCGACGGTTATATGATCATCGCCATGGACGCTGAAACTTTCGGGCATCACCATAAATATTATCACGAAAAATTCCTGCACTCGCTGCTGCACGCGATGAAGAATAAAACCAATATCAAGCTCGCCAAAATGTCGGACATATTCGATAAATTCAAAATGAAGGACGCCTTCGTGCCCCCTTCGACATGGAGCGCATCCCTTCAGGACCTCTATTCCGACGATCCTTATCCCTTATGGCAGAGTAAATTCAACCCCATTCACCATAACCAGTGGCAGCTGACCCATCACGTCCTGCGCGCGGCCATAAGAAGCGGCGACTCCAAAGCCAGAAAACTCATGGATAAGGCGCTTTATTCCTGCCAGAACTGGTGGGCTTCGCTCGGAAATTTCGATCCGTCTCAAATATACCGCGGAGCGTATCTTTTGATGGATACCCTCGAGCGCTCGTCCGAAGTATTGAACGACGCCGAAGTCCTCAGGATCGGACGCGACCTTTATAACAACCTCGTTTACACGGTTTTCGAAAGAATTACCAGACAGAAATAGATGAGTGATAAGAATTGATAAGCGAAGTATCCATTAAAAATATCGCCATGGCCGAAAAACTCGAATTCGAGCTCGGACCTAACCTTAACGTTTTCACCGGCGAGACGGGAGCCGGAAAATCGCTCGTGATATCCGCCGTCGCGTTCGCCTTCGGACAGAGTTCCGGAATAGTTAAAATGCGCGATGAACGGGAAAATGCGCAGATAACCGTTACGGTCAACTCGCGAAAACTTCCGGGCGCCGCGGATCTGCTGGATGAATTCGGGATCGAACCGGACGGCGACGAAATAATAGTTTCAAGAACGATAGCGCCCGACGGCAAAACCAAGAACTACGTCAACGGTTCGAAAGTCAATCTTTCGGTCCTTCAAAAGATCGGCCAGAAGGTCGTTGAAATATCCGGCCAGAACGACGAGCTCCTGCTCCTGGACCCGAAAATACAATCGGAACTCGTCGACCGCTATTGCGGAGCCGAAATGGCTGAATTAAAAAACGCGCTTCTTGAAAAATACCGGGAGCTCAAAGCGCTCGTCGCCGAAAAAGAGTCCCTTATGGCCTCCGAAAGCGAGCGCGCCAGGGAGATCGATCTATATTCATATCAGGTGAACGAAATAAAAGAAGCCGCCCTCGCGGACAACGAGGAAGCCGAACTCGCCGAAAGAATAGATTTTTTAAAGAACGCGGAAAACATCGCTAAAATAAGAGAAGAAATATTATCGACGTTAGACGGCGGCGAATCTCCGTCCGTCACCGACGGTATATCCAGGGTCGTCAGCCTTTTAAGCAGGCTCGCCGGCTTCGACCGTTCGTTCGAGCGGCTGGCCGAAGCCGCTAACGACGCCTATTACACGATGAAGGACGTTTCGGAAACCGTCGTGGACCTCTCGTCGAGGCTGGATTATTCGGAGAACGAACTCGATGAAAAGATCGAAAGGCAGCATCTAATCTCATCGCTCAAAAGAAAATACGGCCAGACGGTGCCGGATATACTGGCTTATCTTGCGACGACTTCGAGGAAGCTCGACGAGCTTCAAAACTTCGATCAGACTTTTTCGACGATAAACATAAAAATAGAAAAAATTTTCGGCGAATATTTAACGATAGCCGATAGCGTATCGGGTCTGAGGATAGGGAAAAAAGAGGAAATTGAAGGCGTTATAAATCCCGAGCTTCACGCTCTCGACATGAAGAACGCCATCTTCCAGATCGCCATTCATTCTCCCGAATCGCGCTCGATCGAAAATGCCGGCCCTAACGGTTTTGAAACCGTCGAATTCATGATCCGCACGAACCCGGGCATGCCGATGACGCCTATCGCCAAAACCGCTTCGGGCGGCGAAATGTCTCGAATAATGCTCGCGATAAAGAACGTGCTTTCAGATTATTCCGAAGTGCCGGCCATAATATTCGACGAAATAGATACGGGCATAGGCGGCTTTACGCTCAATTCCATCGGCGACAAACTCCGGGCGATAGCCTCGAAAAAACAGGTCATCTGCATAACCCATTCGCCTATAATCGCTTCATTTTCAAACCACCACTACCTCGTCAAAAAAGAAGTGGTGAATAACGAAAAAACGCTCATAAATATCCAGCGGCTTACGGAACAGGAAATTGAGGGAGAGATAGCGCGTATGCTCGGAAATGACTCGGATATCGGAATATCTCACGCCAGAGAACTTCTTTCAAAAAACAAAAGTTCATCATGATAATAAAATTCGATCCGAACAACGGCGGCATAATACACGGCGCGGCCCGGCGCGGGAACGATCTGCTCCTCGAATTTTCGGGAAGCGTATTTCCCGATATCACCGTCAGCAATCTCGTCAAGCTTATTTTCGGAGACCTGCCCGGCATCGAAGCGCTGGCGTCAAAACTTAAAATAAGCCTTTGCGGCGTCGGCCGGGGCGAGGGAGTCCAAAAAAAACCGGAGCTTCGCATCGAAGGCATTTTTAAACCTGAAACATCCTCTCTTTTACCCGTAAAATGCGGCTTCGACATTTCCACCGCTTACGAGGACGATTTTATTATAATAGTCGATAAGCCGAAGGGAATAAAGATACATCCCGATTCGCCGGACGATACCAATTCGCTCGCAAACGCGCTGCAGTGGTATTTTCATGAAAAAAACGACGCGCGTTCCGTCCCGAGGCACATCCACCGCATCGATATAGGGACCTCCGGCCTCGTGATATTCGCCAAGGACGAAATAACGCAGGCGCTTATGGACCGCATGCTTTTCGAGAACCGTATCGATAGAAAATATACGGCCGAGGTTGAAGGACGCTTCAGGTCAACCACCGGAACGATAAACCAACCTATCGCCAGAAACAGGCATGTTTCAAATAAATATCGCGTCGACGAAAAAGGCGCCGAAGCGATCACGCATTACAGGGTCATCTCCTATGACCCCCAAAAAAACCGGAGCTTGCTCGAACTTACGCTCGAGACGGGGCGGACGCATCAGATAC
>CAZJFS010000094.1:0-16602 GCA_964545075.1 uncultured bacterium
TGCGGTCGCGGCTATTAAAAGTATCATTTTAAAAAGTCCGAGCTGTTTTTTCGGCTTTTCTATCACATTCTTAGACAATATGTCTATTTCTTCCCCGGAAGTGAAAACATTAAAATAGCTCCAGCGCTTAATCGCGTTAGCGACCGAATCCGTTAGCGTTTTATCAGTCGATAAAATTATTGCGTTGATAATATGGTTGTTATATATCTTTTCAAGTTTTGTTTTATCGGTTTTTGAATTTTCGTTTACATTCAGCGAATTTTTTAACTGGAGCTTATCGTTTCTTATAGCTTCGTTATTTTTCTGGAACTGGATCTTTTGAGCGTCCTGCAATGTCATGAAAACTACCGCTTCACCTGAAGAATTAACCACGCCGCTCGTCAAACCTACGATCTTGAAATTATCATAGCCGAGTTTAATGCTTTCATTTAATTTCAACCCGAGTGAAATATCTGCGACCAACTCATAATGACTGCTTTTAATATAGTTTCCGGTTATTATTTTATTTGAAAATGCCGCCGGCTCTTTCTTAAGGCCGACTATAGTCAGGCGTTTTTTGTTGTCGCCGACTATAGCTTGCAAAGTTTGAAATGAAACAAGATTATATTCAGTGACGCCGTTTATCGCCCCTAAAACGCTGCCGTATATTTCGGAAATTTTTGAATTGTCGGCGAATGGGCCGAAAGTATCTTTTTGCACGACCCACAGGTCAGCGCCTAACGTTTCGACAAGCACGCTCGCTTCGAAAACAAGCCCGGCATATATTCCACTCATGGCCATTACGACTGTTAGTAAAAGTCCAAGTCCAAGAGACGTCATTATAAATCTTAATTTATTATGCAATATATCTTTGAATGCAAGGTTCATAATTATAAACCTTCCTTTTTTAAAACCACGGTTTCATTTTCAGTCAATCGTTGCATTTCTTCAAAATAAACGATTTTTTCCCCGCCAGTCAAGCCTTCCTTGATTTCCATGAACCCGGATTTATCTGAAATCCCGGTTTTAATTTTTTTGAAGACGGTTTTCGAATCGTTTAAAATAAAAACACCTCTCGAGTCATTCTTCGATATGATGCACTTAGCCGGTATGGCCAGAGCGTTTTTATTCGATATTTCAATATGCGCTTCGGCTTTTTCATCAAGATATAAATTTTGAATATTCGAATCAAACAATATATCTACTTTCAGTTCTTCAGTGACTTTATCGCCTTCCTGCTCGATTCTGTATACTTTTCCGGCATATTTAACGTCCGGCTGGCGGTTCAAAATTATTTCGGCGCTTTGACCGGCTTTAATGTTTTGCATTTGGCTGATATCGATATATGACGAAACCCAGTAACTGCCTTTTTTCACAATCCGCATTACCGGACTTCCGGAATTAACGACCATGCCTTCCTCGGCGAAACGCTTGATTATGATACCATCAAAAGGCGCGCGGATTAATGAATATTCACATTTCAATTCAGCTTGTTTAATGGCTATTTTGGTATTTTCGACATCCGCCACCGCTGATTTTTCCGTTGCAATCTGTTTTTCCTTGTCGATCTCAAGCATTCGCAGCGAGGTCAAGGCATTATTGTATTCCCTATCCGAAACGGTGTAAGCCATTTGCTTTTCATCATAGGCTTTTTGCGCCACCTGACTGGAATCAAGAAGCGTTTTGTATCGTCCGATTTCTTTCTTGTTATATTCGGCTACGGCGCTGCTTTTTTCTTTGTTCGACTGCGCAATTACCATATTTTCCTTGATCTGCGAAATATTAGTCCTTACTAATTCAAGCTGCGCTTGCGCCTTTTGAAGGTTAACATTTGCCGCAGCAAGGACGTTTTTGAATTCCGAATCATCGATCATTATTAAAACTTCGCCAGATTTTATCTCGTATCCTTCGGCAAACGGGGTTTTTTGTATTTTTCCGGAAACCTGGGTTGATACGTCTGATATGATCTCTGCGCCGACATATCCAACGCCGAATATCGTTTCTTTGAGCGGCATGGAAACCGCATTAAAAACAGTTACATTTTTTATCATAAAATTATTTTTGATAAAAAATGCCAATCCGGCGATAATTAAAATGCTTAGTAAGAACTTAATTGATTTTAAAATACTTGCACCCCTTTTTAAATTATTTTTCCCATTTATTTTGTTTCCATTCTAACACGCTTTCATAGCTTTGTAATTGACTTGCGTCAAGAGAATGAAATAAACAAAGCATATCATTTTTTAATTAACGTCGAAAATAAAACCGGAGCAACATTTTCATACAAGTGCATTGAAAAGATAGCCAACTATCAATATTCCGGCCGAAACCACGCCGACGAATACGGCAATAAGCTGCCATTTCAAAACTTTTTTGAGTATTATAACTTCCGGAAGCGATAAGCCTATAACCGACATCATAAAGGCGAGAACGGTTCCAAGCGCCGCGCCTTTTTCCATGAGCGCCTTGACGATCGGGATTATTCCAGCGGCATTCGAATACATCGGAACGCCAAATAATACGGCTGCGGGAACCGACCACCATGCGTCTTTTCCCATTATCGCGGCCATCTGATTTTCCGGAATATAACCATGAATTCCAGCGCCGACTGAGATACCGAAGATTATATAAAGCCAGACTTTAGAAACTATCTCACGAACCGCGTTAATCGCGTAATTTATTCTATCGTTCCATGAAAGTTCATTTGAAGCGTTTTCGGAATCCCCAATTTTTACTTTGAAAACCCATTCTTCGACATATCTTTCTAATTTCAATATTCCTATTATATAACCTGCTAATATAGCTATGAATAGTCCTGTGAATAAATACAGCGCCGCGACTTTCATTCCAAACATTCCATAAAGCAGAACAAGCGCGATTTCATTTATCATCGGCGCGGCTATAAGAAAAGAAAAAGTCACGCCAAGCGGCACCCCGGTTTCGACAAACCCTATAAATAAAGGTATAGCGGAACATGAACAAAATGGTGTAACGATGCCGAGCATTGCGGCCAGAACATTTCCGAAAAATTCATTTCGCCCGGCAAGTATTTTTCGTGTCCGTTCGGCCGTAAAAAAAGAGCGAATTATGCCGACGAAGAAAACGACGATCACAAGAAGCATTAAAACCTTTGGAACTTCAAAAATCATAAACTCTATCGAACTTGCAAAATGTGTTCCGGCGGTTAACTTAAAAATTTCGTATGTTAAAAATTTAGAAAGAATTTCGAGATAACTATATACGAAATACCATAAAAAGACGCCGGATATAATTTTGAAATATAGTGAAGCATTTGGCGGCATGGTTTTATTAACGGCGCAACCCGAATCGCCGCATAAATAAATATTGGGTTCCGTTACAATCTCATTTTTTTCAGTTACTTCAAATTTTTCTTGAATTTGATTTGACATTTAAACCACCATCCTTTTAATCGCCAATAATTTTTATGCAACTTTAGTGCCAAACATTTTCCGTCTGAGAAGTATCCTTGAAAAAAATCAGGAGCCGCTTTCACGACTCCTGAATAACCAGCCCCTAATTTATTTTTTTTGTTTTATTTAGCACTTGCCGCCGCAGCAACAGCCGCATGGTTTTCCAGCCGTCGGATCGATGCCGCTCATCATTTTAACTATTTCATCGGCGACCTTATTAATCATTTGAATATGTTCATCTTTGAGATCTTTATTCCTGACGACTTTAGTGTTAAGAGCGTTCTCGTTTCCTATGATCTTCGAAATATCTATAGAACCGTTTATTTTGCCGCTGTATTTTTCGGTGCCTCTTTTAGCGCAAAGCTTATCGCAGCCGTCGACCGATATCGTCGGAAACACTTTCGCAAAGCCTCTTTCTTCTTCGCCGCCGGCGAGAAATAAGGGCAGGCAAAGCGTCACCGCTTCTTTGGGTTTGAGTTCCTCGAGAACTTTTCTCGTGGCAAGCCTTGAAATGGTTCCGCCGAGACATTCCTCGCCGCTGCATGATATTACGCCTATTTTCGCGTCTGACATTTTTATAATCTCCTTCCAATTTTTATTTCAATTAAGCAATTTTTCCGGCGATTTTCGCCGCGATGGCATTAACGACCGCTTCGCCGTCGGCTTCCAGCCTGGTCGCCGTGCCATAATTTTTGCTCTTGATTTCCTTGACCGTATCCATTACTTTGACCTCTTCCTTCACGACGCCGCCTGCTATTGAAACATTTTTGGATGCGCACATTTTAGGGCAACCGTCAACGGTAATGCACTCCCGGCCTTCCATTTTTTCCTTGACTTCTTTATCGCCGGTAACTATGTATCCGAGACAAACCGTTTCGGATTTTTCCGGACATAATTCGTGAACGACCTTTAAAACCGCCTCTCTGGCGATAAGCCCATAGACCTTGCCAATCCCGCTGCACGGAACGATTTTCATTTTCTTAGACATTGAATTCATCCACCTTTTTTTTCATTATTTCAAAATATTTATCGCAGCCGATTAAAAGTTGCTTATCTTCTTCAAAATCAGCCAATTCAAGTTCGGCGATCCAGCCTGATTCATAAGGATTTTCGTTTATCAGTTCCGGCTTTTGTTCGAGCGCTTCATTTATGGCGACGACTTTGCCGCTCACGGGAGAAATTAATTCAACGACGGCTTTTGCCGATTCGACCGAACCGGCCTCGCCAAACTGATCTATTTTCGCGCCAATATCGGGCGGAAAAAAATATAAAATATCTGAAAGGCTTTTTTGAACGAAATCGGTAACGCCTATCCTGGCCCTATTTCCGATCACGTAAGCCCAGCAATCGTTTTCATTAAAGAAAAATCCGGCGTTTTTAGGCAATCTGAAAATGAATTTATCCTTCTGATAAGTTATATATTCAAACTCATTTGGAAACTGGACTTTATCGGAAGATTGAGCGTTCTTGCCGCCGGCATCGGAAAGTTCGGCTAATATCATATCAATTAGCTTGTTTTCATTTTCGCCAAGCCTTAAATTATTTGCCAATTCAATGTTTCGATTTTTAGCCTCTTCGGTTATCGTAATTTTCCTTGACGTTTTCAACTTTTTTTCCGCCGCCAGCTTGCTTGCGCAGCGCGTCGGACAGCCATCTATGACTAAAAGAGTTCGTTCACATGCAATTTTGTTGTATTTTGCTTCGGCGACTCTGTAAAACACCGGGCATATTATTTCATTTTTAGCACTTTCGCATAACTTTATCGCCAGTTCCCTTGAAATTGCGCCGGCGCATTTATCAAGGCCGTTGCATGGAAGTACGGCGTAATTTTCAACCATTGCCTTCCATCTCCTTTCTTATTTCCTTGATCTTTTGCGTCGTCTCGTTTTTATCCGGAAATGAAAGTGCATCAGGGCCGCACGTTTTTGAACACGCCCGGCAGAAAACGACGCAATTATTAGGATTTTTAACGATCAATTTTATTTCTTCGTTTTCTTTGACTTCAAAAACTTTGTGCGGGCAAAATTTTACGCATTCCATGCAATAGTCGCATTTTTTATAATCTATCGTAGGCTTCCAGTCAATCTTATCGCGTTCAACGCCCATGAATGTGGTTTCGCTCATTGCTGCGCCTCCATTTTTTCAAGCGCCGCGCGGACTTTTTCGACAGCCTGATCCGTCGTCATATCACGCACGTCAAGCGGCGTTAGATCTTTAGTTATATCGAGGCCGGCCGCTTTAAAAGCATCCCTGAAAAGTTTATTTTGCATATTTGGAGCGCATCCGCCGATAACAACTTTTCTATGCGCTTTAAGAAAATCAAATAAAAAACGGTCGCCGTCTTCCTCGCAAAGCTGAGGATGTATAAATCCGTATTCAACCGGCAATTCGATTCTGACTCTGTTTATAAAATCCCATATATCCATTTTTGAAAATCCAGGGCATTTCCCGGTGCATACGCACATAATAAAACCCGGTTTTTGCGTTTCCGCCATAAGTCGTCCTCCTGAAATTAGAATCCTGCAGCAATAATAAAGCAATTTTGATGCCGTATTATATAAAGCGACATTTGCCGATTAATAAAACGAGTTTAATCCTATGTTCCATAAAAAATCTTCTTTTCACCCGCTTTCTTCGTCGCACAAATTTAAAGCAATGCACAAGTGCAATGCAATATTTATATGCAACAAAACCACGCCTTCAAATATTAAAATTAACGAAACCGCTTCAATTGCTAATTGGCATACAAAATGCTTCGTTTTATATGTAAATAAAATTTAATCAGACCCGGAGGAAACAATCGTGAAGAACTTAAAAATACTCGGGACGGGCTGCCCGAAATGCAAACAGCTCGCCGAAATGACGGATAAAGCCGCCAAAGAATTAAATATAGAATACGAAATTGAAAAAGTGACTGAAATCCAGGACATTTTAAGTTATGGCGTAATGAGCACCCCAGCGCTCGTCGTCGACGAAGAAGTCAAGGTCACCGGAAAAGTTCCCACAATCGAAGAAATTAAAAAAATGTTGTCATAAGCTAATTCTAAATACTTGAAATATTTCATTTAAATTTTGTATCTTTATAAAGGGAGTTGTATCATTAAATGAAAACCAAACTCGCTATTTTATTCTTCGGGTTATTGCTTTTATGTTCGATACCTCATGTTTATGCGGCTGAACAGATAAATTCAGCGGCCGGCAAAACAAATTCAGCGGCAAGCGAAGCGAGCGTGACACCCGCGGGCGCCACTTCGGAAGTTAGCTCTCAAAAATCAAATACCGGCGAAATAATCGTATATTATTTTTATACGACGGCGCGCTGTCCATCCTGCCACAAAATTGAAACTTACACCAAAGATGCGATCCACAACACTTTTGCCGACGAATTGAAAAGCGGCCGCATGGTTTGGAAAATGCTCAATACCGACGAGGCCGCGAACGAACATTTTCTCGCGGATTATAAACTTATCACAAAATCGGTCGTTTTAGCGAACGCGAAAACCGGAACATGGAAAAACCTTGATAAAGTATGGGAACTGCTCGGAAACAAAGACGAGTTCGAAAAATATATAATAGAAGAAACAAGAGCATTCTCAAAAGAAATAAATAAAGGAAAATAACATGGAATTTTTCTTACAATCGTTTACCGCCGTATGGCTTGGAATATTGACCTCGATCAGCCCATGCCCTCTGGCGACAAATATCGCCGCAATCTCATTCATCGGAAAAAAAGTCAATAGCGGTTGGCACACGCTTCTTTCAGGAATAGCTTATATGTTCGGCCGAATGCTCGCTTACATAATAATAAGCGTTATTTTAGTCGCCGGTTTCACATCGGTGCCAACTATCGCCCAATTTCTACAAAAAAACATGAATAAAATGCTCGGCCCCATTTTAATCGTAGCCGGGCTGTTTTTACTCGGCTTGTTAAGCATGAATTTTTCCGGCAATCTTGCTGGCGAAGGCGTTAAAAAGTTCGCTGAAAAAAACCACATGTCCGGCGCGACGCTGCTCGGCGTCTTATTCGCGCTTTCCTTCTGTCCGGTATCGGCGGCGTTATTCTTCGGAAGCCTTATTCCGCTTTCGATAAAATACGATTCGAATTTCATTTTCCCGTCGCTTTACGGAATAGGAACGGCTCTGCCGGTCGTTGCTTTCGCGATCATACTCGCTTTCAGCGCGAAAACGGTCGGCAAGGTTTTTAATAAAATTACGCAAATCGAATATTGGTCAAGGATGACAACCGGCATCGTATTTGAATTAGTAGGAGTTTACTTCACGTTTAAGTATATATTCAATTTCAATATTGAATTTTAAATTTTTACATTTATTCCGTATTCTCTGATTTTTCTCGATATCGTGTTTCTGTGCATCTTCAATTTTTCGGCGGCGCGCGATCGGTTTCCGGAAAACTCCAAGAGCGCGTTTTCAATCAGTTTTTTTTCATAATCGTCAACCGGCTTCAGCGCGGACTTTTCAGCATCGTTCGAACAGGCGCCGCTTTGACATGCTCGCGCGCGGGAACACAGGTCGGATGGGAAGAATTGCGTTGTAATATATTTCGACTTTTCGAAAATTATAAGGCGTTCGACAAGGTTTTTAACTTCCCTTATATTTCCCGGCCACGGATAATTTTCAAGGCATTCGAGGGCGTTTTTTTCAAAACCGAGTATGCTTTTATTATATTTTTTTGAAAATTTTTTCACGAAATATTCCATCAAAAGCGATAGATCGTCACGCCTTTCACGAAGCGGCGGGATTTTCAGTTCGACTACGTTGAGCCTGTAATACAGGTCTTCACGAAATTGGCCGTTAGAAACCATTTTTTTCAAGTCTTTATTCGAAGCCGTGATCACCCTGAAATCGACTTTTACAGGCATATTTCCGCCAATACGTAAAATTTCCTTTTCCTGAAGCGTCCTTAAAAGCTTGGGTTGAAGCGAAAGAGGAACTTCGGCGATTTCGTCAAGGAAAATCGTCCCCTTGTCAGCGAGTTCAAAAAGCCCCTTTTTCGCCTTTACGGCTCCTGTAAAAGCATGCGCTTCATATCCAAAAAGCTCGCTTTCAAATAAATTTTCCGGCAGCGCCACGCAGTTTATTTTTAAAATCCGCTGTTTAGAACGCGCGCTATGTTTGTGAATATAATCGGCGATGACTTCTTTTCCCGTGCCGGATTCGCCGCCTATAAAGATCGGAACATCCGTACAAGCCGACAGCCTGGCTAACTCGAGCACTTGTAAAAAGCCTTCGGATTTCCCTATTATTTTATCGTATTCATCTACAAGAAAATTTTTTTCTATTTCATCGATTGATTTTTTCATACATCGCTCAAACACAATTCAAAAATACGGCCGTTGCTCACGTTTTAATAATTTCTTCTAAAAAATTATACCCGATAACGCTTTAAAATGCAAGCATAATTATAATGCGCGCAGGCGCCGGGCGTCGGAACCGGCCGGATGGCAATTCATGGAAAAGCAGTTTTTAAATTTTATTTAAAAAATATTTGATTTCAATCCATGAACATGATATAATTATTAATGAAACTTAACATTTATTAACTCTCGGTTAAAAAACGAAGAAATATGAAAAAAAATTTATTTACCCAGCCATTCATAATCCGGAAATTACAAAAGGAACCAGTAAAATCATATTTTCTTTTTCCGCGCCCGGGTTCATAAAATTACATTAAAATATAAGTTTCACTAAAATTTTGAAATCGAACAAAGGAGAACAAAATGAAAGAAAAAAATAAGGAACAAAATAATACCGACGAACAAAGCCAAAACGAAGTCAAAGATAATAATGGAAATCCCCTCAAGTCTTCAAGCGGCCCTAATATCGACAGACTTGTTGTCGCTGTAGGTATTTGTGTAACATTGCTTATTATCGCCAAATTAATAGGATTGTGACAAATATGGATATAGGTTTTTTTCTAAAAAAAATCAGAAATGAAAGGAAATGTACGCTTAAGGACGTTGCCGACGGCATTAATCTAACGCCAAGTCTTGTTTCACAAATTGAAAACGGAAAAACATCTCCGTCTTTAAATTCTCTGGATGCCCTTTTAAAATACTATAAAATCAGCCTTTCAGACTTTTTCAAACAAGTGGAGCAAAAAGATTATATTTATGTTTCTAAAACCGAAATTGAAACGATTAAAAATGAAATTACCGGAGTATATTTATCACTGCTGGCGTCTAAACTTCAAAACAACTCCATAGAATCATACATTGTCGAGTTGCTTCCAACCGTCAAAATTGACGTAGTAATTACAACTTTTAAAAAGCAGGGTGAAAGGCTGATTTACATTTTGAACGGATCGGCGGAAATATCGCTCGATAATGAAAAATTACTTATGAACAAGGGCGATTCGTTAAATTTTAAATCATATGTAAAATGTTCTATATTTAACGCTTCATCGATCGATTTTTGTAAACTATTGATTTCAGGAACTCCTAACATATTCTAAATTTATATGTTTAATGGGGGGAATATTGGCAGACATTTATATAATAATTCCATTTATGTTCTTATTACTTTCAATCGCTTTAATGCCATTACTTAACAAGCATTTCTGGGAAAGGAAATATCATTGGTTTTCATTTATTTCAGGCGTCATCGTTATTTTATACTACCTCGTTTTTCTTAATAATTTCCATAGAGTAATCGAAACATTCCATGAATACTTTTCCTTTATATGCCTTATAGGAAGCCTTTATATCGTTACAGGTGGAATATTAATAAAATTCGGTAATAAAGGCGGCCCGCTTGTCAATTCAACGATATTGCTTATAGGCTCCGTCCTTTCTAATCTTATCGGAACCACCGGCGCATCCATGTTGTTAATCAGGCCTTTTATTCAAATTAATAAAGAAAGATTGCAGGGTTACCTTATTGTATTTTTTATTTTTACCGTCAGCAATATTGGCGGCGCACTCACTCCTATCGGTGATCCGCCATTATTTTTAGGATTTTTAAAAGGCGTGCCATTTTTCTGGGTTCTTGAAAAAAATTACCATATATGGATTATGACCATTTCAATAATCATAACAATTTTTTTCATAGTCGATTTTTATTATTATAACCAAGAAAAACATTACGCTCCTCACAAAAAAAATGTTGAGAAAAATATTGATTATCTGGACGATGACCTTCCGATAGCTATTCAAATATATGGATTTTCTAATGTAATGTTACTGTCTGTAATAATTGTTTCAGTATTTTGGCCATCCCCTTATCGTGAAATTGTAATGATATTATCTTCAATTGCTTCAATGAAAATCACTCCTCAAAAATTGAGAGTTAAAAATGAATTTAATTTTGAGCCTGTTAAAGAAGTCGCAATTTTATTTGCTGGAATTTTCGCAACAATGATTCCCGCTTTAGATTGGCTTTCATTAAATTCAAAACAACTCGGAGTATCTACTGCCGAAAGCTATTATTGGGCGACGGGATTTCTATCTAGTTTTTTGGATAATGCGCCGACATATTTGAATTTTTTTACGATCGCGGTATGCTCACAGGTTACTGAAAATCCGGGCTTAACAGCCCCAAATATTCAATCATTTATTGTCGCGAATCCTAAAATTCTTTCGGCTATTTCAATGGGTGCAGTGTTTTTTGGGGCATGCACATACATTGGAAATGGTCCGAACTTCATGGTTAAAAGCATCGCCGAACAATCAGGAATTAAAATGCCTGATTTTATTAGATATATTGTGTTTTATGTATTTCCTTTTTTATTACCGACTTTAACACTCGTTTGGTATATCCATTACAAATGAACAATATTTTCTGGAGGGCCTATGGTAAGCGTTATCATACCAGTTCTAAACGAAGAAAGAACAATTACCGGTCTCGAAAAATGAAATAATCGTATATCTCGACGGAGACATAGAGAACTATGCAAATGATGAGGTTTCACGGGCAATATTAAAAAGAGCTAAAAATAAAATGAATTTCACTCTCGATGATCTCGGATCTTTTTCCGTTGTCGGTGAGCAACTTGATAATTCAATGCGCGAATGTGTCAAAACACTTGTTAAAATTGTTATATTCGATATGGATAATACACTTGCGGAAGCAGTGATAAAGGAATTTAAAAAACGCGGATACATAGTCAGTATCATTAGCGACAGCTATGATATGGTTGTTAACTGCCTGAAAAACAAATTAAATCTTGGTTTCGCGCTTACCGACAAGCTAGAGTTCGTATATAGCGTCGCTACCGGTAAAGTCTCAATCCCTATCACGTTCGTTCATTCTCCGGAAAGTCACTGTACACATTCAGTATGCAAAGGAAACGCAGTTACTGCGACCGCGACAAAACACAACGGCGCGCTTTATAACACCATAGCTGTCGGGGATGGGGATAATGACATCTGCATGTTTCGAAATATCGATGTAGGCGTGGCGTTTTGCGTGGCCAATCCATTACTCAAATCAATATCGGGCTTTGAGATAAATGAAAAAAGGTTCGCTAAATTATTAGAATTCGAAAATTAAGGAGAATTTGTAATGACTACCACGGGTTGGATTTTCATGATAACCTCATGGACTGTAATAGTTTCACTTGTAGTTTTTTGTTATCACAAAACATTAGCTATTCAGGACAAAAAAAAGAAAGAAAAATAAAAATGGCTTTAAAGACTGACTTGAAATTCAAAAATTATATTCTGTCGAACATTTCATGCGATACTTTACGGTTTCATAATGGATGGTTTATTTACGTGAGTATATCTCAAAGGGGGCCATGAACATAAAGATGAACTTGTGGCCAAGCACCTAAAATGAACAAAGGAGTATATAATTATGTTCACTTTTTTTTCGTGTGTTTTGTTTTTAATCGCAGGATATTTTATTTATGGAACTGTCATCGAAAAAGTTTTCGGAATGAATCCCGCCGCTAAAACTCCAGCCATTACTATGACTGATGGCGTTGACTTTGTACCTATGGAATGGTGGCGCATATTTTTAATTCAGTTTTTAAATATTGCCGGACTTGGCCCGATCTTCGGAGCGGTCGCCGGAGCAATGTGGGGTCCGGCGGCATTTTTATGGATAACTCTTGGCTGCGTATTCATTGGTGCTACACATGATTATCTTTCTGGAATGCTTTCAATTCAGAATGGCGGCGCGAGCATATCTGAAGTTATAGGATGCTACCTTGGCAATTTTGTTAAACAGATCATGAGATGCTTTTCAGTTATTTTACTTATACTGGTTGGCGCAGTTTTTATAACAGGTCCGGCAAAAATTCTCGAAGGATTGCAACTCGGACTTACTTATAACCACTGGGCTATCATAATTTTTATTTACTATATTCTTGCCACAATGCTTCCGATAGATCAACTAATAGGTAGAATTTATCCTGTTTTTGGCTTTGCACTTCTTTTTATGGCTGTCGGAATTTCAAGCGCTATTATTTATCAGGGATATCCTTCAGTTGAGTTTTCACTGACCAATTTTCATAATCAAGCGGATAAATTTCCTATACTTCCTTTGCTTTTTATAACAATAGCGTGCGGCGCCGTTTCTGGTTTTCATGCTACACAGTCGCCAATGATGGCACGTTGCTTAAAAAGCGAGACACTTGGCAAACGAGTGTTTTTCGGCGCTATGATTTGTGAAGGCATAGTCGCAATGATATGGGCTTATGCCAGTCTTTCCTTTTTCGGAGGCGCGGAAAAATTAAACGCTGTAATACTTGAGCATAACGGCAACGCCGCCTGGGTCGTAAACAACATATCAAATACGCTTCTTGGAAAATTCGGCGGAATGCTTGCATTGCTCGGTGTTGTGGCAGCTCCGATAACTTCAGGGGACACGGCTTTTAGAAGTGCCAGACTGACCGTCGCGGATATGATTAACTATAAGCAGGAGAAGATAATAAACCGACTTTATATAAGTATCCCCCTATTTGTGCTCGGCTACGGACTGACCCTGATTAGTTTTGACATTATATGGCGCTATTTCGCATGGTCAAATCAAACTCTCGCGGTTATGGTTTTATGGACAGGTGCGGCATATCTTATGAAAAACGGTAAATTTCATTGGGTTGCCACTATTCCAGCGATATTTATGACAATAGTCTGCTCCAGTTATATTCTATACGCCAAAGAAGGCCTCGCACTCAATATAAATATAGCTTCCGAAATCACAATTGTTTTTACAACATTATTGACAACGCTCTTTTTTATTAAAAACAAAAAAGTAAAATCATAATTAAATTGAATAATGAGTCATGTTCTTTTATTAAAATTATTTTAATAATTGACGTAATTCGTTCGAGCTTTCTTTCTAAAAAAGCATAATAACATTGTATTCATTAATACTTAAATAATTACAATATAATTAATATTGACTTATTTATGTGAAAAAAGTATAATTAATTCAAATTTTATTTAAAATTAATTAAATTCGGAGATGAAAATTGAAGATAGGTTATTCGCTGAAAAAACTAAGATCCAAAAATAAATATACCCTCAAAGATGTAGCTGAAAAGCTCAATATTACAGGGAGTCTTCTTTCACAAATAGAAAACGGCAAGATATCGCCTTCGCTTAAGTCGCTTGAATCACTTCTGGGGTTTTATAATGTGAACCTCTCCGAGTTTTTCAGACAGGTCGAACAAAAAGATTACATAATAACGCGAAAGGACGATACGGAACGCATAGTTGCGAAAAGCGGAAGTATCATAACGCTTCTCGCGTCAAAACTTGAAAATAATGTTTTGGAAACATATTCGGTTGAATTGAAACAGGGAATAAGCCTTCAGATCAAACAGATCGACCACAAAATTAATGGCGAACGCTTTATATATGTAACTTCGGGCCGGCTCGATCTGGTTATCGACGGAAGTTCCGTCTCTATCTTTCCTGAAGACAGCATAAATTTCAAGTCTCATGTGCGATGCGAAGTTACAAACAATTCGGCGGAAGATGTGAGATTTCTTATTTCGGGATTTGTTCCGTTATTCTAGCCTGAGGAAGTCCAATAAATATGTTCGAGATGATACAGGGTGCTTTTAATCAGGTTATCAACCAAATTAATTATTTTTCTTACAATGCAAGCATTATTCTTTCAACACATATTCTTGCAACCCTGGCCCTTATACTTGTTCTTGGGATATTTTCACAATGGCTGGCGTGGCGGTTTTATCTGCCGTCAATACTTATTTTGCTGCTTGTCGGTTGTTTGGCCGGCCCTATTTCAGGACTTATAAATCCGGATGAAATTTTCGGTAAGATGCTTTTGCCGGTAGTTTCTATTTCCGTCGCTACTATATTATTCGAAGGCGGCTTGAATTTAAACTCAAAAGAACTTAAACATATCGGGAAATTCGTGCGAAATCTTATTACCGTAGGCGCTCTTGTTTCTTGGGTGAGCACTACCGCCGCGGCGTTTTATATTCTCAAGCTAAATCTTTCGTTATCATCGCTTCTGGGTGCCATACTCATCGTTACCGGCCCTACCGTGATCATGCCTTTATTAAGGCACATAAAGCCTTCGGCGAAAGTCGGATCGGTACTTAAATGGGAAGGTATCGTGATCGATCCTATCGGAGCTGTATTTGCCGTTCTCGTTTTTGAAGCGATCATCATCGGCACATTTCAAAGCGCTATACCGGTAATGCTGATGAAATTGATTGAAATCATACTTATAGGAGTCATATTAGGGTATCTCGGAGCCCGGTTTATTGTATACGCATTCAAAAATTTTATAGTTCCCGACTTTCTTCAAGTTCCGGTCTCGCTCTCGACAATGGTTGGATTGTTCACTTTATCCAATGCTTTGCACGAAGAATCGGGTCTTTTAACCGTCACGATCATGGGCATTGCCATTGCCAGCCAGAAAAATTTCCATGTCAAGCACATACTCGAATTCAAGGAAAATCTTCGTGTATTGCTTATATCATGTCTGTTTATAGTTCTTTCGGCGCGCTTAAAATATGAAGATCTTATAAATGTGAACTATAACACCATGTTTTTCGTCTTATTTCTTATTTTTGTTGCGAGGCCTTTGACGGTGTTCATATCAGCTCGCGGATCGGATATCAGTTTAAATGAAAAGATCTTTATTTCGTTCATGGCACCGCGCGGGATAGTCGCCGCTTCGGTGGCTTCGATATTTTCGGCGCGCCTTGTCGATGCGGGCTATTCGAGCGCGAAATCGATACTTCCGATCACGTTCATGGTTATCATCGGCACCGTTTTATTCTACGGCCTTATATCGCCATGGATCGCGTCATTTTTGAAGATCGCAAGTCCCAATCCTCAGGGAACCCTTATCGTCGGAGCCAATAAGATCGGAAGGCTCATAGCCTGCGCGCTTAAAAAACGAGGCTGCCAGGTTCTTATTTCAGACACCAATCAGGTCAATATTTCGACCGCGATAAATGAAGGTCTGCCGGTTCATCACGGCAGCATACTTTCAAACGAAATACTTGAATCCGTACAGCTGAACGAATTTTGCCGGCTAATAGCGATGACGCCTAACGATGAGCTGAACTCATTCGCCTCCATTCGATTTGCGGATATTTTCGGCCGAAATCAGGTTTTTCAGTTGAGACCGCATTCCAATACCAACATAGTGGGACATCTTATGGGAAGAACTCTTTTCGGAACAAATCGTGATTACTCTTATTTATCGGGCTGCCTCGAGAAAGGAGCCGTTCTTGTAGAAAAGGAAATAACCGCCGGCGTCAAACCTGAAGATCTTTTAAATGATGTTGAAACCGTTTCGACAGCGTTGTTTTCGATATCCAAAAACGGCAGTATATCATTTATGACGGAAGATATCAAATCAAACCTTGATCATCTGAAACCGGGAAGTCATCTTTTTTATCTTATGCTTTCAAAATAGGGCTTCAGCCCGTCTATTCAGTGATCTTAAGAAGGGACGAGAAGCTTTTTTCGTTTATCTCAAAATCGGCTATGGTTTTCAACATTTTATTCGTAGAGCAAAACGCGATGCCTACGCCTGCGTTCTTTATCATGCAAATATCATTTTCGCCATCGCCCACTGCAATAATATTTTCCGGATTTATACCGTACCTGGCTGCCGCGTCTAAAACCGCATTTCCCTTGCATATCGGATGATTTCAACGGCTTTGAGGCAATTTGACGAAAGCGATGGGGACTGAAACCTCGCCTGTGGCGACGCTGTTAACGAACTAGAGTCTGTTGGC
>CAZJFS010000095.1:0-16502 GCA_964545075.1 uncultured bacterium
TTAAAGTTTTTATTATTTATTTTTTAATATATTGCGCCCCTATATATAACTTAAATCATTTTAAATAAAAAGAAAATTCTTTGAAATATTACTTATTTGTGATAAAATTTAATCGATGTATTTTTTTCTGACCTCGTGGAAATTTAAAATGATATACGCACTGACCGCGGTCTTTTTCCCTCTTCCCGCAATGTTATTCGCGGCATTCGCAGTAACATACTTTTCTCTCGCGCACGCCGCGGCCGTCTCGGCTTATTGCGACGCGACGGGCCTTTCAAATACCATCCGCCTCGGCCTGGAAGAAAAAATAAAATTCATATCCGAACTCTACAACGGCAATATCGTTTCCATACTTAACCTCAAATCAACCGCCGTTACAGCTAACTCGATGGCTAACGCGTTTTCCGGCTACCTGATTATGGCCGCTCTGATACTGGTCTTCTTTCACTCCAGCGACTTAAAAAACGTTATCCGCAATATGCTTCTGACCTCCCTCGTCTTCATAGCGGTCGGCGTCGTCTCACCGGTCTTAAGTTACGAGGCTTACAGCGAAAGTCTCCCGTTCATAGGAAAAACGGTCTTCAAGCACGACCACAAAACGATAGCGGATACCATTTCAAAGTTATTCGCCGGATCGAATTATTTATTCGGTTCGCTCATATTGATCTTCAGCGTCCTTATTCCTGCCATCAAAATCGTCCTGTCATATATCGCGCTTGAATTTGAGCGGGCGCGCGCATGGATCATTAATTTTTTAAAGGCCGTCGGCAAGTGGTCAATGGCGGATGTTTTTACGGTCGCGCTGCTTCTGGCATACCTCGCCCTGGATCACGACAAAGATATGGACGCCACGCCAGGGCACGGAATATTTTTTTTCGCCGGCTACTGCCTTCTGTCCATGTTTACGGCCGAACTTATCTCCGCATTCTTCGGCCTGAAAATGAAACAGGGCGGCGCGTCATCGGTAAATAACCGTAAAAATTGATTTTTCAAAGGAGCCGTTTTTAAAATGCTTGAAAATATGATGGAAAAATACGGGGCGTCTTACAAATTCAAGATAGCTATAAGATCCCTTGCGCTTCTTGTTATCGCAGGCTTGTACGCCGCGGCTTACTTCAGCGAATCCGCGAGCGGCGATACGGTCGGTATAAAATTCAAGGAAGGCTACAATATGCTCGTCTCGAAGACGACCGGGGACGGATTTCATTTCAGAATTGAAAATCTTTCTCAAACCGATCTTAACTCAATAAAAATGACCATAAATAATGATTATTCGTACATTCCGAGAATGACAATCTATAGGGACGGCTACGCGGATTTTGAAACTTCGTCGTTTAAGAATCCATCCGGAGAAAAATTCGTGATCGGACGCGGACAAAACGCTTCGCTCTTCCTTGAATGCGTTACGGCCAGGGGCAAAACGCTGACCAAAACTACCGTAATCAAATATGAAAAATAAGCATGGAAATGTTTTCGGCGAAGACGGACGCCGGACGGGAAATCTGAAATTGATAAGCCGCTTTGATAATCATAAAATAATATTTCATTAAAGAAGGTGGATGTCTTGAATGTAAAAAAATTCTTCATGGCGCTGGCCATTCCTGCTTCATTATCTTTTATGGCTTCGTGCGCTTTAGCGCAATCAGATCCGTACTACCCTGATCTCGACGTGGTTACTAACGTTATGCGAAATGGCGCATCAACCGGCGAGACGCTCATGTTCAAGGTCAGTTCGGGTCCGACCGAAAATATCGAAAAACCGCCGGCCCTTGAAATCGAACGCCGGAAAGATGCTTTCGCCGTAAAAAGCGCCGCCGAACCCTCATCTATGTATGAAAAACACTCAATACATAAGCTCTTTCGGAAAAATCCGATTTCCGGGGACGAAGAGTTCAACCCAGGGCTCGTTTCTAAACCCGAGTTTCACGAAAACCGTCAGACCTCATTCGAAAAATTCGAACTTCCGGACGGCATAAATGATAAAAAAAGCGACATGAAAAAAATAATAAATAATGACGACCTGGAGAGTTTCGCCGCCGCGGTAAAAACCGAAGCGGATATCAACCGCGGTTACGATAATCAGAATACCGCGCTTATGTTGTGCTGCGACAAACGATCAGACAGGATATTCGACTACCTTTTACAAAGAAAAGCGGACGTCAACCTGAAAAATTCGGACGGAATGACCGCCATAATGATAGCCACATCCCGCGGGCACGCCGCTATGATCGAAAAACTGATCAAAAAACTCGCCGATGTCAACGCCGCCTCGAACGACGGTCAGACCGCTCTCATACTCGCGGCGAAGAACGGCAATGAAATGATATGCTCGATGCTTCTTAAGAACGGAGCGAACGTGAACGCCAGAAACAACGAAGGATACGGGGCATGGAAATACGCCGTGGAAAGGAATAATCAAAGGCTGGCCCTGATGCTGGTTACATGCGGAGCTGAAATCGACGAGGCGTTTGAAAAAAAGATGGCCATAAAATTCAAAGGCACGGCCGAGATGGGAAACGCCATCAAACCCGAAAAATCGGCTTTCAGATCTTCCATTATGAAGCCGAGGACGGCTGATGAACCCAGAAAAACCATGGATAACAATAATAAGTAATGAAACTCTTCCGACTACTTAATGGCCGGAACTTGACAAAGCCTTTTTTTGCCATTATAATTAATGTATTATGTTAAATTATCAGGAGATGAAATTAGATGAAAATATTAAAATACTCGCTTGCGGCCATTGCTTTGTCCATAGCATTATCGCCATTTTCAACCTCCTTCGCCGATGATCGGACCTCTAAAAAATATTACGACGAATACATAAAGCGTTATGGCGAATTCAAACAGGCAGTGGAAAAGGATTTAGATGAAAAGACCATCGACCGCTATTGCGAAAAATACAAGGAAGCCTTTGAAAAATATAAAAATTCAATCCAAAGCGAAAACGGCGACGCCAATGCCGGATCGCAAAACGAATCCGGAAAGGAAACGCCGGGCTTGAAAAATGAATCCGCCTCGGCTTCAGAAGGTTCGAGTAAAACCGCGTCTTCAAGCATGCCGGAATCGGTGGACGATCTGGTAAAAACACTTCATTCGCCGGGCGCCATCTATAAGGTTGACGAAATAATATCCAAACTCGAGAAGATATCGCAAAACTCAGTAAACCCGGCCGAGGCTGTAAAAGCTAAGATCGAACTGGCCAACGCTTACTCTAAATTTAAAAACGACAACGACAAAGCCGCGGCGCTTCTTCAGGAAGCCATGACGGCCATCAAGTCAGGCGCCGACTTTGACGGAGCGAAAAGAGCCTTTGCGCGCGCAAAATTCCTTCAATACAAAGCCGCGCTCGAAGGCATGATCTCAATAAACAGAAAAGACGCGGCGAACCTTAAAACGGCTTACGAAGCGGTACAGTGGACGAACCCGATAGCCAAATTAAAAGCCCTGGCCGCGTATAAAAAAGCGCTTTTCGATTACCGCAAAGCGATAACCATCTACAAGTCCTACAACGAGAACGGCGAGAAAAAAGACAATTACGCGTCATTCGAGTTTCTTACCGACATAACCGGAAAACGCACTGAATTCGGTATAGGCGACACATTCGACAACGCGTTCATAAAATATGACGACGCGTCCGCCCGCGTCAGGCTCTTAACCGTCAATAACGACGCATGGTACGCCCGCTGGGCGGCTTTGAATCAGGCTAAAAGCACTATCGATATAACCTATTTCATAATCAAGGACGACGCATTCGGAAAATCTCTTTACGGCCTGCTCGTAAAAAAAGCCCGCGAGGGCGTCAAAATAAGGCTCATGGTTGACGACCGCGGCGACGTTAAATCGACCGTTCTTCCAACGGGGCTCGATTATCTCCAGGAACTCGCCCTCGAAAAGAACATCGAAGTCAAGCTTTTCAATCCGCTTATATCCAGCGCTATTCCTTCCATCCTGCGCGGAGTAAAGAACGTCACGGCTTCAAATCACCAGAAGATAATGCTCATCGACGGTAATCTTTGCATCACGGGCGGTAGGAACATCGCTTATGAATACCTGGCGTCGCCCGAGGACAACACGCCGACGATATTTAGAGACACCGATGTCATCATCGAAAGCGAAGATGTCGGCCAGGCGTTAAAAGCCGCTTTCGATTTCGAATTCAACGGCCTGGAAGTATGCCGGAAAGTGAACCCGGACGAATTCGGAAACTGGGTCAGCCGCGAACGCGAACTTTTAAAAAGCGCCGAATCCATGGGAAGCTGGATATCCGGCGGCGGCATAGTCAAAGATAGTTCCTTAAAAGATGTAAACGAAGAATTATCAACATACAAGCGCATGATCAACTATCGGTCTTTCGAACCCTTTAAAAATTCGGAAATCGCGCCCGTTAAAATATTCAGCAAAAGCAGCTATCAGCAGGAAAACGACGAGATAAGCGACAATATAATGGCTTTTATGGACGCATCCAGCGACGAGATCATAATACAAAATCCTTACGTAGTCCTCACGGAAAAAGCGAAGGCCGCCATTAAACGCGCAAGCGCACGCGGCGTAAAGGTTATCATCCACACCAACAGCCCCGCGAGCGATAATCAGATAATGAGCCAGGCGTTTTTCCTCGACGACGACTGGAAACAATTCATGAAAGACGCCCCGAACGTCAGAATATTCGTCTTCGCCGATAAAATGACGCTCCACGCGAAAGTTTTCGTTTTTGACCGCGTCGTTTCCGTCGTCGGAACCTATAACATGGACTATATAAGCGAACAGATCAACTGCGAAAACGTCTGCGTAGTTAAATCCGCGGCTTTCACCAATGAATGCCGCGACAGGATAATGGAAGACATCTCAATTTCAAAGGAATATAAGATCGGCATCGATAAGAACGGAAAGCCATACGAAATATTCGGACCGGGCAATTTCCTCAAAGGCAACAAAAAAATCATCATGGAATACTTACGAAAAATAAAAGTACTGAGGCCTCTAATTTAAAACTTTCAAACTTTTTTTCGGTAAAACTTGACAAACCGGGGGTGTTGATTTTATACTATACCCTGAAAAATATTAGGACTAGCGTTAAATATTTTCAGCAGGGGCCACCCCGGCAATATGATCCAAACTGACGTAAAGTAGTATGCAATATATTAAAAACTTGTTTTTATAAGGGGAATGAAGTTATGAAAAAAGAGAACAAAGGACAAACCGAAGTCATGGAAGTATTAAACAAATTCAGCGATGCATATAGCCGCCAGGACATAGACGACATTATGGAGCTTTTTGCGCACGATCCGAAAACGGTTTTCATAGGAACCGGCATAGACGAGGAATGCATAGGCATCGACCATGTTAAAAAACAACTCCAGCGCGATTTCGACCAGGCCCAGAAACTTTCGATGGACCTCAAATGCCGGCACATATCGGTGAGCGAACCCATGGCGTGGGCTATTTCAGAGCTCAACGTCCACACTAAAATCGGCCTGAAAAAAATGGATATCTTCTGCCGCCTCTCGGCCGTTCTTGAAAAACAGAAAGAAGAATGGCGCTTCGTCAACATGCATATCTCTACGCCGACCTCAGGCCAGAAAAAAGGCGAATCGTATCCTACCTGCGACCTTTACTAAATTTAAAGAAAAAGAAAACCAAATAAAAGAAAGGCCGGCTTTATCGCCGGCCTTTCTTTTTTATACAAACTATAAAAATGCAGTCCAAATATTATTTTTCTCTCGTTTTGCGCGCGTTATAAGTTATAAGGCATAAAAGAGATAAGTGAATTATTGCTTCGGAGGCCTTATATTTATTACGCCGCCTTCGATGGATTTAATTTCGCGGCCGGTGATCTTAACGTCAAGTTTGCCGATATTCTCGCAAAATCTGCCCGCTTGAACGATGCATGTTTTGCCCGCCATTTCAGGCTTATCGATAAGCGTGTGGGAATGAGCGCCAACAATAAGCTTGATTTCCGGATGAGTTTTGGCCAACTCACGATCGCCTTCGACGCCCAGATGCGACAGCAGAACTATGATATCCGATTTGTCTTTAACTTCGGAATAAGCCTTTTTATAGGCTTCCTCGGTTTCGAGATAGTTCACTTTCGCGCGGTCCTCTTCCTTCATATTTTCCATGATTATCTTGTGCGTAAGGCCGATAATGGCGATCCTCACGCCGCCGAAATCCTTTATCAGCGATGGCGAAAAAGCATACTTGCCGCTATCCTTGCGGATAAGATTGGCGCAGAGCACGGGAAAAGCGACCTTCCGGGATAATTCAACGAATTCGTCAAGCCCGAAGTCTATCTCGTGGTTTCCGAGGGCCATGGCGTCATAGCCTAACGAACCCATTAAAAAAATATCCTTCTCGACATTCGCGAAGCTCGGCGTCTTATAGCTCGTGATATCTCCGGCGTCAAGCATAAGAGTATAATTTCCGGCACTTTTAGAGTCGGCCTCTTTTTTCATCTTTCTGATGACCTCCGCTGGAACCGATCCGTTTTCCCACGCATTCTGAAGATTGCCGTGCGTATCGTTAGTGTGAATAAGCGTTATCGCTGAAATATCCGTCCGGGCGAAAACCGAAGCGGTAACGAAGAGGACCGCAAAAACAAGCGCGAACGCCAATAAACTTTTTTTGAGAGCGGGTTTGTACTTTGCCATTTTCATTCTCCTTGCCTTTCCGAAATTAAATAGTAAAAAGGGAACGGACGCGGATCAATTCATCTTCCGCTTCACGCGCCAGATCCTCGATGATTTCCTTCATGGGTTTTATATCCTTGATAAGCCCGACGCTCTGACCGGCCATGAGCGATCCGTATTCGATATCGCCGTCGACGACGGCTTTTCTAAGCGATCCCACCCAGAAATTTTCGACGTCGTGCTGGGCCTTTTCCCGGCTCATGGAGCCGCTTTCAAGTTCTTTTATCAATTTAAGCTGAAGCCGGCCGAATTCATCGGTCGCCTTGTTTTTTATGGCGCGGACAGAAACGACGGGAAGGCGCGAATCGTATTGCGGGGTGGCGACCGCTTCGCGAGATCTGGCTTTTATAAATGCCTGTTTGAATTTAGGGTGAGCCGTGCACTCGTCGCTCATGACGAACCTGGTTCCGAGCTGGCAACCGTATGCGCCCATCAACAGAAGATGCGCCATTATGCGGCCGTTACCGATACCGCCGGCGACGAATATGGGAAAATCGCGGAAATTAAAAAGCACCTGCTGCAAAAGTATCATGAGCGAAACATGGCCTATATGGCCCCCGGCCTCGCTGCCTTCGAGCAGAAGCCCGTCGATGCCGTATTCGATCTGCTGGCTGGCTATAGACTTTTCAGACGCGAAAGACATCGTGCGTTTGCCGGCGTTCTTCATGCCGGTAATATCTGATTTTTTAGGAAAACTTCCCGCGAATACCACGAACGGAACCTTTTTTGAAAGCAGCATCTCGTAATGAACCCGGAAATTAGGCGCAATAGTTATCAGATTTACGGCAAAAGGTTTTTTTATTTCGGAGATGCAGCGATCGACCTCTTTTTCGAAAATTTCCGGAGGCATATTTCCGCCGGCGAGAACGGGAAACGCACCGTTTTCGCTTACGGCCCTGACAAGATTAAAATCGCTGACCCACGTCATGCCGCCTGAAATCACCGGGTATCGAACTCCAAGAAAGTCCCTTCCCTTCTTCCAGAGAGAATCTATTAAGTGCATAAGCCTTCTCCATCCGCTTAAATTTATTGTTTAGAAGCCCGTTCCGGCGCCATATGCGCGCAAGGCTTAAAAACCTTTAACAGGCCGACAATATAAACGCCTTAACCGGCAAAAAACGCGATAGCCGATGAAAGTGCGCCTTGTTCAACGTATTAAATAATATATCAAAAAAATGAAGGTTATTCAACTAAAATAATCGATTTTAAAACAGAAAAAAATATTTTAAAATTAAACGCGTTATGGTATCATAATGAAATAACGATTCTACGCCGCGCTATTAAATCGCGGCATGGGCGGATATTTAAAAAAATTAAATAAAAGGTCTTTAAAAATTAAAGGGGGTCTTCATGAAAATTTTAGCGGGTCTTCTTATCCTATCACTAACCGTCATTCTGGCGCCTGCGGTATTGATCGCGGCCGAACCGCCGGAATCAAGCGCTGATCTATGGAAAAAAGTCGAGGAAGCCCAGAATAACGGACTGCCTCAAACGGCTGTGGATAATCTGAAAAAGATATACGAAATAGCCCTTCCGGCTAAAAAATATGGCGAAGCCTTAAAAGCCATATGCCTTCAGATAGTTTTTGAATCCAACATAAAAGGCAATAAGGCCGAGGAAAAGATCACCAGGCTCACCGACGAGATCGTAAAAGCGGACGAACAGATGAAACCGCTTATGAACATAGTTCTGGCGCAGTGGTACTGGCATTTTTTCGCGAACAACCGCTGGCGCTTCATGAATCGCACGCAGACGGCAGGGCTCTCTGAAAAAGACTTTACGACCTGGGACCTCCCGAAACTTTTCAATCACATATCAGAAATCCACCAGCAGATATTAAAAAATGAAGACAAGCTGAAACTGATGAACATATCAGATTTTTCCGATGTCCTTGAAATGGGCAACATTCCAGTATCCATCCAGCCTACGGTTTTTGACTTCGCGTCGAACAAGGCGCTCGAATTTTACGAATCGGGCGAGCAGGCGGCGGCCGCTCCGCAGGATGCCTTCGATATAAGCGTATCGTCGGACGCTTTCGCCGAAGCTCAAAAATTCCTGCAATACAAACCAGACACGACCGACACGAAATCACCGAAACTCATAGCGCTTCTGATATATCAGAAATTGTTGTTATTCCATCAGACCGACGGCGACAAATCGGCTTACGTGGATATCGATATCAGAAGGCTCAACTACGTCAAGAACGTCGCGAGCGGCGAAAACAAGCCCGAGACGTTCGTGAAAAGAATGAAGGAAATCGCCTCGGAATACGCGAAACTCGAAGTTTCGACGTTAGCGAAATATCACTGGGCGCAGCAAATATACGAGAACGGCGAATACGTCGAAGCGTTAAAGCTCGCCCAGGAGGGCGAAAAAGCATTTCCTAATTCGGCCGGATCGCTTAACTGCCGGATGCTTTCGCAGCAAATACTTCTGAAAACGCTTTCCATACAAGCGGAGCGAGCCGTCCCGGCGGGTCAGAAATCAAAAATATCCCTTAAATACAAGAATATCGAAACGATAACTTTCAGGGCCATGCGCGACGACTGGAAGAGCTATTTTAACGATAAAGGCGGATTTTTCCCAAATATTACCGACGAACAAAAACGGGCGCTGCTGAATAAAAAACCTGAAGCGGAATGGACGAACGCGCTCACGCCGACCGCCGATTATAAAGAAAAACAGGCGGTCATAGAAGTGCCTGAATTAAAGCACGGCTTTTACAGAATATTCGCCAGCCATAAAAAAGATTTTAGCGAAGCCGATAACCGCGTGGATGTATGCTTTCTCTGGGTCAGCGACATATCAATCGTTATACGCGAACGCGAGAAAAATATCGAGGGGTTCGTACTGGATTCCATGAGCGGAGCCCCTGTCAAAGGCGCCAAGCTAAAGGTATACGCGTTCCATGAAGAATACCGCCAGAACGACTACCTGAGAAAATGCGAAATAATAACCACCGGAACCAGTGACGAGAACGGCTGCTTCTCGATCAACGCTTCCAGGCGCGATAACTATTACGGAATGATGATTTACGCTTCCGATAACAAAAACTCCGAGTTTTTCGATACGCAGGAAATTTATCCCGGCGATATCGGCTCTGAATCCGAGTATACTGAAACGATGTTCTTCACCGACCGCTCCATATATCGCCCGGGCCAGCAGATAAACTTCAAGGGCATCTGCATGAAGATCAACCGCGAGACGAATAAATACGAAGTAATCCCAAACCACGGATTGAGCGTTTATTTCCGTGATCCGAACGGACAGGAAATAACCCGCGTGAAGCTTACGACGAACGATTTCGGCTCTTTCGCGGGCACGTTCAACGCGCCGACCGATCGCGCCACGGGCGCCATGACGATCGGGACCGACGGCCCTTCGGGAAGCGCCCAGATAAGGGTCGAGGAATACAAAAGACCGAAATTCACGGTAGAATTAAAAATACCCGATGAAGGTTTTAAGTTAGACGCAAACGTTAACATAACCGGCGAAGCCATGGCATATACCGGCGCCGCTATAGACGGAGCGCTCGTAAAATGGCGCGTAACACGCACGCCCAAGATGCCTTATTGGTGGGATTTCTATTGTTACGGCGCCATGCCTTCAAGCGAACAGGAGATCGCGAACGGAAAAGCCAAGACCGACGCGAACGGAAAGTTCACGATAACGTTCACGGCTAAAGCCGACCCGTCCATCCCCAAAGCGAACGATCCTACGTTTAATTTCCAGATATTCGCGGACGTGACCGATACCGCCGGAGAAACGAGAAGCGATCAGAAAGCGGTAAGGCTGGGATACACGGCCATGGAAGCTAAGCTTTCCGCAGAAAAATGGCAGAATACCGACAAAGCGGTGGCGGTATCCGTCGACACGACGACGTTAGACGGCAAACCAATCCCCGCCGAAGGCGTCGTGGAAATATTCGAGCTTTCTCAGCCGGCCAAACCCGTTAAAGCTGAACTTTCAAGGGAATTTGAATACTTCTGGTGGCGCGGGGACGCGAGCGGAAGCAATAACAGTACGCAGGAAGGAATACAGGAAACTTCGAACTGGAGCAGCTGGCCGATCGGAAAATCGATAGAGAAAAAAGGGTTCAACACCGATGGAAAAAAAGCCGCTGCGCTTGAATTTAAACTGCCGGTCGGATCATATAAAGCCGTGCTCACTTCAAACGACAGATTCGGCAATAAGATAACGGCATACCTTCCGGTAATGGTTTGCGACATGAAATCGAAAAAATTCGCGGTTAAACTGCCCGAATATTACGTTGAAAAAAACAGCACGGTAGAAGCCGGCGATAAGTTCTCGGCATTCTGGGGAACCGGCTACGAAACCGGACGTGCCTTCGTAGAGATCGTCCATGACAATAAATACGTGAAAAGATACTGGACGGCGGCTGACGAAACGTCTCATTTCATAGAAATTCCAGTTCCCGAGCAATATAGGGGCGGCTTCAGAGTCTTCACCACGTTCGTGCGTGAAAACAGGCTTTACAGTAATTCGACGCTGGTTAACGTCCCCTGGTCGAACAAGGAGTTGGACGTAAAATTTGAAACATTCCGCTCAAAGCTCCTTCCCGGCCAGGACGAAACATGGACGGTCAAAATAAAGGGCCCCGGCGCCGAATTTAAAGCCGCGGAACTCGTCGCCACGCTGTACGACGAATCGCTTGACGCTTTCGCAAGTCATGGCTTCAGCTCTTTTTCCGGCCTGTTTAAAACGGACCGCACGTCCTTTTCAAACAGATATTCAAACGTGATACAGCCTCTAAATCCGTGGCTTAATCCATGGTATTTCTATCCCGCTTACGCCAACAGAGTTTATATAAACTTCAAGGGCGAACTGGTTCAGAACATCTGGGGCTATGGATTCGCGCACGGCGGCAGAGGCGGTGAAAGAATGAAAAAATCCGCAAGCCGCGAAATGGACGATGGAAACGCCGTTTCACTTTCAAGCGGAGCCGTAATGGAAGAAAAAGCCATGGCTTGTGACGCTGCGGCGCCTTGTCCGGCTCCGGCCATGTCCATAGCTAAAGAAGAGGCCGTAGGCGGCGCGCCAGCTGAAAAACCAGCACAACAGCAGGCCGCAGCCAAAAAGCCCGACCTTTCAAAGGTAGCCGCCCGTAAAAATCTGAACGAAACGGCGTTCTTCTTCCCTCAGCTTTTATCGGACGCCGACGGAACCGTAAAAATAACTTTCAAAATGCCGGAAGCGCTTACCAAATGGCATTTCATAGGATTCGCGCACGGCAAAAAACTCGAAGGCGGCCTCGTTGAAGAGCACGCCGTAACTCAGAAGGATCTCATGGTCCAGCCGAATCCGCCGCGTTTCATGAGAGAGGGCGACATTCTGGAATTTTCAGTCAAGGTCACGAACATGGTGGATTCCGAAATAAAAGGAAGCGTAAGGCTTACGCTTTTAGACCCCGTTTCGGAAAAACCGATCGACGATAAATTCGCCAACGCTACGACCGATCAGGATATTACGATCCCGGCGAAACAATCAAGATCGTTCTACTGGAAATTGACCGTACCCGACAAGATAGACATGGTTAAATTCAAAGCCGTGGCTTCAACCGGGAACCAGTCGGATGGCGAGGAAAATATAATTCCTGTTTTAAGCCGGCGCATATTCGTTCAGGAAGCCATTCCGCTTCCGATAAGAGGGCCGCAGGAAAAGAAATTCAAATTCGAGAAGCTTATAAATTCAGCAAAATCGGATACGATGCAAAACAAGGGGTTCACAATCCAGATGACTTCCAATCCGTCATGGTACGCCGTTCAGGCCCTGCCGTTTCTGATGGAATTCCCACACGAATGCTCCGAACAGACATTCAACAGGCTTTATGCCAACGCCCTCGCGAAGCATATAGCCGATTCGGACCCCAAAATAAGAAGGGTTTTCGATCTATGGAAAGGCACTGACGCGCTTAAATCCAACCTTGAAAAGAACGAGACGTTAAAGAGCGTAGCGCTTCTTGAAACTCCATGGGTGCTCGAGGCCAAGAGCGAAACCCAGGCTAAACACAACGTCGGAATACTCTTCGACGATAACAGGCTTAACGCCGAGCTTAAAGGCGCTTACGAAAAACTTAAGAACATGCAGCTGGCGGACGGACTGTGGCCGTGGTTTCCTGGCGGATACAGGAGCGAATATATAAGCTTATATATCGTCACCGGTTTCGGGCGCCTGAAAAATCTCGAAGTGAACAAGGTCTCGTTCGACCTGGCGATAAAAGCGCTGTCCAGCCTCGACAGATGGATAGACGACATATATCGCAACATATTGAAATACGGGCATAAAGACGAGAATAACCTTTCAAGCACGATAGCGCTTTACCTTTACGGCCGCAGCTTCTTCTTAAAAGATCAGGCTATCGCGCCCGTCGCCAAAGAAGCGGTCGATTACTTCCTGGGCCAGGCAAAAAAATACTGGCTGAAGCTCGACAGCCGTCTGAGCCAGGGGCATCTCGCTCTCGCGACGAAACGCTTCGGCGATAAAGAAACGGCTCTTGCGATAATGAAATCCATAAAGGAGCGCAGCCAGACGAACGAAGAAATGGGAATGTTCTGGGGCGAGACCGAACTTTCATGGTGGTGGTATCGCGCGCCGATCGAAACGCAGGCATTAATGGTCGAAGCATTCTCCGAGATATTAAACGATGAAAAAGCGGTCGAAGAATGCAAAGTCTGGCTTTTAAAACAGAAACAGACGCAGGACTGGAAAACAACCACGGCCACGGCGGATTCAATATACGCGCTCCTCTGTCGCGGCGATAATCTGCTGGCTTCTGACGCGCTCGTGGAAGTAACCCTCGGCGGCATTAAAGTTACGCCGGAAAAGGTCGAGGCGGGAACCGGATTCTACGAAAAACGTTACGACGGTTCGGAAGTCAAGCCTTCATTCGGCGAGATAACCGTCAAAAAGACCGACAAAGGCGTAGCGTGGGGCGGAGCTCACTGGCAATACATGGAAGACATGTCTAAAATAACGCCTCATACCCAAAATCCTCTCACCCTTAAGAAAACAATATTCGTAAAACGCGATACTAAAAACGGGCCCGTCATAGAGCCCCTGGGTCCGTCCCTTGAAGTCGGCGATCTTCTTACGATAAGGATCGAACTTCGCACGGACCGCGACATGGAATACGTTCATATGAAGGACCAGCGCGGAAGCGGGCTCGAACCCGTCAATGTGCTTTCCGAATATAAATATCAGGACGGGCTGCGTTATTACGAATCGACCAAGGACACGGCGACGCATTTTTATATTGATTATCTCCCCAAGGGAACATACGTATTCGAATATCAGCTTCGCGTCCAGCACCGCGGGAAATACCAGAACGGTATGGCGCATATCGAATGCATGTACGCGCCCGAATTCAACAGCCATTCGGACAGTTTATTACTCGATGTCAAATGAGCCGTCAATGGTAAAAACGTCCTTCGCTGATATGTCTTAAAGCGCCAGTGAGCGTATAAAATTGAAACGGAGAAAACCCATGAGTAACGATAATATTCAACCCGTCGCAATACCGCTGGATAAAGTTTCGCAGGAAGAGTTTCTGATGAAAATGCGAAATCTCTTTATATATAGAAACTTTGACGAATACGCCCTGATGTTAGGATCCGCCTGTCTCGAGGAAAAAGAAATCCTTGAAAGGCGAGAATTTTTCCTTGAGCTCGCGGTCGTTATCACAAGGCATCTGCGCATCATTCCCGGCCTTACCGAAAGCGGCCTGAATCTGGACTATCTGGCCGGCAACATGATAGAGACGAAAGACGAGCTGCTCGCGGAAGCCGGCAGGCGCATCCTCGCGGTGATAGATGAAATGCGCGACGTAGCGGCGATGTATAAGGAAAAAAAGATTGAAAATCCGGGCGCCGTACTTGTCAACGAACCGTCCCCGGAGTGCATGGATTTCGAAAGATGCCTTGAAAAATACCGGTCTGACATCGGATCGGCTTTCAACGAAGATATCGACGTCAACTGGAAATTTTCCGGCGAACTCGACCTTCTTTCGGCTATGATCGCCGAGATCGGTTCGGCCGGAACCGGCGACGGCGACGCAATACTTGAAAAATGGTATGGCCAGCCGGTTAAATTTGACGAGGTAGTGGCTTACTTTTTCAATAAATTCATATTCGAGACGCTGAACGCCCAGCAGTTCGACATAGCAATACATTTTTCGAGGATATGCATCGAAATTTTCGGCCCTGCGCCCGCATTTTATGCTTTCCAGGCTGAAGCGCAGTACCGTAAGAACAACTACGTCAAAGCGGTGGAGCTTATCGAAAAATTATCCGGCATGACAGAACTCACTTTAAGCATGAAGCATTTGAAAAGCCTTTGCCTTCTTCTGAGCGGTCGCGTGGATGATTCAAGGAACGACCTTAAGGCCCGCCTTGTAGCCAACAGCAAGGACGTTCTCGCGGCATATCTGCTCGGGAACATACTGCTCGGGCAGTCGCGCATAGACGAAGCCATAAAAGCCTTCGCTTATGCGATAAGCTTCGATACCGAGAACTTCGACATGATAGCCGCGCTCGCGCTCGCATACCATGCCGCGTATCTTCCGGAGCAGACGGAAGTATGCGTTAAAAAACTTGAAACCCTGAACGCGGCGGCCGCAAAAAATTTCAAGCTCGGCGTCGAGGTTTATATGAAATGCTCCGTCGAAGGAGCCCTGGCGTCCATAGACGGACAGCGGCTTGGCGTGTGCCCTTTAAAATCGCCTAAAACACCTGACGGAATGCATCTTCTGGAATGGGACCTTCCGGACGGGACGCACAAGAAAATTGAAGCCGAACTGCGCGACGGATACATTCAAAAATTCAAATATATCGCGGACGAAAACAGGGTAGATGTGGAAACCAGCCGGGAAGGAATTATAACCGTCTTTCGGGATGGAAATACTCATTCCCTGCCGGATATAATAAGCGAATATATGATCCGCGACCTTAAATCGCTTCCCGTACCATCCATAGAGGAAATCTTAAAAAATATATAACGCGGAGATGATCTTATACATGTGGACGCAGGAAGTATTCCAAAAAGCCATTGATTATGCCGCTTTTGCTCATATACAGCAGACGGTGCCCGGAAAACCTTATTCGTATGTGGTACACCTGGCGAACGTTTCAATGGAGGTCATGGGCGCCATAAGCTCTTCGAATGTTGAAAACCCCGACCTGGCCCTGGCCTGCGCCGTTCTTCACGATACGATCGAGGACACGGGCGTCACATATGAAGATCTGGCCGTGGCGTTCGGGGTCGATGTAGCCTCGGGAGTTCTCGCGCTAACGAAGAATAAAAAACTCGAAGGTTCTGAAAAAATGCTGGACTCTATTGCGCGCATAAAAAAAATGCCGCGTGAAATAGGAATGGTCAAGCTCGCCGACAGAATAACCAATCTTCAAAAGCCGCCGGCTCACTGGAAAAGCGAAAAAATAGCGAAATATATCGAGGAAGCCGGCGTCATTTTAAAAGAGCTCGCGCATTGCAATGACTACCTGGCGAACAGGCTCGAAGGCAAGATAAAAGAGTACGCGAAATATCTAAATTAATGAACAGGTATGAACGTGACGGAAGAAAATATGAAACCTGATATGCCCAACCCGGGCTCTCGAATCGTTCTCGCGGCGGCGGCCGCTGATGTTAAAGCCGTAATGGCGCTCATCGAAGCCGGAACGGATATCGATTCAAAGGACGCCGGCGGCCGGACCGCTTTGATCGCGGCGACCGCCGAATCTTATTTCGCTGAAAACAACGAACAATTCAAGCTCTACGTCGCCGTCATCAAATTGCTTA
>CAZJFS010000096.1:0-16323 GCA_964545075.1 uncultured bacterium
GAAACCGCCATGGCAGTGGTGGTATCGCCGTGAACAAGTACCAGATCAGGTTTTTCAGAAGAGAAAATCCCCGCGGCCGAATTTATTATTCGGACCGTCAGCTCTTCAAGACCCTGGTTGCCGCTCATCAAATTGAAATCAAAATCAGGCTTTATCTGAAATATTTCGAGCGCCTGATCGAGCATTTCACGATGCTGCGCCGTAACGGCCGTTTTCGTCACGACGCTTCCGCCGGAGCCGGCGGCCATGGCGGCCAGGCCGGTCACGAGCGGCGCCATTTTTATAGCGTCAGGCCTGGTGCCGAAAACGCTTATTATTTTAAAAGGCTTCTTCATATGTTTTTATCGTTAAACGTTAAACTTGAAATTTATTATGTCGCCGTCGGCAACGAGATAATGTTTCTGTTCCAGCCTTGATTTTCCTTTTTCTTTAGCGGCCTCGGCGGAACCGAATTCAAGAAAATCTTTATAAGACACGACTTCAGCCCTTATAAACCCACGTTGAATGTCGGAATGTATCTTCCCGGCCGCTTCATGAGCGTTATCGTTCTTATTGATCGTCCAGGCCTTGACCTCGTCTTCACCGGCAGTAAAAAACGATATTTTACCTAGAGTTTCATATGCAAGCCTTATAAGCCTGTTTCTTCCGGGCTCGGAAAGGCCGTTCTCCGACAAAAACATTGCTTCGTCCTCGCCGCCGAGCTGGGATATTTCCATCTCAAGCTTGGCCGATATGGATGCATTCGGAATCGCCAGAGTTTTAAACTGCGAAACGGCTTCCGGATATTTACTTTCAACGCCGGCTTTTATATATTTTTCATCGATATTTAAAACGACCATCTGCCGCTTTTGCGAAAGAAACTTATAACCGGCCAGAAGAAACTCTTCATCCTTTGACATCTCAAACGAAAAAAGCATTTTTTCGGCTTCAAGATGGAGTTTAAGTTTTTCCAGAAGCTTTTCTTCGATCTCGGTCGTGTTCGTCTTCTTTTTGAGGTTCATTCTTGAAAGCCTGTTCTCGATAAGCGCGAGATCGGCCAGCAATAACTCGTCGTTGATCTTTTTCATGTCACCCATGATGTTTACAGGGTCAAGAAAAGTTTCGCACTCCTCGTCAAAAACCCTTATAACATGACAAATAACATCGACGGTCCTTACATTGTTAAGAAGGTTGCCGCCATCGCCTGAAGCGCCGCTTCCAGGAATTACGCCGGCCACGTCGACGAACTCGACGTTTGCGTAAGAAGTTTTTTTAGGTTTGTAAACCGAAGAAAGCTTATCGATACGTTCGTCAGGCACTTTTATGGTCGAGATATTAGGCTCGCCGGCCCTGCCGCCGCCCGATGTCGCCGCCGAACTTTTGGTCAGCGCATTAAAAAGAGTGGTTTTTCCAACCCCGGGAAGTCCTATTATACCTATTTTCATTGTTATGTTACCTCTTCTTCCATGTGTTTTTATTTTTAAAATAGGGATTAATTATACATAATATTTTATTATTTAACAAGAATTAATTTTACCGCGCGTTTAAAAAAATTTAAAAAAATACTTGACAGAATCGATGTTCTTAAGGTATAATCAGAGGATATTTTTTATGAAAATACTGAAAAGAAAAGGGGAGATAGTTTTACCATGAAACAGATTACGATTAAAGCTGACATCAGGAAAGGTACGGGCACATCCGCCATCAACAAAATAAAAAACCACGGCATCATTCCCGCCGTATTATACGGAAAGGGCAAGGAAAGCACGTCGCTTTCACTTCAGAAAATGGAGTTTGAGAACACATTCAGAAAAAATAGAATGAGAGCTATTTACTCCATCAATATCGAAGAAAATGGAAAAAATATCGTTAGAAACACTCTCATCAAGGATATCCAGTACGACCCCATAAAAACCAGGATAATCCATGTTGATTTCTATGAATTCGACGAGCACAAAAAAATCAGAACGATGGTGCCCGTCATTACAACCGGTACTCCTATCGGCTGCAAAAACGGCGGCATTCTCACCCATAACAAATCACAGATCGAAATAGATTGCCTCCCTATAAATATTCCCGAACACTTCGAACTCGATGTTACCAACCTTGATGTCCATGACGCGCTTCGCATCAGCGACATTCATGTTGGCAGCGAGATCCACGTCCATGGCGATCCGCAAGACGTTTTAGTAACGGTATCGATGCCTCAGGCCGAAGAAGTTCCTGTAGCAGCTGAAGGCGTAGAAGGCGCTGAAGGCGCTGAAGGCGCTGCAACAACGGCAACGACTCCAGGACAGCCCGAAGTAATGGCTAAAGGAAAGGCCGCCAAAGACGGCGCTGATGCTTCAGCTAAAGCCCCCGCTAAAGACGCAAAAAAATAATTGACGGAAAACAAAACGCCGTTAAATAAATTAAAAGAGGCGAACGTTGGACCGGCAACGGTCCCAGGACAAATGATTGATGATTGGCTAATATTAACCACGGTTAATAAGTATTATATAACGCGAAGGCATATTAATTTTTGCTGATATATTAAGGTCAGACGGAATGTTTTAAATTCCGTTTGGCCTTTTTATTTTTGGGATGAATTTGAAAAAAGCCCGGTCGGGCTTAATTTGAAAGGTGAGTGGTTTATTAAAGGATTTTTCAAGGTCTTTATGGCCTAGTCAAAAAACAAGTTCAGGTTGGAGTAAAGCGCGCACATGGTTTAACTTGAAAAAAAGTTAAATTCTAAATTTTTAGGAAGTGATTTGTATTAGTACCTCTCCGAACTTAATTTTACGAAATGGACTCACTAAAATCGACCTGCAACATAAACCCTCTATCGAAAAGTATTTTAAAAAAGAAAACATTAACATCTCCGATTACACATTTGCCAACAATTACATCTGGTTTGAAAATGCCGACGGATTCATGGCTGAGATAAACGACAATCTCTGCATGTTCATATATAACGACGAGGCCCTTACGCTCCTTCTGCCGCCCGTTGGCGGTCATTCTAAGAACGAAACGCTCCGCGAATGCTTTAAAATAATGAATAAAATCAACGCGAATCCGAACGATTCCAAAGCCGACTACGTTTATGCCGACTTCTTGAATAACGTCGATTTCGAAGCGTTCGAGGTTGAACGTCAGAATCCGGATTACGTCTACATCTCACATGATTTAACCGAGCTTCGCGGAAACAAATACAAGACAAAAAGAAACGAAAACAACTACTTCATAAAAAATTACAATTTTCAGTACAGCCCATACTCGTTCATATATCGCGACGCGGCGATGGACCTTCTTTACCGTTGGGCCAACCTGAGGCTTATTTCAATGGGCAGCGTTCAAAACCTGGAACATTTCGTTGAGCTGATGGAACTTGAAAGAAAGGCTATTACCCGTGCGCTCGATCATCACGAAGAACTCGGCTTGAAAGGCGCGGTTATAACGATAGACGGCAGGATAGAAGGCATAACTTTCGGTGAAAAAATAAACGAAACGACGGCTTCCGTTCTCATTGAAAAGACGAATTTTCAATTCTTCGGCATATCGCAGTTTCTATTCAAGGAATTCTGTCGCAACGAGTTCTCTGACTGCGCTTATGTAAACGTCGGAGACGACCTGGGATTTGAAAATCTCAGAAAAGTCAAGATGTCCTATCATCCTTACGAATATATCCCGAAATATACCATAAGGCAGAAGCAGGTTATTTTATAAGCTTCAGCGCCCGGGAAAAAACAACTTTTAAAAACTTCAGTACGGCCCGTTCTCGAATAAGAACGGGCCGTAACCTTTTTTCAATAAATCTTAAAAAACTATTGATAAAGCGGGAGTTTTATGATAAAATAATATGCTAAAAAGATTTTTAAATAATTTTTTCGCTAATAGTGCAATATATTTAAAATATAATAAATATATTATTTATTTTCTAAATGTTAAGGAGAGTCGTAAAAATGTCAGAAGAAAAAAGCACGAAAGTATTGAATGTCCAGGAAATAGCAAGAGACAAAGTTATGCTTGAGATCGAAATCTCTACCGAAAAAGTCAAGAAAGCTATCGAACACGCATACCGCGAAGTGATCAGCAAGGTAAACATACCTGGCTTCAGAAAAGGCAAGGCTCCACGCAAGCTTGTAGAAAGCAAATTCGGAAAGGAATACTTCTATCACGAAGCTCAGAATGAACTTGTAACGCCAGCTTTCATAACCGCTCTCAACGAAACTAATATAAAGCCCATCGCATCCGAATTAAAGGACATCTTCATAGAAGAAGGCAAGCCCATGACCTTTAAGATAGAAGTCCAGAAGGAACCGGTTTTCGATATAAAAGAAATCACGGGAATAGCGCTCACCGGCGGCCCGATCGAAGTTACTGAAAAAGAGATCGAAGACCGCATCGACGAACTGAAGCAGCGCCACGCGAAACTCGAGATCGTAACCGACAGGAGCGCTAAAAGCGGAGACTTCGTAATAATAGATTATCAGGGCTATATCAACGATAAAATGTCCGACTCCATCAAAGGGTCGAGCGCCATGTTCGAAATCGGATCCAAACGCGCCATTGAAGGATTTGAAGACGGAATAATAGGTATGTCGCTTAACGAAGAAAGAGACCTTCCGCTCAAATTTCCTGAAAATTATCACAGCGAGGAATTATCGGGAAAGGATGTACGCTTTCACATAACGCTCAAGGAAATTAAGATCAAAGTGGTTCCCGAATCCAACGATGATTTCGCTAAGCTCCTCGGCGAATTTAACACAATGGCCGAACTTCGCGACGACATAAAACAAAAACTTCTCGATTCCAAGCAGGAACATCAGAAGGCGCATTATAAAGAACAGATCTGCAACCACCTGCTTGACAAAAATCCCGAAGTCGAAGCTCCTGAAACTATGGTTGAAAAAGAACTTGACGGAATAATCAAAAATTACGAGCTTGAATTTATTTATAGAAGAATGGACTTCAAACAATATCTGCAATCGGTCGGCCAGACCGTCGACGATTTCAAAAAACGTCACCACGTGGACGCCATTAGAAACGTTAAGATATCAAACATACTCTCATCCATCGGCCAGCACGAAAAAATAAACGCGACTGAGGAAGAGGTTAAAGAAAAAATACAGAAGCTCGCCCTCTCCGTTGGAAAAACATACGCGGACGTCAGAAAACATGTAGAGGAAGAAGGAAACCTCGTTTATATAAAGGACGAGATAGTACACCAGAAAGTACACGAGCTCCTCATAAACAAAGCGAAAATAACGATAGACCCAAACTATAAATGCGGTCACGAAAACGATCACGAACATGTACACGGCGAATCGTGCGACCACGATCACGAAGCTTAAAAAAACGAACCTATCGGATAAATAAACTCACGCAATCATTTATTTATCCGATAACATCAGATGACGTTTTATAAATATCATCTCATGAAAAATTTAAGGGGGAATTAACAGTGCTTGTTCCAATGGTAATAGAAACCTCTTCTCGTGGCGAACGCGCTTACGATATATATTCCAGACTTTTGAAGGATAGAATAATCTTCATAGGATCAGAGGTCGAGGATTACAGCGCCAATCTCGTTATAGCCCAGATGCTCTTTCTGGAAGCCGAGGATCCGGACAAGGACATCAATATCTATATAAACAGCCCTGGAGGCGTCGTAACGTCAGGCCTCGCGATGTATGACACCATGCAAGTCATCCGCCCCGACATTTCCACAATTTGTTGCGGCCAGGCCGCTTCAATGGGCGCGGTTCTTCTCACCGCCGGCGCTAAAGGAAAACGACTGGCTCTTCCAAACGCGCGCGTCATGATCCATCAGCCGCTCGGCGGATCGCACGGCCAGGCCACCGATATCGAAATTCAGACCAAGGAAATACTCGGCATTAAAGAAAAACTTAACAGAATACTCGCGAAACATAGCGGTCAGACTTATGAAACGATATGCAAGGACACCGAACGCGACAATTTCATGTCCGCGCAGAAAGCACTTGAATATGGACTCATCGACAGAATACTCGAACAGCGTCCTAAAACAAAAAAAGAAGAATAATTTAATCGTTAATTTCAGCGAACATTTTCCCAAGGAGGAATAATTTTTTATGGTTTTCGGCCCAAAGAACGCGGTTAAGTCATGCTCATTCTGCAACAAATCTCAGAACCTCGCAAAAAAATTGATCGAGGGCCCAAACGTCTACATCTGTGATGAATGCGTCCGCCTGTGCAACCAGATAATCGCAGACCATGAAGACGATCACGGCGCGATGCCGAAAGATAAAAGTATGCTGGCAAGGCCGCGGGAAATTCATTCTGTGCTCAATCAGTATCTGGTCGGACAGCAGAACCCTAAAAAGACCCTTTCTGTGGCCGTCTATAACCACTATAAACGAATAAGGAACAAGGCGCAGAACACCGGCGACGAAATAGAGCTTCAAAAAAGCAATATTCTTCTGATCGGCCCTACCGGAACAGGAAAGACTTTGCTGGCTCAGACTCTGGCGAAGATACTGGACGTGCCTTTCGCTATAGCGGATGCCACGTCGCTGACGGAAGCCGGCTATGTCGGCGAGGACGTTGAAAACATCCTGCTCAGACTCATCCAGAACGCCGATTACGACGTTCAAAAAGCTCAGCAGGGCATAGTTTACATCGACGAAATAGATAAGATCGCCAGAAAATCCGAAAACGTTTCAATAACACGCGACGTATCCGGCGAAGGCGTTCAGCAAGCGCTTCTTAAGATCCTTGAAGGCACGGTCGCTAATGTTCCGCCGTATGGAGGCAGAAAGCACCCCAATCAGGATCTCATACAGATCGACACATCCAACATACTCTTCATCTGCGGAGGCGCCTTCGAAGGCCTCGACAAGACCATAGAAGCTCGTGTTTCAAGTCGCGTAATGGGTTTTGGGGCCGAAGTGAAGAGCAAAAAGCAACGCGACATTGGAAGCCTTCTGGCGAACCTGCTTCCTGAAGACCTTTTGAAGTTCGGTCTTATTCCTGAATTCATAGGCCGTCTGCCTATAGTCACGACGTTTCATTCGTTAGACGAAAGCGCTCTCATAGAGATACTTACCCAGCCCAGAAACGCCATCTGCAAGCAGTATCAAAAAATAGTGAAAATGGAAGGCGTCGATCTCCAGTTCACCGATGACGCGCTTCACGCGATTGCTCGCGAGGCCATGAAACGCCAAACTGGCGCGCGCGGACTCCGTTCCATAATCGAAAACATAATGCTTGACGTCATGTATCATATCCCGTCCGATAACAACGAGATCAAAAAGATCATCATCAACCGCAATGTTGTCGAAAAGAAGGCCGAGCCGGTTAAACTCGGAGCCAATGAAGAACCGCGCGAATACGCGGCATAAAAATTCTCTGACGACGTAAAAACTCACGGCTAATATAAAAAAGGAAAGCGGATCGCTTAAAAACTCCGCTTTCCTTTTTTATTATTTTATGTCTATTTTAATTTTTATTATCATAATTACCTTATTAATGCCGAAAATATGTTTTGGTGATGTAATATATGTTAAAAAAATTATATAAAATGGCGAAAGTTTCCCTTCTCATCGTGATATGGCTGATAGTATTTCTTACAGGCACGGATTATTTTATATCTTCAAAATTCATAAGCGACAAGATAAGCGGCGGCATAACTGAAATAACTCGACGCCAATCAAGCGCCGGAACTCTGTCGGGAAATTTAATAAGTAATTTAGCCGTAAAGAACATCGACATCAGAACGCGAGACGGTTCGTCAAGCGCCACTTCCGTGGGTTCGATCAGCGCTTCTTACTCTCTGCTTTCAATATTAAAGGGCAAATTCCGCATCAACGAAATAAATTTCAGCGACGGCCTGATAAATATCAAGCGAAACGCTAATAACGCTTTTGATTTCGAGGACGCTCTCGCCGGTATCGGGGAATACATCGCGAAACCCGCTTCATTTAAAGCTCCGATCGATCTCGCCGTTTCCAAAATAAACCTTCAAAATTTCAAAATTAATTTCAGCGACGCGGTCAATTCGCAAATGGACCATTCATCAGTCGGAATAAGCAGCCTGAAGATCAAACCCCAGGCAAACTTCATGATTTTCGAGATAGAAGGTTATGCGTCGCTTTTACAAAACGATGAAATAATCGCCCCTAAAATAAGATTGAAGGCCAACGTAAACGTTATCCGCCAGACATTTAAACTTTCCGTTGAGACCGATAAAATAAGCCTGAAAAAACTTAATTATGTATTATCATACTTCGTCCCGGCGCTGAAAGTGGAAAAAGGCTTTTTTGAAACGTCCTCCATTATAAATTACATGCCGGGAAAAATCGAAATATTCGGCAAGGCTAACGTGCGTGATCTCGCCGTTAAACATTCAGCGCTGCCATTTCCAATCGTCGCAAGTTCAATAAACTTCGACTTCGATGAAAACATGGTGCGGCTTTATGGCACCAGAGCCGGAATACCGGGCTTTGAAGTTAAAATGGAAGGCGCGTTCTCGAACTTATTAGACCCGGCCGGCTTCGCTTTCATGCTGAAAACCACGCTCACGGACACCCCGTTCGAGCAGTTCTTTTCGCCGTTAAAAACATATTTTAACAATGCGCTCCTGTCATCTTATTATTCTTCGGGGCGCATCGATCTGGCTTTATGCGCAAGCGGCATGGGAACGGATTATACAAAATGGGATATAGCGGCTATACTCGGCCTGAAAAAGGTCGGTTTGATATCTCGCAAGGTGCCTGTAACGCTGAAAGAACTCAACGGAAAAATTGAGCTCGCCAAAGGCAACGTGAAAATATTGGAAGAATTGACATTCAACCTTTCAGGGAGCCCCTTCGAGATCAAGGGATATTTAAGAAATGTTCATTCGCCGGTGTTCGACTTTTCTCTGAAATCAAAAGCGGCCGACATAGGCGCGGCGGCTGAAGCGATAAGCGCCGCGGCATCTTCCGAAACATTTAAAAATAATGGTGATTTTAAAACGATCAAAGAGGATATGCCTAAATTATCCGGCAATGTGGGCCTTTCAGCGCGCATATGCGGCAGCGCCACCAGGTATTATTACTCGGCGGCAATGAATATTAGAAACGTCGTAATGAGAGATCTGTGGGGAATCCCTGAAGCGGCCATAAGCGCGAATCTGACGGTCAGAAATAATCAGTTCACCGCCAAAAACATAATTATATCGGTTGAAAATGCGCTTCTGACCGGAGCGTTAAATTGCATAGGGTTAGACGGCAATGGCAGAATAAGCGTCACCGCTAACGCCTCGGGAATCGACCTTACAAAACTAAAAAAAATCATCGCCGGCATTTCATCCGTCGAAATTTCAGGCATAGTTGACGCTTCCGTTAATCTGGCGGGAAAATATAACGCGTTGAATGGAAATGTAAAAGCGGCGCTTAAGGAAGGCGCCTACGCCCAAAAAACTTCCAACGGCTCTATTTTAAAGATTCCGATAGAAAATCTCGGCATTAACGGAAAAATCAATAAAAATAAAATTTCAGCGAGATACGACGGCTGCATGCTTGCCGGAAAAATATACGGCGACGCCAAATTTGATTTTTGCGGGGGCAAGCCTTCGTTCAGCACATCTATAAATGCTGAAAAATTGAATATCGAAGAATTCTTAACGTTAAACGGCATTGCACGCCTCGCCGGCGGGGCTTTAAACCTTAAAGGCCTTTTGACGGGAAATTTCGAGGATATCTTAACGAGCGCCGCCGGCAACGGAACTTTTTCTATCGCGGGAGCGAAGATCTATGGTGAAAGCTTCTTCGGAAAAGTATTAAAGGACCTGCCCGAATATAATGAAATGCAATTTGAACGCGCCGACGGAAATTATAATATTGAAAACGGAAATATAAAAGCGCAAAACGTGATCATGGAAAACGCCCTTTTTAAACTCGCGACGCCTCTTACCGTAATAGGCATGAAAGATCTTGCGCTGTCGTCGCTATCCTCTTTCACCGCCGCCAGCGGTTTTTCCGCCGAAATAAAGGCCGCCGGAACGCTTCTGAAACCCGATCTTACGCCAACGGTCACCTGCTTTACGGCCGCCGTCAAGGAAAAGATCGAGGCGGAAAAGACCAAACTGGTTTCCGAAATATCATCAGCCGCGCATGAAAAAGCATCCGAAATAAAAGCCGCGGCCGCCGGGGAACTTTCGAAACAGACCGACGGAGCTGAAAAAATCATGGAAACCAAGGCCGCGGACATGCTTAAAAAGCTTATAAAATAGAGTAATCCAATGGCCGGAGGAACGCTTGAATATCTTCACGTACGGGCTGAATACTTCGGTAATCCCGAAAGAACTAATATTAAAAATAGTTGCGTCATATGACGAGAACCTCGAAGCGTTCTCCGCATTCTTTAACCGCTTCAAAACAAAAGCTCCCGGATCGGAGGCTGTGCTTCTTTCGACGTGCCAGCGGTTCGAGGCGCTCATATTCCTTCCGGAACCGCCGGATTTTTTTTTGAAAAACGGCGGCATTATGAAAGAGCTCGAAAGATATTTTTCAAGACTTTTAAAGAAGTGCGACGGCGCGTCGCCCGCGTCACTTTTTAGTCTTTTCGGCTCCAAAGCCGTCGAGCATGTTTTTTCGGTCATGGCCGGCTTTGAATCCGAGGACATCGGCGAAATACAGGTCCTCGGACAGATAAAAGACAGTTTCAAAAGATGCTCGGACATCGGAATTTCTGGTCCAAGACTGAATAAAATCATGGGCCGGGCGCTGTCGTTCGTAATGAAATTACGCGATAAAATACCGGCATTTTCCGATATGGCGCATATAAAAAACGAAACGGTCAAAAAAATTCACGCGCTGATACCCGAAGGATCCGCTAACGGCTTAAGCGCGGTAATTTTAGGGAAAAACCGCCTCTGCAGGCTGATATCGGAAAAGTTAAAAACCAGCGGTTTCGACCCTTCGAAAATAACCGAAATCAGCGCGAATCAGATATCCACACCTGATATATTAATAAATTATGATATTGTGATATCCAACGTGCCGGAAGTCCTTTTTAACGTTCCGGCCTCCCTTTTTGCCGTCTCGAAAAAAAAGCACTTGATTTTCGACCTTTCCATTTGCCGAAATTTCGAGATCGACGTCCGTGAACTTGAAAACGTTGATTTTATAAGTATAGACGATATAATCGCTTCGGCCGGGCTTCCGGGAGCGAAACCAACGCATCGCAAGAGCGATGAAAACTTTTTAAAAATGGCTAAAAATATCGTTTCAGAAGCCGCGGCGGCTTCCTTCGAAGAAATGCGCGCGATGACGAATAATCCGGAAACTCTGGCCGTGATAAAAAAAATATCCGAAATAATAACGGTTGAATTTGAAAAATCCGCCAAAAATTTCGAAAAAAAACAGGAATACGATATCGCTAAGTTAATAAAATTAAGAGATTCAATAATTAAAAAAAGCTCTTCAATTCTCGTTGAAGAGCTCATTATCAAGCATAAGTAATAAATTAAATTCTCAAGACTTTTTCTCGGGAGCAGCCGGCCTCGCCACCGATTCGCTGATGACTTTTAAGACCTCCGTATGGCGTTTTTCCAGGACCATTTCAAGAAAATACGACAGGAAAATAACGAAATAAACCGCGGTAACGGTGCTTCTCGATTCGGGATATATGAATTGCCATATGAAAAGACCGAGCGCGAGTATCGATTCGCGAATGGTGAATTTCAGGTCTAAGAACATCATTATCGAAAAGAGCATCATCGCTATGACAAGAAGCAGCTCATGGCTTTGTACCGGATCAAAAGTTATGCCCGTAAGTTCCCCCTTATAATAACTGAACGCGGCTGGCACCATAGCCGTCAGAAGCGTCAGCTGCGAAAGAATGGAGCTTAAAAAATTGACCATCGCGGTATCCTCGCGTCCCTTCATCGCAAAACCCACAGCCACTATCTTTTCAGGAAATTCCGACATGAACGGCGCCACGTAGCCTATGAAAAAAAACGTTGAAATCCCAGCTACCGTAGCGGCGTGAAGAAGGCATTCAAGAAACGGTTCGGCGTAACCCACAAGAAGGCCGCCGCCGATCGCCAGAAACAAAAGCGTAAAAAGATAAACTCGCGCCGGAACCAGAACGCCATGCCGCCTGCACATGCTATGCACATTGCGCATGAGCCAACCGTGTTCGGAGTCCTTGAGTTCATCGTTATCCTTGGCCATTCTGGTGTTCTCGTATTTAACCTCCATCTTTCCGATAAAGGAAATCGAAGCCACGTATATGATAACCAGAAAAATACTGTCGTACCACATAAGCGAGTTCTTCAGATAAAGTATGAAATTATATGCTACAGCGAAGATCATGACGAATATGCTGTAAGATTTTATTTCATGAAATACGATATTTTCGGTTTTTTTAAATTTTGAAAAAAAGTAATAAACGAAAAAAACCAGCGGCGGGCCGAATCCGACAAGCAGCTTATTCGCGCCATAAAGATTCGCCATGGCGTTATGAACGAATTCGGGTTCGACCGCGGCGCGCTTTACGGTCGCCCACTCGACAAAAAATTCAGGGCATATCTGAAGGAGGGCGACAACGGCGATTGCCACGCCGCTCGGCAGGATCATTTCAAGCATATCCGCCCCGAAACCGACCATGACGGCGCCAAATATTATCGCCAGGCTTATAAGAAGCCCTGAAAGTCCGAGATAAAAAGACAAAACGGCAAGGACGCCGAAAAGTATCGTAAAACTTATTACCTTGAGAATATTCGTGACAGTTGATTTTTTCACTAAAGACGTCCTCCGCTTTATTTTTTAATTTCTTTTATCTCTTTCAAAATGTTTATTGCTTCATCTAAAACGACATCGTCTTTTTTCTTGAGTTCCGCTTCCTTTGTGTCCTCTACTTTCATTTCATCATCTTCATCAATATTTTTCTTCTTCGCTTTTTCGGCGATCTCCTTGAACTTCGGATTGGCTTCCACGCGCTTCTTGCTGTCCGCGATAAGCGTCGGAAGTATCAAATCGAGAGAATTATCGCGTACCTCTATCGAAGGGTCAGGAGCATTTTTGGGAATGGCTGAACTTATTATCTGCCAGTCAAGGGCGTAATCAGCGGTAGCCTCGCCGTGCTTGAAGTCTTCCGAAAGGCTGGGTATCAAAATATCCACCGGCACGCCTTTTTTCTGAGTTGAAGCGCCGCCGGCCGTAAAATACAGGGCGTTTGTAACTTTTATGGCGCCGATATTCCCGGGAAGATTCGGAAGCATCGTCTGAACGCTTCCCTTGCCGAATGTCATCGAATCGCCGGCTATCACGGCGCGACCATAGTCTTTAAGCGCTCCAGCGACGATCTCCGAGGCCGAAGCCGAAAGCTTATTTACAAGAACGACGAGCGGACCAGTAAAATGTGACGTCGGATCCTCGTCGGCAAGCTCCTGAACGTTTCCTGCCGAATCCTTTACCATCACGACGACGCCCCGCTTTATAAAAAGGCCCGCCATTTTCACTGCCTCGCCCAGCGAACCGCCGGTATTGTTGCGAAGATCCAGTATGACGCCTTCGATCTCGCCTGTATCATGGAAGTATTGAAGCGCATCTTTGACGTCGCCCGAGCAGGTCGCGGCGCCGGCCACGTTTTTTCTGACGCCTTCCATATCCTCATAAAACGAAGGCACCATTATAACGCCGTATTTTTTACCGTTAACGACCTTGACCTCTTTTTTTGTAGCCTGATCTACGAGCTTTATCTTATCGCGCACTATCGTCACAAGAAACTGTTCGCTGGGCTTATCCTTTATCTCCCGGACCATGCTGAGGCGCACTTTCGTTCCTTTCGGCCCTCTTATCTTCTGAACGACCTTGTTGATCTCAAGACCTATTACATCGATCATGTCGCCATTTTCCTGGCCCACGGCGACTATCTTATCGCCAGCCTTTATCTTTCCTGTGTTTTGCGCCGGACTTCCAGGAACAAGCGATTCAACTATGGTATATCCGTCATCGCTTCTGAGAGTGGCTCCGATGCCTTCAAGCGAAAGCTTGAACGATATATTGAAACTGTCTATCTCTTCAGGGCTGAAGTACAACGAGTGGGGGTCTAACGCCATCGAAAAACTTTTCAGTATAACGTCGGCGATCTTCGTCTCGTCAAACTCGTTATAATGCTTGTGAACTTCCTTATAACGCGCGGTCAGTTTCGCGGCGGTCTCTTTCATGGTTTTTTTAGCCGATTTCATGCTTTCGAACTGCAGGCTCAATATTTTTTTCAACCGCATTTCTATTTCTTCTGTATTTTTCGAAAATTTGACCTCCGGCGAATCCATATTTTCCGTTTCTTTCGCTGGCAATATCTTGAAATTTTCCGTGATCATGGACTCGATGGTCTTATAACGCTCTTCCAGACGCGTTTTAAAAATCGAATGAATTTTTATAAAAAAGCTCATATCGGCGGATTTGAACTGGGAAAGCAGAGCGGCCGAATTTTTTTGAGCTTCGCCTTCGAATTGTTCGGCGTCGGCCGCCATTAAAAATATCTTCGTCGGGTCTAAAAGTTTTATGAAATTCTTGACCGTCCGCACATATAGTTCTTCAGTGAATTCGCGATGCACGACATGGGTATAAAAAAAATAAGACGCTATTCCCGGAATGTCTTTATAAGAAAGGGCCACGGCCGAATTCGCGGGCGCGCCCCAACCGATCGAAAAAATCGCGACAATAACGAGCATTACAAAAGTTCTCTTTAATTTATAAAACATTTTAAAACACTTCTCCTATATTCATTATGCATCAGGTAAACTGCATTAAAAATCTTTCGAAAGTAATTTTATCATAAATCCTGCGGATTTGCAACAGATTTGAAACATAATTTTAATAAGCGGGGCGGCCTTTTCAAGATGATTCCGATCAATAAAAATAAACGCCGGCGGACGGAAGGGACGTAAATTAATACGATTGACAAATACCGGGTTTTTATATATAATCAAGCCATGAAATGAAAGGTATTTCATATGGTGACGCGGCGAAGTTTTCATTTCAAAAGGGTGCAGTGATATCCGATATGCCTGAAGTTAACGCCATCGAATGCTTCAACGTAAGCAAAGACTACTCTTCTAATTTGAGCGATCGTGAAAAATGCGCCGTTTCGAATCTCGATCTGACCGTCACGGCCGGCGAGGTGCATGGCTTTCTCGGACATAACGGAGCGGGAAAAACCACGACGATAAAAATGATAATCAAACTCATCGCTCCCACTTCGGGCAAAATAAATTTTTTCGGAACGGACGCTTCTTCGCTCGAATATCTCGAAGGCGTTTCTTATCTGCCCGAAACAGTTAACTACTATCAGTTTTTAACGCCGCTGGAAATCCTGAGCTATCACGTTTCGCTGAACCGCATTTCTTTTCAGGATATGGCGCCTAACGTCATTGAAGCCCTTAAAGACGAAGTACTCGACCGGACGGGCATTTCCAAATGGGCCGGCGTCAAGATCGAAAAATTCTCGAAGGGAATGCGCCAGCGGCTGTCTCTGGCCACATGCCTTATGAAAAAGCCGCGTCTTTTAATTCTCGACGAACCCGCGTCAGGACTCGATCCCGAAGGCATAGCCATGCTGCTGAACATAATTAAAACTTTCCGCCGCGAGGGCAGGACCGTTTTCTTCAGCTCCCACCACATTTCCGACATAGAACGCGTCTGCGACCGGGTTTCCATAATACGCTACGGAAAGCTTCTCGAAACGGTGAGCCTCGACGCCATGCGCGCCGATAAAATAAACATGGAAGAGCGTTATTTAAACCTCATGGATATGGGCGGAGCGTCAAAATGAGATCGATCCTTTCAATCGCAAAATACCTTTTCATAGAATCGATCAGGAACAAGCTTTTCATGGCCCTGATGTTAACCTCCATAATCATAGTATCGGGAAACTTCGCGCTGGATTTTTATTCGCAGGGAATACAGGACAGAATAATCTTCGACTTCGGCTCTTCGCTCGCCTCAATTCTCGGAGCGTTCCTCTGCGTTTATCTTCTGACCGTCCAGATACGCGGAGAAATAGACAACAAACTCGCATATTTTATTTTAACGTCCGAAACGCCTCGTTCTTATTACATAATAGGCAAACTCACGGGTTCGGTCATTTTCGTGATCTTCAACCTGCTCATAATATTCTCCGAAATATTTCTCATCATCTATTTTAATTCCGCGGCCATAAGTTATCTGAGCATCGCTTATTTTTACATAATGGCCCTCAAGCTTTCGATACTCTGCTGCATGACCGCCTTCTTCGCGGTAATGTGCTCCGCGGTGATAACCCCGACGCTCAGCATATTTTTCTATATCGTCGGCCACTGGGGCTCCTACATTCATTTCGCCGCTAAAAAAA
>CAZJFS010000097.1:0-16316 GCA_964545075.1 uncultured bacterium
GTTAGTATAAAATTTTGCCTTGGCCGGATCGCCCGTAGTAGTTAAATTAATCGACGTGCCGTTGGTCCCGTTGGTCGCTATGTTATTATAGGCATCCTTGGCGGTTATGATATTGGTAAAACCTACTCCGGCAACCTGAGGCGTAGCCGAAGCTACCGTATAACTTGCTATGGTGCCTGGAAGAATTGTCAGCGTATCGGATTCTATGCTTGTGACCCCATTGGCCGTAAAAATTATGCTCATATCTTCAGCTTTTTCATATTTCAACCCGACAAAGGTCGCAACACCTAAAGAAACCTTGGCCGTAGCGGTACCTTTGAGCATATCGGTTCCGACGCTTCGCGCGGCGGCAATTACCGTAGCGTTATCAGTCGTTCTAACGTTATCATACTGATCGACTATCTTTATTTGCGGCTGCTGAGCAAAAGCTATTCCGGCAGTCGGGTTCGAGCCGCCTCCGGAAGGCTGGCGTTCGATAAGAAGCTTGGCGGCCGTGCCGGCGTTAACATCAAAAGTATTCGACGGGCCGGTTTTTCCTGGAACGGTTGCCGTTATAACATTGTTCGATCTCGACATGGTTATCGTAACGTTTCCCGTCCACACGCCCGCGGTGAATGCCGGCGTTATCGCCGGGGAAATCTTGGTGGTAAGATCAGAAAGGTTGGTTTTGGCATTAAAAGTCAGATCGACGTTACCGTGATCATCAACCGCCTTCACGGTTATCTGGAAAGGAACGCCGGCCGTCTGAGGTGAATTTATGGTATCTATTAAAAAACTCGTGGACACGCCGGAGACCCATGAAACGTATGTAGTGGATTCCTTTCCGGAAGCGGTGTCCTTGATGGTTACCATTTTGTTGTTGTCAGCCGCCGTATTTGTAATACTCATCGTAGCGCTGCCAGTGCCATGAAACGCAGTCGCGCCGGCATAAGTTCCGTTAGGATCGGCCGCGTCGCTGACGCCGAGGCCGGACCAGTTTATCGTTCCGGTAGTCCCGGCTATCGTTAGCGTTCCGTCGCCGCTATATGTTTTAATGGTGTTATTATTGGCGTCTTTAGCCGTGATCGCGAGCGCTATCGGGGAGCCCGCCGTCTGCGTCACCTGATCGGGGATTATCTCGAAATGATCGAGAGCCGTCGAAGCCGAAACGGTTATGACGCTAGATTGAGTCGCTGTAAGCCCTGAAGAAAGCGGACCGTTAAAATTAAGCCTTATATTTTCCTGTTTGTTGTAGCTTAAATTTAAGAATGTAGCCGTGCCGGCCACGACTTTTGAAGTAACCGAGCCCTTAAGCGTATCGCCGGGCGGATTGAGATTCGCCTCCTGAATGGCGGAAACCGTAATGGTCGTAGAATTATCGCTGGTTATAACGTTAAAATAAGCGTCCGTAACGCTGACCTTGGGCTGGGTTGTAAACACGGCGCCGGCCGTAGCCGCGGCCGAAGGCTGCTGGGTCATGTAGAGCTTGTTAGGAACGTTAGGCGACACGGTTATATTGTTAGAATAAGCCTTGATAAGCCCGGGAGATGAAAACTCCATATTGAACGATTCGGTTTTTTCGTATTTAAGATCGGTAAATTGAACGATGCCGAGAGCGACGGGTTTCGACGTGGTACCTTTAACAAGAGAAACGCCGAGGGTCCCGGTGGCGACTGTAATATTTCCAAAATAACCCGTAACGACATTTCCAAACTGATCCTGGACCGCGACCCACGGCTGGGTCGAAAGAGCGTTGCCGGCTACCGCTAGAAGCGACGGCTGCCTTGTAATGGCGAGCCTGTCGGCCGCCGCGGAAGTTACCGTAACTTTGTCGGATTCAACATTAGTAAGCCCGATGGCGGTGAAATCTATTATCATTTCTTCGGCTTTATTGTAACTCAAATCCGTGAATGTAGCCACGCCGTTTACAACCTGTTTGGATATAGCGCCCTTGATCGTCGAACTGCCGAGGCTTCCGACGGAAGCGGTTACGACCGTGGAATTATCGGTAGTGATTATATTCCCGTAAGAATCGCTTATCTTTATTACCGGCTGCTGCGCGAACTGGGTTCCGGCGACGGGCGCCGCCGAAGGCTGGGTCGTTATAACAAGCTTAGATGCGTTATCCGGGCTCGTGGTAATATTATCGGAAATTACCGTTTTCGTGCCGTCGGTAGCGGTTATGGTAAATGTTTCAACCTTCTTGTTTTTCATATAATACGTAGCGGTGCCGTTGGAAATATTGTAGGTCACCGGGGCGGATTTAGTCGTAACGTAGTTGCTGTCGGTATAAAAAGTCGCGCCCGTGGCCGTCGTCGTTAAAGTCAGCGTAACCGAGCTGTTGGTGGTTATGGTATTATCATAAGCGTCCTTCGCCGAAACGGTTCCAAAAAAACCCGCGCCGGCTATCTGGTTGGAAACCTGCGTTATAACATATTTGTTTATCGAAGGGTCCGGATTAACCGTAAAGGTATTGGAATTTCCGGGTCTTGAAGCGGCGGTGGCCGTAATTACTATATTCGACTGTGATTTTTTAATTGAAATGTTGCCGGTCCATGCGCCGTTAACGAAGTTACCGGTAGTCGTGGGGTTTATCGTTCCCGTAGTATCAGAAAGCGCCGCTGGAGCGGTATAAGTGGCGTCGGTATTGCCGAAGGCGTCCCTGGCTGTTATCGTCACGGAAAAAGCGGCGCCCGCGGTCTTCGGCGAGGAAATCGAAGAGATATCGAAATGGTGGAACGAGCCGGATATCCAGGAAATGGTCGTAGTGGCCTGAATGGACGAAGCCGTGTCCTTCATCGTAACCGTCTTATTGGCGTCTACCGCCGTATTCGTAAGACCGATGGTCGCCGCGCCCGAAACGAAACCAGTTCCGTCATATGCGCCCGTAGGCTTCACGCCTTTTCCGGACCATGTCACGCCGGTCACGCCGGCGATCGAAAGCGTTCCTTCCGAATTGAACGCGGTAATGGTATTTCCATACGTATCTTTAGCTATAGCGGTTAACGATACTATGCTTCCCGCCACCTGCGGACTGTTGGAGGTCAGGTCGAAATGATGAAGGGACGCCGGAGTAACCTCGATAACGCCCGTTTCAGCCGTCGCGAGCGAACCTGATTTAAAGCGCACCTTGATGTTTTCGGCTTTTACGTATAAAAAATTGGTGAAATTCGCGACGCCCGCGATAGCCGTGGCGGTTAACGTTCCCTGCAGCGCGCTCGTGCCGGTGCTTCCGCGCTCCGCCGTAATGACGGTGGAGTTATCGGCCGTGATGACGTTGCCGTAATTGTCGCAGACGCTGACGCTCACGGGAACCGACGTAGTGGCGAAATAATTTCCGGCCATGACCGAAGACGCCGGCTGCTTGACGAGGAGTATCTTGGAAGCCGCGCCCGGGTTTACCACTACCTCGCACGTGCCGAGTTTTCCGGCGGCGCTGACGGTGATGACAACCTTCGAGGAAGCCTGAGTGATGGCGAGATTTCCAGTCCAGAGGCCATTGGATAAATTAGTGGTGACCGAGGGCGTGATAGTGCCCGTAGTATCGGTTACATTCACGGAAGAATTATAAGAAGTCTTGACGTTGTTGGACACGTCAAGCGCCCTGATAGTGACCTGAAACAACGAACCGGCCGTTTTAGCCGAGTTTATGACGGGAACGATTTCAAAACGGTCGAGCTGCGTGGCGTCTATCCACGTAAGCGACGATGTCGAGCTCTTATTCGTCGTCGAATCGGTTATAGCTATAGTCTTCGAAGAATCAATGGCCGTATCGCTGATATAAATTTTAGCCGATCCGCCCGAAAAAGCGGCCGCGGTGAACGAACCGCTTCCCGAGCCCTTATTCGTTACGCCGGTTCCGCCCCAGACGACCGTTCCGGTGGCGCCGCTTATCAAAAGCAGGCCGTTTCTCGAATAATCGGTCACCAGGTTTCCAAACGCGTCCCTGGCCGATACCGATATTTCAATAGTGCCTCCGGCTTTTTGAGGGCTGTTGGTGGTTATGTCGAAATGATCGAATTTTTCGGCCACGAGGTTCATCTTATTAGCGATTACGCTGAAAGATTCCGATTGCGATTGATTTATTTCGGCGACTATGGCCGTTCTTGTTTTAGTTGGATTTTCAGCTATATACTGATCGACGGCGACCTTGGTCTGGTCAATGTATTCCCATAATTTCGAGGGTCTCGAATCGGAGACCGTCATTTGCGTTTCAAGCTTTAATTTTTTTATGATATTGGAAGCGATCACGGCGTCCTCATTTAACCCGCCGGATGTTTTATAAGGCTGTGAAACATCCACCACCGTGTTCGAAGCCATACTCGAATTTATGGTTCCTATTATTATTTCATTTTGAGATCCGCCCACTATTAAGGAAACGGCTAAACCCTTATATTCTCCGGTAAATGAAAATGTACCGCTTTCAGTAATTTTCTGGTCAAGTATCTGATCGGTGCGAATGTTTTTTAAAGCGACGAGCGAACTCTGGCCCGGAGCTAAAAGCAAATGGGTTTTTAGTGAGCTCTGATCCGGGATCGAACCCAACTGCGTTTCAAGCTGGCTCCGGCCAGGAGCGGGAATCAACCCGGAACCCTCCAGCATGACCGATGACAGAATACTTCCGGAAACGGTTCCGGTGATCGTGATGGAATTGCCGCCGGTAGGCGTCGAAGTCGAGGAACCGCCGCCGCCGCCACCGCAACCAAATATCGTCGTAACGACAAAAATCGAAAAAAAGATGAATAATAACGAATGAATAAAATTTCTTGACCTCATAAGTGTTTCCCCCTTCAGCTAAGCTGACTTTTTAAATATTATAAAATTATTCGCGAAAATAAAAAAGAGTAAACTGCAGTACACAACTTACTCATTACAAACGATATTTAAAATCATAAAAAATTATAGCATGATAATTTTGAAACAAAAATTTTTGTCTCATTTTTTTGATCAAAAAATTTCTTTCAATTATCTTCATAACTTAAAAAAATAACAGGCCAATATTATCGAAGTAAAAACTCCGACGTTCTAATTGTATCTTATGTTTAAACAAAAGTCAATAATAGAATCTTTTTTTTACCCGCGGATGTTGACAAAATCTATTCGCGCCCTTATAATTAATGTACGCATAAAAAAAACATCAATTGCGTTGATTTTCAAAATTAATTTATAAAATACGTGCGGAGGTAACTTATGAGAAAAGGAAGACTGGTACTATCTTTACTGTGCTTATTCTCATTGTTTTTGTTCGCGGCCGCCACTAACGCGTACGCCGTAGCGACTGAAAAAAATAACTTTGAACTCTACTTCGGCCCGTCGGCCGACCATACTAAAACCATAGACAACTTTTTCGTCGCCTTCGTCGATTCAGCCAAAGAAACGCTTGACGGAGCTTTTTACGAACTGCGCCTTCAGAGTATCACCGACGCCTTCCTGCGCGCGAAAAAACGCGGAGTTAAAGTACGCCTGGTTACCGATACCGATAACTATGGAAACGAATTCATGGCCCAGCTCATAAAAGCAGGAATAGAAGTAAAACAGGAAAACCGCTCGGCCATAATGCACAATAAATTCGCGATAGTCGATTCCATCAAAGTATGGACCGGCTCCTTCAACCTCACCGACACATGCAGCTATAACAACAACAATAACGCCATGAATTTTTATTCGAAAGAATTGAGCCAGATCTATCAGCGCGAATTCGATAAAATGTTCGTGGACGGTAAATTCGGGCCTTCGAAACCATCAGATCTGGACAAACAAAAGATCGAAATACCAATCCTCGGAAAAAAATCGGAGGTCGAGGTTTTATTCGCCCCTCAGGACGATCCCAACGATCACATATATGAATTATTGAAGGGCGCGAAAAAAGAGATCATATTCATGCAGTTCGCTTTCACGGCCAACGGCATCTCCGACATGCTCATCGAAAAATCCAAGGCCGGAATTAAAGTAGCCGGCATATTTGACTCGAAGCTCTACCGCTCCACCGGACCTTATTCCGAATTTTTCAAACTGACCAACGAAGATATAAAGATCATTCTCGCCGACAACCCGACCGGCAAATTCCATCACAAGATATTCCTGGTAGATCCTTCGGAAGAAGACGGTTTCGTCATAACCGGCTCCGAAAACTCATCCAGCAACGGCGACAAGGCTAACGATGAAAACGTCATAGTGATACATAACTCAAAAGTGGCACAGGCTTATTTCGCTGAATTTAAACGCCTTTTCGGTGATTTTGCAAACGCATACGCCACATGCGTGAACGTTTACGTAAAACCCGAAGAAAAAATCTCCGGCGTCAACCTGGTTTTCAACGCGAACGGCAAGCCCGTCGACAAGATCGAAATCAGCTATCCCGCCCGCTGGACGCTCAACGGCGATGAAAAAGTAAACCTTTTCACGCTCGACCAGAAACCGTTGCCTAAAGGCACCATAATATTCGGCAAAAAAGGCTTCACAGCCAACAATCTCGATCTGAAAGCCTTCGGAAAGAGCAGTTTCGTCGTATTCAACTTCCAGAAACTTACCGCTCCCAAAATAAAGGGCGGCTACAACCTGTATGTTAAATGCGCCCATCAAAGCGGCGAAAAGCTTCTACCACTCAAATCGATGCCCGGCATTGAAGTTTCCGACCAGATCGCGAGCGATGAAAACGTGGCTTCGTTCGAATCGTTGCTTCAAAAAATGTATCTTTCCTACTCGGAACTTTTAAACATCCAGGAAAATTCCACGAATAAAGAAATGTTTGAAAAACTTTTAAAGAACTGGCAAAATAATTACTTCGAGGTCAAAGAGGTTATCCTCACCGACGTCAAAGCTCAAAACTATGATAAATTGGATGTATTTCTCGAAGTGTACCAGAAACTTGACGCGGAACAAAAATCGAAGATGCCTGGACTTATAAAAGATCTCAAACAAATTTTGAAAACGCACTCTGCGGCTGGCGACGAAGAAGCCGCAAGACGGCTGAAACTTTTGTAAAACGCATCGATTTTTATGACGCCGCCCGGGGAGCACTTGAAAAAATTTCCGCGCGTTCGATAATTTAAAGCTAACGCAAAAGCTGTAAAATATGGATTTAAGTCAGGGGTTCGTTGAATTACGTTCCCCTGGCTTTTTTATTCCTCATTTTAATTTACAAGTCCCTTTCATTTTATTCCGCTCGCCCTTGCGGCGGCCTTCGGCCAGGGCGCGTCAACTCCGCGCTCGTCATTGCCCGAGGAAGGACAATCAACATTTTTCTTGAAAAGCAAGGCTAAGTTGTGGTAAAATTATGGGATTATGAAACGTAAGACTACTTTAAAAAAAGAGATAGCGGAGGATAATATAAATCCCATCTGCGTGGATTGCGCCAACGACTGCAAGCAGGAAGCTACGGTTGCCATATTGACCTGCCCGCAGAAAATAAAGCGCGACGAACAGCTGGAACTTTTCACCAAGGCCGGAAAAGCCAGAAAGGCAAAGGACAAAGACTGCGATACTCCGAAGGATCCCCTGGCGAAATATAGAAAAACATTCATTATAGAAGATAAAACCGTCAAAAAAAGAAAGCGGAGGGAATAATTTTGGAAGAGATCAATCTGGATAAAAGCTATAATCCGAAAAACGTCGAAGACAAGTGGTACTCGGTCTGGACCGAACGCGATTATTTCAAGGCTAAGACCGGAGAAGGCTTTGATAACGGCAACGCATACACGATAGTGATCCCCCCGCCCAACGTGACGGGCATTCTTCACATCGGACACGCTCTGAACGCGACGTTTCAAGATGTAATGATACGATACCATAAAATGCTCGGCATGAACACGCTGTGGCTTCCGGGCACCGATCACGCGGGAATCGCGACTCAAAACGTCGTCGAAAAAGCGCTGGCTAAGGAGAAAAAAAGAAGGCACGATCTCGGGCGCGAAAAATTCGTCGAGAAAGTCTGGGAATGGAAGCACGCAACGGGTTCCAACATAATAAACCAGTTGAAAAAAATGGGCGCTTCATGCGACTGGTCGCGCGAGCGCTTCACTATGGACGAAGGGCTTTCAACCGCGGTAAGAAAGGTTTTCGTGAGCTTGTATAATGAAGGGCTGATATACCGGGGCAACCGCATCACTAACTGGTGTCCGCGCTGCACGACCGCGCTTTCGAACGACGAGGTCGAATTCCACGATCTGCCCGGAAAACTCTGGCACATCAAATATCCGATTATAAAAGACGCTTCCAGGAAAGACCTGCCGGATTATCTGATCGTCGCCACCACGAGACCCGAAACGATGCTCGGCGACACGGCCGTCGCGGTATCTCCGAAGGACGAACGTTATAAGAATCTCGTCGGAATGAAGATAATGCTTCCGCTCATGAGCCGCGAGATTCCGATAGTAGCCGACGATTATATAGACATGGCCTTCGGCACCGGCGCCGTAAAAGTGACGCCATCCCACGACCCGAATGATTTCGAGATCGGAAAGCGCCATAATCTCGAATCGATAACGGTGTTGGACATTCACGGAAAAATCAATGAGAACGCCCCGGCTTATAAGGGCATGACGCGCTTCGACGCAAGAAAAAAGATCGTCGAAGACCTCGAAGCAATGGGTCTTCTGGTTAAAATTGAAGACCACTCCCACGCAGTTGGCCACTGCTATAGATGCGACACGATAATCGAACCTTATCTTTCAACGCAGTGGTTCGTAAACATGAAACCGTTAGCCGAAATGGCTATAGCGGCCGTACGCGACGGCGAGATAGAGTTCATGCCCAAACGCTGGGAGAAAACTTATTTTCACTGGCTCGAAAACGTACGCGACTGGTGCATTTCAAGACAATTATGGTGGGGCCACCGCATACCCGTATGGTTCTGCGAATCATGCGGCCATATCAACGTTTCCGAAACGGACCCGACGAATTGCCAGAAATGCAATTCGGATAAGCTCAGGCAGGAAGAGGACGTGCTCGACACATGGTTCTCCTCAGCCCTCTGGCCGTTCTCGACGCTCGGATGGCCCGAAAAAACTGCCGATCTGGAAACTTTCTATCCGACATCGGTTTTGATAACCGCCTTCGATATAATTTACCTGTGGGTCGCGCGCATGATAATGATGGGCAAAAAATTCATGGGCAAAGTGCCTTTTAAAAAAGTTTATTTCACGATGCTCGTGCGCGATGAAAAAGGCGAGAAAATGAGTAAATCCAAGGGCACCGCCATAGATCCGCTGAAGGTTATAAACGACTACGGCACCGACGCTCTCAGGTTCACGCTGGCCGCCCTTTCGACGCCGACGGCCGACATCAACCTTTCATATTCGACCATCGAAGGGTATCGCAACTTCGCCAATAAGATCTGGAACGCGGCGCGTTTTTCACTCATGAACATGACCGGATTCACCGGAAAAACGATAGACGAAATACCCACGCTCGCCGGGCTCGAACTCGAGCTGCCCGACAAATATCTGCTCGCGAGATTAGAGGACCTTATAAAGACCGTCCGGCAGAATCTGGACGAATACGACTATTCTCACGCCGCATTCTCTCTTTACGAATTCATCTGGTCGGAACTTTGCGACTGGTATATCGAAATAGTCAAACCGCGCTTCTACCTCAAAGAGGGCGGAGAAAAATCAAAGCTCGCCGCGCAGTGCGTTTTAAACTTCGTTTTCGTAGAGACCATGAAACTTCTGCATCCGTTCATGCCCTTCATTTCCGAGGAGATCTTCACGACCTTCCCGAAGGGAAGCCTCGAAAAAGAATCGCTTATGGTTTCGGAATTTCCGAGCGTTGAAAGCTTTAACGCGGCGGCCGGATTGAACTTCACGAATGAAGACAAAAACGATATCTACGCTTCCTTCAAGCTCATGAAAGAGATCATCGTCGCGACGCGCCAGATAAGGGCCGAACTCGGCATATCGCCCGCGGTCCAGATAAAGCCCATAATAGTCAGCCCGTCAGGCAAGGTTGAAACCATAATGAAAGACAACCTCCAGTGGATAAAAACCGTTATGCGCGCCGAAGAATTCGATATCAGAACTGCCATGGCCGGCAAACACAAGGGGATGGCCGTCACTTCCGTAATGGCTGAATTCGCTGGAATGCCGGACGAAGAGCGCAGGATCGACATTTACGTTCCGCTCGCGGGTTTGATCGATGTCGAAAAAGAAAAAGACCGCCTCAAAAAAGAAATAGCCAAGGCGGACGAGGAATTTGAATTCGTCACTAAAAAGCTCGAAAATAAAAACTTCATCGAGCGCGCCAACGCCGAAATCGTCGAAAAGGAACGCGCCAAACTTGAAAAATACAGGCAGATAAAGGAAAAACTTCAGGCGACGCTGAAGTCGTTTGAAGAATAGGATTGATGAATTCTAACCCGACACACCTCGAGATAGAAGCCCAGAACCTTGAAGAAGCCTTGAAAAAAGCTTCGGACAGGGTCGGGCTTCCCCCTGGAAAAATAAAATACGAATTCATCGACGAAAAGATGCGCGCGGACAGGCCACGCACCGGTCCCGTTAAAATCCGCATCATTAATGAATCTATTTCAAGGGACGAAGGCCTGACGCGGGAGTCCAAGCTAAACCAGATGCTCAGGGAAGCTCAGGATTTCGCCGAAATAAAGGACGGCTTCTTCAAGCTTGAAGTTCTGGGCGACAACATTTATCTAACGGTTTTTCAACATAGCGGCAAGGGAAAACAGGTTTCGATAGACGAAATATATAAAAAACTCAACATTCCAAAATATATGAACATATCTCACGCCGATGTAAAAAAAGCGATGAGCGAACAGTATATCGGAAAACCAGCTATAGTGGCCACTCTAAATCCCGATTACAAGGACCTCGACGCGAAAGCGACGCTCGAAGTTTCAAAAGACAAAATGAGCCTTTTTTTAAAGTTCGCCCCTACACGGGGTTTCGGAAATTTTCCAAAGCACGATGAAATAGAAAAACTGGCAAAAGGCCAGGGCTTTAATTGTCCGCTCGACAAAGTCGTCATAGAAAACACGATCAAAAACAAGATCTGCAACACTCTTCTTCTCATAGGCAAGGGCAGCCTGCCTCAGGATGGCATCGATACGCATATCGAATGGAAACTCGAAAGGCTCGCCAATGAAAAAATAGTATATTACAGGCCTGACGGATCGGTCGATTTCAAGAAGATCTATCTGATTTCAAACGTCCAGGAAAAACAGGTGATCGGAACCGTCTGCTCCGCCACGGCGGGCGTCCCGGGATACGACGTTTACGGCACTCCAATAAAAGCCAGGCCGGGCCGCGACAAAAATATCATTCTCGGCAAAAATATCGCATTCTCGGAAGATGGTAAAAGCGTAATATCGCTCATAGCCGGCCAGATCAAATTCGTAAACGGAGTCCCTAACGCGTTTCCGGTCTTCGAAGTCTTCGGCGACGTAAATTACAATGTCGGCAATATCGAGTTCGCCGGTTCAGTGACCGTGAAAGGCACCGTACTTGACGGCTTTTCAATAAAGGCCGGCGGCAATATCTATGTCGAAAACGCGGTATCCGAAGCAATTCTCGAAGCCGAGGGGGATATCTACCTGCCGCACGGATTCGTCGGCAAAAACAAAGGGTATCTGAAAGCCGGAAAGAACGTCGTGATAAAATTCGCCGAAGGCGGAAAAATAGACGCGCAGTGCAGGGTCATCGTAGAACTTGCGATCGTGCATTCAAACGTCACGGCAGGCGAAAAAATAGAAGTTTCCGGAAAACGAGGGCAGATCATCGGTGGAGAGCTTACCGCGGGCGACGAGATAATCGCCAAATCCATAGGCGCGCCGATGGGAGTTCTGACCAAACTGAACCTCGGATTCGACACGATAGTCATGGAACAGCTTCAGCGTATAAATAACGATATATCTTCTACCGAAAAAGAAATGTTAAAAATAAAGCAGGCATATAACTTTTTAAATTTAAGCCGCGTACGCGGGGTAAAAAAGATCGAGGGCAATATCGACGAAATGATAGAGCGGATTAAAACTACTCAGACTATGCTTGACACCAAATGGGATTATTTAAAAAATGAAAAAGAAAAAATACTTAGGGAACTCGCCGCAGGAAGACGCGGAGAGGTTAGAGGAATCAACATAATTTACAGCGGCGTCGTGCTTAACATTAAAAACGTTAATTATTATGTAAAGAGCGACACCAAAGCTTCGACGCTGCATCTTGAGGATGGAGAAGTAAGGATTTTCCCACTATGATATTTAAAGGATATTCAAAAGCAAAGTACAGCAGCTGGCTCTATTATTCGCCTTATCACACTTTATTGGACGCCGGCGAAGGCATAAACACGATACTCGAAGAAAAAATCGTCGCCATCAAAAATATACTTTTATCGCACGGCCATACAGACCATTATACCGGACTTATAAATATCTTAATGACGAAATTCGGCCATTATTATTCAACCGGCGAATTTACGGAGCTTTTTATTTATTACCCCAAGCATGACGTCGCGCTGCAATCTTATATAGACTATATAAAGGCTTTTTATAGCCTGAGCCAGCACGGTGAGTTCGTTATTCACTGGATACAGGTCGAACCGAATCAACGCTATGAGTTTGCCACGAAACTTTCCACATATCTCGAAACTTTCGGAGTCGAACACACCAGGGATGTCATCAGCATCGGCTATAATATCGTAGAAAGGCGTAATAAACTAAAACATGAATATCTGGACCTGAAACCGGACGAAGTTAAACGTTTGATAGATGAAAAGGGACGACAGAACGTTGTTTTCATTGAAAACAAGCGGACTATAACATACTGCGGCGATTCGGTCAACGCTCCAGTCGATAAATTCATGGATACCGATACGCTCATACATGAGGCAACTTTCCTGCGCGATGACGACAGGTGCGGCCAGCTTCATTCCACTCTCGGCGAAAGCATAAACATCGCGCTGGAATCGAAAGCTAAAAAGCTCATCCTTTTTCACATTTCAACCAGATATAAGCAGGACGACATTAAAACGGAAATTGCGAAAATCGAAAAAAATACTGGAAAATTTCCATTTACAATTGATTTTATAACACCGGGGAAAATATTCGAAATATAAACGGACCGCACGACCCTTCCAAAAACCCTCAAATTGTAAGAAAAAAATAGCTATCGCCCAAAATAACGAGCTACATGACTATATTTTGTTTTTTTTATTTTGTTTTAGTGATTGAGTAATTTCATCTTTACATATAATATCACTCATTAGTTTTTATCACATATAAGCAAGCGTTTAAAGTATTATAACCAAAAATATTTAATTGTTTCTATTGAAAACAGGGAGGTGTTCGTTTTTATTCAAGGAGAAAACACTTGGCCTGAAATGGTTTAAGTTACCAGGCTTGGTGCGTTTTTTATTTTATCAACCGCTAAAATTTTTGAAAGGGGAATGATTCTCGTAATGAAAAAATCACTATTAACGTTAGCCGCCATCCTCGCTTTATCATTTACTTTCGGCACAGCTCTGGCACAGCAGAAACCAGCTCCAGCCGAAGAACCCGCAGTTCCCGCAGTAACCGAAGAAAAAGCAGCCGAAGCTCCGGCTGAAAAACCGGCGAAAAAGACCACGAAAAAAGCCGTCGCGGCAAAAAAAGTTACCAAGGGCGAAACTCTTAAAAGTCTTTTAAAGGCTTTTAAAGCTGTTCATTCCGACGTCGTTTTCGCCGAAAAATACACCAACACGAAGGCCGAAGGTTTCGATAAGGCAATGGCTAAAGCTCTCGCTAACGATCTTATGAAATGGAAAAAACTCAAGATCGAAGTAAAAAAACTCAAAGCCGCTAAATCGCCTAAAGCAGCCAGCAAAGGGAATGCTTTAAAAGAACTCGAAGAAAGCATACTCGCTAAATACACGGAAAGCGCGGAAGCCGCTAAACCCGAGGAAGCCGTAACGGATGAAGAAAACTCGCCCAAAACTGAAAAAGGAAGAGAAATCCTCGAAAAGCTGAAAAACAAACAGATGGCTAAAGACGGCGCGGAAGAAAAAGCAGCCGAAGCTCCGGCTGAAAAGCCCGCTGAAAAACCTGCCGTTAAAGAAGCTTCAAACATCAGAGTAGAACCCAGCAGAGCTCTCTATAACAGGATCGAGCCGGCCGCCGAAGCTACGACGAAAATAACACTGAAGAACCGCGCTAAATCAGTATACGAAGGAACAGTAGTTCCCGTCGAAAACTGGATAACGGTCAATCCGACGACCGTCACTATCGAACCGGGTTCGAAGATAGACGTTGACGTCACGATAAAAGCGCAGGAAACATCGAAGAGCCGCCTCGAAGGTTCGATCGAACTTCGCACCGAAGGCGAATCATCGAAGAGAGTTCCCGTAGTAGTCAGAACGAAATAGTTTTTTTTAATCATATATCTTTAACGGGACGGACGCAAGTCCGTCCCGTTTTTTATTTGATCAGCTATAATAAAGTCCCGACGGGCACGGAGGCCCTAGTGTCGCTGGAGCCAAGGCCGCTTGTGAGCGTCAGATGGCGAGAAGCGGCTTTTTTTTATTGATTAAACCGGCGGGGCACATTATCCGATATTAATATCATGATAAAAATTCTCGATAAAAAATACGCGTTACCGGTTATATTGACTTTCCTTTTCGTTTTCTCTTTTCTAAATTTGCGCTCCGGCATCTGCATGGCCCAATACGCTGATATAGCGCTCACTGTCATCCTGAAAAAAAACGTCGTGGTCCGAGGCGAAAGGATAAGATTAAACGATATAGCCGAGATCGAACTTAACGAAGAATTTTCTGCGGCCAGAGGCGACATTGAAAACATCGAGATCGGCGTTTCGCCACAACCCTTCATAGACAGGAAGATAACGGCGAATGAAGTTAGAACGGCCATTCTAAAAAAAATAAAGCTGCCCGAAAAAGCCGCAATATCGATAAAAGGCGAACCGGCATGTTTCGTAAAATATCACGAGATGGAAGAGCTTAAATTTTTCAAGGTGAAAGTAAAGAAAGATATGGAAGAAAAAATATGCGAACTTTTCAGAAAGGATTTCAAGGAAAAATTTTTAATAAACGCTGACGATCATCTGGAAGCGAAAATCATAAGCGGCATAAACGACGATCTCATAAAAAAAATAGCGGTCACGAACGAAGTAACGATCGCAATATCCGCTTATAAAGCCGCAATGGCGCAAATAGCGGTCAAGACCGGAGACGCGGAACAAAAAATAAGCGCGAGAATGTCTAAAAGAGCCGCCGTTCTTAAAGCAAACGCTAAAATAAAAAAAGGAACGGCCATAACGCCGGAACAGTTAAGGACGGAGGATATCGTATTGCCGCCGGAAAAATTTCTTGAATTCGTAAGTTCGAACGTGGAACTTTTAAAAGAACAGGGCGAAAAAAACATCGAACTGGCAAAAGACATACTTCCGAACGAACCGATCCGCAAAATTTATTTCAAAAAAAAGCAGGTTATAAACGCAGGGCAAAAAATTTTACTAAGCGTAAGCAATAATAATTCGATAATTACGTTTGACGCCATAGCGGAAGATGGCGGCGCGATCGGCGACACGATATCCGCTATAAACGCCCGAACCAGAAAGAAATACAAAGCTAAGGCAACAGGACCCGGTACGGCCGAAGCACTTTAAACGGAGGTAGTATGGCATCCAGAACTTTATTCACGGTAATTTTTGTAATATCTATATTATCATCTAATTTTCAGGCCAACGCCGAATCGTTATGGAAGGAAGCTGAAGAAAACGCCATCGGCCAATCCATGGTTTCAGAATCAAAAGGCCATCAGATAGGCGATATATTAACGATACTCATAGAAGAAAATTCCACCGCGACGCAAAAAGCCACGACGCAGAACAAAAAAACATCTAATTTTACCGGCAAAGCCGGAAGCGGCCCGCTTAGCTTCATTCCCGGAATGTCAACCGGAAGCCAGGGCGACTTTCAGGGCGACGGAACGACATCGCGTTCGGGAAACATAACCGCCAAAATATCGGCAAAAGTAACAAAAATATTCCCTAACGGCAACCTTTTAGTGACGGGCACCAGGAAAATAAGAATAAACGATGAAAATCAAGATATAGAACTCACGGGCATCGTTAGAACCCGTGACATTTCATCGGATAATTCAATATTATCGACCTACCTCGCTGACGCTGAGATCAAATACAAAGGAACCGGAATAGTAGGCACGACCAACAGACCCGGCGTGATCAAAAGAGTATCCGACTGGATATTCTAACGAAGCGGAGAGAATAAAGTTAAGAGTTGCGGCCCGGCTTGCTTCGCGATATTTTATAAATAATGTAGCTTACCAACCCCAATTTAATAAATTTTAAAAAAATATAATAAAGTGGGGGTTT
>CAZJFS010000098.1:0-16275 GCA_964545075.1 uncultured bacterium
CTTCCAGTCTTTCCGGCTCTTCCGGTCCTTCCGATGCGGTGGGTATAATCCTCGTCATCCCTTGGAAGATCGTAATTTATTACAGCGTCGATATCGTTTATATCGATGCCGCGGCCCGCGACATCAGTCGCGACGAGTATTTTAACCGAACCGCGGCGGAACGAGTCCATGACCATTTCGCGCCGGTCCTGCTCATGACCGCCATGGATTCCTTTGGCGCGATAACCGGCATTGTTCAATTTATTTACTATCTGGTCGACCTTCGATTTGGTGTTGACGAAAACGAGAGATATCTTTATATCGTACTGGTCGATCAATCCGGTCAGAGCCTCGAATTTCCGGGACTCGGGAAGCTCGCAATATGCCTGTTCTATCTTCGGGATCTCTTTTTTTTGATCGGTTGTGTTGACGTGTATGGGATCTTTCTGATAATGTTTCATAAGCCGCATTATATCTGGACTCATGGTAGCCGAGAACATGGCGGTCTGGCGTTTTGGCGGAACATAACTGAGGATATCCTCGATGTCGTCGCGAAATCCCATATTCAGCATTTCATCGGCCTCATCGAGTACGACGAAATTGACGTCATCGAGTCTGATGGTGCCCCGCCACATGTGGTCGATAAGCCTTCCCGGCGTCCCGACCACTATCTGAGGGTTTTGGGAAAGAGCTCTGAGCTGGATGCTTATGTCCTGCCCGCCATATGCGGTGACGACCGCAAGGCCTTGATAATAATTGAAAAGTTTGCGGAATTCTTCCGTCACCTGTATCGCCAGTTCACGGGTGGGACACACTACAAGCGCCTGAAGGCCCTTGGCGCAATCGATGCGTTCGATAATGGGGATGGCGAACGCAGCGGTTTTTCCGCTTCCCGTGCGAGCCTGCGCTATAATATCGCGGCCGTCCATTAGAATGGGAATGGCGGTCGCCTGTATCGGCGTGGCAATGGAAAATCCCATTTCCGCTACCGCCTTTTTGATATTCGCCGATATATTGAGTTCTTCGAATGCTGTTTTTTCCATGATTTTCACCTTACATAATAACGCTTCACACGCTGGCCACGTCAAACCAGCAGTGATTCGGAATTTTATTATCGATAGCCGCAAAGGCTCGCGAGGCCAATATTTATTGAAATAACGGAAGACGTGACCGATATTTTAGAAGCCGGTAAAAGCCGGGAGCCGCTGGAGATGGCCAAAAGCGGCCGCAGGTACTTTAAAAATCAAAACAAATAATTAAAAAAAGTATGGGAAATAAAAGATAATTTTCGGAAAATTAAATTTTAATGAGTTTATATATAAGTTTTAATGATCAATAACCTAAGGTCAAAATACCATATATCGTAGATAATGTCAATAAAATACTGTTTTTTCGAATATTATTCCGGATTCGAGCCCCAAAATTGGCTTGCTGGGCATTTTGGGCTTAGGGAATATCCCGTCTTTCCGAATTGATAAAAATCATATAAATGCGAGAAAATAAAATTCATAGTTTATTCAGCCCTTTTATTTATAAATTCATAAACCGATCCGATCATGCCGGCGTCGTTTCCGCATCCTGTGGCGAATAACGTAGTTCCCTTGATGAACACCGGCGGAAGGAGAACCGCTAATTTGTTTCTCACCGCGTCGATCATGATCTTTTGCTTGGACACTCCGCCTCCGATTAAAACAAGCCCAGGATCGTACGCGCAGATGACGTTTGCGATACCCGCGCACAATTCTTCTATCCACCGCTCAAAGATACTGTTATAAAGCGCGTCGCCCGCGTTAATATTTTTGAAAATGCTAACTCCGTTCATGTTTTCATCCGCGCCAAGTTCCGCTTTTACCATTTCGATAAGCGCCGAAACGGACGCGCGGTTTTCGTAATAACATCCGGGCGCCATTTTATTTTGATATCCTATCTCGGCCGCCATGGAATTTGCGCCCCGATAAAGCCTGCCGTCGATGACTATAGCGCCGCCGATACCGGTGCCGACCGTCATGCAGAAAAAAGTCTTTCGGCCTCTGGCGGCCCCGACCCATAATTCAGCGAGCGCGGCTGAATTAACGTCGTTATTTACAATGGCCGGGATATTGAATTTTTTTTCGATAGTTTCTTTGATCTTCGCGCCGGCATAACCCGGGAAATTATCGTTTGCGTACACTATTGTTCCTGTATCACTATCTACAATTCCGGCCGTGCTTATGCCTATTCCGGCGATTCCAGGGTTGTCCTTCAAAAGCGAGCCGATGATGTCGCATATCCTTTCGAGCAGATGTTTGGCGCCCATATGCGCTTCGGTCGGTATTTCGAATCGGCTTGCGACCTCGCCTTTGTCATTCACAATACCATGTTTTATAAATGTCCCGCCTATATCTAACGCCGCGAATATTCTCATTTTTTTCTCCTGATCCCTCGCCGGATTTTACTTTCCGTAATGTCTTGAATTTTCATAAGTTTATATATTTGAAATTTTTATGCGATTTTATAGTCGCCGATTTAAGTAAGCGAACATGATTTTATTAAAATACTGTAACAACATAAGTTACGATAATTATGTAAACAAATTAATGCCTGTGACTTTAGTTTTTAATACGATTTTTAAATTAGTCATTTTTTGTAAGGTTTAATTTCATTATCGACCTTGTCCCATTCGATCATATTGACTTCTATCCCGCGCTTTTTCGAATACGCCGCGGCGACGCCCGCCGTTTCGCCGAGCGACATGCATGTCGGCTGTATCCTCATGGATGCTTGCAATATAAAAGTGGCGGAAATGCACCTGCCGGCGACGATGAGATTATCTATTTCGTTCGTGACGAGCGCCCGGTAAGGTATTTCGTAATATTCGCCTTTGGCGAGATAATCCCCGACCTTTTCACCGTGAGCGTCGATGTACCATGCGGTTTTAGCCACGGCATCATTAAATGTCCGCCTTTCATAATAATCCTTTTCGCTCATCTGATATTTTCCGACTATACGGAAAGATTCGCGCGCTCCTATCATTTCCGCCTCTCTGCTGATATACGCTTTTTCGAATCCGGGTATATTCTTTATTACGAATTTGCTGATCCGGTGGATCATGCTTCTGGCGAAAACTATCGCGCAGCTGACATCCTCCGCCTTCGTCGCCTTGAATCTTACCGGTATTTCAGGGCAATTCATCGACATGCATCCGGGTTTTCCAATGATCGTGAAGGCCTGAAAATATTCGATATCTTCAAGCGTGAGTTCGCCCCTTTCGTAACCGGCCACGAATACTGGCTCAAGCGCGTATTTTATATCCCGGTGACGCGCCAGCGCGATCTCGAAATAAGGAGGCTTCGTGGCGCACCATTTATCGTTTATGCTGAGCGTGTATTCATATAATCTTGCGAGATCGATTCCGCCCATTTCAAATCGAAAACTCATCGGCTGGTTATTGCCTGTTTTTTCATAACCTTTTTCGACATGAACGCCTGAAAGCTTTGAAAGCACGGCGTCGCCGGTGCAATCGATAAAGACTCCAGCTTTTATAGCTATCAAGCCTTCTATCGTATTTACGATAATGTATTTTATTTTTTTATCTTCCGTTACGGCATCTATAAGATCAGCGTTATATAACATTTTCACGCCCGATTCCTCGAGCATACGGTCATAGATATACGCGATCATTTCTGGATTGAACCATCCGAATGCGGTAGTTTTATCGTCCATATCGATGCCTTCTTCCAGCATCCTTTTCTTTATCTCGGTTATTATCGGCGTGTCGCTTCCCTCGACGAATGTGGGCATGAACGGAAGCACGAGCGCCCGGGTCTGCGCCCCGCCCATAGTGACGCCTTTTTCGATGACAATAACGCTCGATCCGCCACGCGCGGCCATAACGGCCGCCGGAACTCCCGCGGTGCCGCCGCCGCAGACGCAGCAGTCCGCTTCAAACAGCACCGGAATATCTTTTTTTACATAATTTATTGTTTGCATAACCATCACGCTCCGGTTAAATAAGTCACATTATTTCATCGCCATTTGTATCTCTTCTAAAAATTCTACAAGCCCATTTCGCGTAACTTCGCCCGCGTCCAACAAGCACAAATAATCCAGCAGCTTTGGATGAAACGGCAGATCCAATAGCCGCATGCAGAAAATGTGCGCGGCCGCTTCCGAGGCCTTTAAGATCCCCGATTTTTTTTCAAATCCGCATATCTTTAAGCTCGTTACCGCCGGAAGCAGGTCAGGCGTATTCCCGCCGTCCGTAAATTCAATAAGGTGATATAACTCGTGAGCTATGTGCATATCTTTTATAATATTCGTGGAAATAAAGCGTTCGTTCTTATGAAGAACAAGACCAGAATCGGAATTAAAGTTTAAATCATTGTCGAAATTGAAGTTGAATTTGAGGTTGTATTTTAAACTTAAATTCTTCAAAACGTTATACATTTGATCGATCGAGTTTTTCATTATATTGATGATCAATTTATCATAAAATATTTCGGCCCGAAATCGTGCGTTAGCCGCAATACCAGATCCGTCGATCAAATTAACGGTTACGCCTCTGGAATCGCAGATATCCGCAAGGCTTGCATTTCGGGTTTCGCTCTTTATTTTATCCGCGCGGCTTCCGGCGATCGCGCTCAGATCTTTTATATAGTCCCTGATCTTTTCTTCAGGCAGCATCTTAAATTGAGGATCTTCCCGAAGCTCCGCGAAAGTCATGTTTTCGGCGGTACACAATTCAACGATTTTATCGATTTCCATTCCGGGGCCCCCGTTTTTTATTTTGTCATCACTACGGCGATATCTTCTTCGTCGCCGATTCGCTCCAGTTCCATTTTAGCGACTGAAATTATCTGGGATTTTTCCGCGAGCCCCGATAGATCCAACTGTTTTTCGCCGTAATAAACATATACGAGCGGCAGCCTGCCGCCGGCGTCGCTGTAATCGGTATTAAGATCTATCAGGGAAGCGAGTTCTTCCAAAAGTCCGGCTTTTCTGGTTATGATGGCGTCGCCGTAGTTTTTCTGAAGCCTCACTACGCCTTCCCGGTCGATCACCCTGACCGGCGTATGCGTTTTTTTGAATATTATAAATCTGGTTTCGGTCTTTGTTCCTTTAAAAACAAGCCATTTTCCAGCGCGCGCGAGGACCGAGACGTCCTTCGCGTCAATGCCCATCGAATCGGCCGCTATTTTCTTTAAACTTTCTTCGCCGGGACTCTTTTTAGAAAGATCTCGCGTCCTGAATTCAGCCGAGCCCGTGGCTACGGCCCGCAGGATGTTCGCCCGCCTGTCTATTTCTATAGCTATTTCGACGGTATCCGCGCCGGCCCCGGACCTTACGATCCTGTCGAATACTTCCCTTCTTATCGAACTTATATCCGAATCGGCCGGGTTTAAAACGGTCCTTTCCACGACTTCCCTGACCATGGCCAGCGCGACTCCAATGGTCGATATGTAAGGCGCGTCCTTTGCGATGCTCCATTTATACTCCATGCGCTCCGCAAGATATGGGACCAGCACCCCGCCGCTTCCGCCGCCCCCGACGAGGCTTATCAAATTCGGGTTCAGCTCGTAATCTTTTATCAGCTCTTCCACGATCATTCTGACTTTTCCGGCGGCTATATCCATGGCCTGCCTGGCGGCTTCCTCGACGGAAATTCCAAGGGATTTGGCGAGCGGCTCCCATGCCTTGCGCGCTGCCTCTTTATCGCCCTCGGCGTAATCGCCTTTCGGGACCGCGCCAAGAATATTCGCCGCGCCCGCGAGCGTCAGCGAAAAGGTCAGATTATTCGAACATTCTATAACGGCGAATTTCGGCTCGTCGTTCTCTTTCGGTGAAATAAGTTTGACGGCCGGATCGGCTATTTCTGAAGCATTTGCGAATGTTTCGTATCGCTTCCCGGCGATGTGCGCGCTTCTCGGCCCGACATCGATGATCTTTTGGTTTTCGACTTTTATCATGCTTCCGCCGGCGATGCCGAGCGTCCTTACGTCGAGGGAATTCAGATACGTTTTATGCCCTCCGACCCTGGCATATTTTATCATTACCTTTCCGTTTTTTATGACCGAAATATCCGTCGAGGTTCCGCCAGCTTCGAAGAAAATTCCGTCTGATACCCGTTCATACATGAGTGCGCCCGCAACGCCGGCGGCGAGTCCCGACAGCATCGTAAGTATGGGCCGTTTTCTGACCTCTTCGACCGTCATAACGCCGCCGTCGCATCTCATTATCATAAGCCCCGAAGTTATTCCGGAGCGCTTGACGCAATTTTCGGTCATATCGGCCGTTTTCATCATCTTCGGTATGAGGCTTGCGTTGATCACGGCGGTCCGGGTCCTTACTTTCAGCCCGTACAGCTGCGAAACCTCGTGACCGCCAGTGACGTATAAACCATTGTCCGTGGCCATTTTCATGATCGCGAGCTCGTTTTTCGGATCGTCCACGCTGAAGGCTTCCGAAGCCACTACCACTTCGATGCCTTTATTTTTAAATTCGTCTATGATCGAGTTTATTTCATCTTTTTTCGCTTCCGCGCTATCGGATTGAATATATCTGTGGATCGTTCCGAGGTATTTGCCTTTGGCCAGCTCTATTACGCCGGTATCGGTATCGCTTTTCACTTTGAAGGATTCGATGCCGCTGCCCATTGCGATTATGCCCACGTCCGCGACGTCGCCTTCCAAAAGAGCGTTGGTGGCCTGAGTTGTGCCGTGCGCGATGAAAACGACGTCCTTAGCGTGTATATCATTTTTGCTAAGCAGCTTATTTATTATATCGACTATGCCCTTCGCTATTCCTTCACTTGAATCGTGCGTGGTAAGGATCTTTTCCTTCGCGATTATTTCGTAGCTTGCGTCGTCGATCGCGACCGCGTCGGTAAATGTGCCGCCGACGTCTATTCCGATCCTGACCTTTCTTCCGCTCATATTAAACCTCTGTTTTTACATAATTGACTCTGGCCGTTATCTCGTCTTTCGCCGCATAAGGAGCTTAAACTTCATTGCCGGCACAAGTCTCATGTTCGTTCAAAATTGCATAAGATCCGCGCGCGCCATAAAAAGAATGTCCCGCCGCTTCCGTGATGTATCTTACCATTTCGTGAAAATTGTGAGAACCAGCATGGCGACGCACATAAGCCAGGTATAAGGAAGAGTGGCCTTTAATATCGCGGTTGTATCCTCGCCGGAATATTCCGCGGTCCAGACGTTCTGTGAATTCGTCGGGTCCGATACCGCCTGCACGTATTGGACCGCAACGAAGGCGCCCGCGAGCGCGGCGAGCGGCAATATTTTAAGCGACACTAAAAGCGCGGCGACGCCGGCGCCCATGCCGAACATGTTCAATGGTCCGCGATAGAGCGCAAGCGGAGACAGAAGGGTGAAGAATATCAAAACGCCGGCCCGGCCGGATGGCACAAGATCGTTTATTATCGGATTTAATAGTTTCGCGACAGCGGGGCTGGTGACCGATGAGACGAGCATGCCGATCCCGATAAAGAGGAATATGACGCCCGCGATATCCTGTATGCCTTCAACTATCGCGCCCGAAAATATGTTCGCGGCCCGCTCCGGTTGCGTCATAACGATAGCGTATAACGAAGCCAGGATAAAACCGAAGATCGACGTGCCTACGGCGTCGAGCATGCCTTTGTCGGCAGCTCCGAATCCCCACGCGGCCTTGAATATAAAGAACGTCACTATCGGTATCACGGGTGCGATAAGCGCCATCGCCGGAACTTTTTTATCTTTCCTGCCGTTTACGGCGCTCGCATCGGGAGCTGCCCACGCGGATCTTTCGCGCTGCGGCCTCACGTTTATGATAATAAACGCCGCCGTCGCAATGGCCGAGATGATAAAAGCCGGCGCGTAGAAGGAGGACACGACGTCTCCGCCGAATATTCCTATAAATGCGCCGTAATTGGCGGCGTTAGCCGCAAGGCCCGTCTGCATGCCGAGCAGGAGAAGGGAAGCCGCCGTTACGGGTTTTATTCCGGCCGCCGTCATGATCGGGATAGCGATGGAGCCGATCATTATAATGGCACCGAGTCCGTTCATGCCGAGAAATATAAAGGCTATCGCCGTGGTGAGGGTCGCCGCTATCGGTAGCGGCCTGTCTCCGGCAAGCTCCGCGGCGTTCTTTATTATGGCGTTTGAAATGCCCGTCTTCATTATTATTCTGGCGAAGATCGCGCCGAATACGACGACTGATATGGAACTCGCCATTTTTACCGACCCGCCCGAAACGACGGCGTTGATAAAATCCGGGAACGGCATGCCGGCTATTACGCACATGGCGGTCGCCATTAAAGGCAGAGCCAGGAGCGTCGGCAATTTTTTAGCGATCATCAGTCCGGCGAAAACAAGGAACATTATCAGAATTGCGATTCCCTGAAGCGTCATTATTGATCCGCCTTTCTTTCATCGATAAAATTTACGAAACGGCGGGTTATTTGCTGAGGTCTTGTTATCGCGCCGCCGACGACCGCCGCGAATGCGCCGAGTTCAATAGCTTTTTTCAATTCCTTCGGTTCGCTTATGCCGCCTTCGGCGATCACCGGTATTTTAAGCCTGTTCGCGAGTTTTTTCAGAAGCCTGAGATCGGGCAGCTTCGTTCCTTTTGTGTATTCGGTATAACCGCTAAGCGTGGTCGCCGCCAGGTCAAAACCAAGTTTTTCGGCTTTCACGCCCTCCTCGAACGTCGATATATCCGCCATTAGTATTATATCCGGATATTTTTCGCGCACGCATTTATAAAAATCATCCAGCGTCGTCCCGGTCGGCCTGACGCGGTCCGTGGCGTCGGTGGCGATTATGTCAGCGCCCGCTTTGACCAGTTCGTCTATCTCTTTTATCGTCGGCGAGATATAAACGCCGCTGCCTTTATAAACTTTTTTGATTATCCCTATAAGCGGAAGGTCCACGATCTTTTTGATCGCCGCAATATCTTCGGCGCCGTTCGCCCTGATGCCGGCCGCTCCACCGGATTTCGCCGCGCACGCCATTTTAGCCATTATAAAAGACCCGTGAAGCGGCTCGTCCTCTAACGCCTGGCAGGACACTATCAGTCCGCCTTTGATTTTCGATAATATTTTTTTCTTATCCATGATCACGTCTCCGGTTGAAGCTGTTTTTCGATATAGCGCGTCAATATTATCGGCTGGAACGACACCTTCCGCTGTATTTTCCAGCGCCGTCGCGTATCTCGTTCATTTTCGTTATGAAATCGCATTCTTGCTTATATAGATTTTTTTGAGTTTTAACCGTATCGCCGAATTGCATGTTGATGTCTGAATCGCTATTGTAAGCAGGCCATTCGGGAAGGCCGGGGCCGTTTGGATCGCCGGTTTTAGCGAAATTAACCCAGTAGGCCATCATTATTTTCGCCAGCTCGAAATCGGCTTCGACATAGCCTTCTGATTTATCCTGATTGCCGAAAACATAAGCCAGATCCGCTCCGTGGTGTACTTTGATTTTTTGCGCCAGGGCCGTGCCGGGCAGGCGAGTGAAATGATACAGATATGCGTTTGAACCGGTATTTTTCATGCAGCCGGCAATAAGCCTTGCCGGTTGAGCGTTAACCGCAACTGTGATGAATCTGTCTATAGCCGCGGCGACATCGCTTGCTTTTTGCGCTGGAAACATATTGAACGCTTTTGCGTACCTATCTGAAAATCTGGTTTTTAAGAAGGACATATATTTTTTTACCGATAGCTCTTTTTCGTTCATAAGATAAAGGTTGCCTTCATTCAAAGTGCTTCCGGTGATGAGCGGCACGTTGTGATGCAGGCCGCCGGAATACGCGGCATATGGATCTTTCGGGAGGACGTGCCCGTCGAATACAGGCGCGAAAAAGAGGTATTCATCGAATATGCTGGTGTTGCAATTCGCGGCCGCTATAATATCCTTTGCCGGCTTTGCCCGCATGGCCGCCAAAACATCGGAAGCCTTGTCGCAGCCAAGCCTGGACGCGAGCGTTTCGCCCATTCTGGAAACGTTTTCCACGTCTCCATCGAACATCGGCGACAAATACTCCGAACCGATTATAGGCCCGCCGCTTTGAGCGATTGCGCGATGGAACAGGCCCGCCGATAATGGTGAAATTATCTGAAGCGAGACCGATCTGGACCCGGCCGACTGGCCGAATAGCGTTACGCGCGATGGGTCACCGCCGAATGCCGCGATATTTTTCCGGACCCACTTCAAAGCCGCGATCTGATCGAGCAGAGCATAGTTTCCGGAAACTCCATCGGGCGATTCTTTTGAAAGCTGCGGGTGAACGAGAAATCCCAGCGGTCCGAGCCGATAATTTAAAGTCACCACGACGACGCCTTTTTCGGCGAGATTTTTGCCGTAATATTCACTCTGCGACGCGGAGCCAAAATTAAATCCGCCGCCATGAATCCAGACCATTACGGGCAATTTTTCATCAGCGCTCTTCGCCGGGGTCCATACGTTCAGATAAAGACAGTCCTCGCTATAATTGCCGTCTTTTTTCTGTTGCGGCTGCGGACAGGCCGGACCGAATTTTACGCATTTTCTGGTTTTCTTCCAGGAAGCTATTTCCTGCGGCGGCATCCAGCGAAGGTTTCCGACTGGAGGCGCGGCGAACGGTATTCCCAGAAACGTGCGTATATCGCCTTCAAATTTTCCGGTTATAGGTCCGCTATCCAGCCGTATAACTTTTGTTTTTTTCTCGGAAGCGGCCAGGTTACTTATCGATATGACGATCAATAATATTATGATCGCGGTCAGTTTAATTATTTTCATAAATACTCCTCTTTTTATAAATGCGGCCGTCATAATCAGGCGCGCTATTTTTTCGTTTCGATCAGTTCGAATGTTATGTTCTGTATGGGATATTTGACGGCGTCCAGCCTGTAATCGAAGTGCCACCATTCGTCGTCGAAAACAGTGAATCCAGCCTTGTTCATATAATATTCCAGGATCTTTCTATGCCAGCGAGCATTGGATGTGGAGCCGGCAAATCCCGGCAAAGCGCGTTCGCTGAATTCGTCGTATCCGCTTCCCATATCTATAAGTTCGCCCGTTCCGATGTTATAAAGCCCCACATCAACCGCCGTTCCGCGGTTATGGCGCGAACCTTTCGACGGGTCGGCGACGAAGTTCTTCTGTTCATCCGGCGTCGCGTCGTAAAACATTTTTGTGACGTACCACGGCCTGTAAGCGTCATAGACGATCATTGCAAGCCCATGGCGGGCGAGCGATTTTGCGACATATAAAAGAGCGTAAGCAGCGGGTTTTTGCATATATGCACCCGGAGTTTCGTAAAAACATTCGCCCATAAAGTTGTTTTTTGTCGCGTATCTGATATCGAATTTCAAATTTCCGCCTATCCCGCGAAGGTCAAAAAGCTCGCATTCAAGTGTAAGTTCCTGTTCGCGCGGCGGTTTCGCCGAAAAAGCGGCCTTCTTCAATTCGTCAATGGGTCTGAGCGGTTTTATCTTGTAAACGCCGCCGTCTCCTCCGTAAGTTATCAGCCTGTAAAGGATGCCGTTAAGCATGCAGTGAAAACGGCCTTTTTCGATCGGCTCTATAAATTTTACTGAATTTCCGGCGTCGCGGCAGCCGTCCACGAAAAAATAATTCAGATCATCTTTTTTCGTAAGCGGATAATATTTTTCGCGGTAAAGCATTTTTAAAGCGCCTGCGTCCTCGAATATCAAAAAAGTTTCCTTCGTGTCGCGGATGTTCTCATAACGCCCTAGTAGCGGGACTACAAAAGCGGGAGCTTGAGCGGGAGCCGGGCTGAAAAAGTTGCGGGACGTGAAATTATTTTGAAATGCGAAGGCTGGAAGTATGCTGGCAAAAGTGAGCAATGACAGTGTCAACGATAAAATTATGAGATTAGCGGCTTTAATTCGTATATTCATGATTTGTAGTTCCTTTCTACTTTCGTCGCGCCAGGGAGTTGCATTATAAACCCGTTTATTTCAATATCTGATCCAGCCAGTCGAATAATTCCTGGCTCATAAGGCTGCGGTTATCCATAATGCAATGGCTGGAAGCGCCTTCTTCGTTCGGCGTTATAACCAGGCGCTTTTTGGGATTGGGCAGATTGTCGATGGACAGCTTCGTTTGTCTCCGCACTTCAGGGCTTTGATATTCGCCGGCAGCGACGAGAATAAGGGCTGGCTGGGTTACTTTTGAAGGATCATAGCCGAATCCTTCGTTGGCTTTGAGAAGTCCGGCTATGTCGTCTATCTTTAATCCGTAACGCCATGCCATCGCTTGATAGCAGCCCAATTTGAAGGACGACCAGTTTTTTGAGGCTTCCAGCGTGATTTTCGGCATATTGGCTACTTCAGCGTAGCCGTCGACTACGCTGTGGCTGGCGGCGACGGCTTTTATCCTCTTATCATTCATGGCCGCGCGTGGAGCGATGAATCCGCCCGTGCTGTAACCATATACGGCAAGCCGTTCTGGATCTACGTCGGGACGGCTGAGCGCGTAGTCAACGACGGCTTTTACGGGAACATCCATTTCCGGATGAAAGTATTTTCCGTCGAATGGAAGCAGCCCCTGGCCTGGCAGATCGACGGTAATAAAATTGTAGCCGTGATCAAATGACTCAGAGGCGATATAGAAATAAAGGTCCTCGGCGAATGTTTCGGAACCGCCGATCATTATAAGCGTTCCGCGGGGAACCTTATCGGACGCAGCTTTCCGGAAGTATCCGGGAAGGACGTTGCCTTCGAACGGGATTTCGATGTATTCAAGTTCCGGCTGAAATAATTTTCCGGCTTTTTTTAGAAGCTCACGCATCTTCAGCGCGGTTTTCTTAAATCTTGGATCGTCGGGACGCATTGAAATAAGCGCGGCGCGGTAATAATATGAAGCCCGCTGCAACTGATCGCGGGCGCTTGCCGTATGTTCGCCGGCAAGAGAAGTTTCACCGCGATTTTCAACAAGCGCGGCCATTTTTAGCCATTCGGCCTGCCAGCTCGCCGCGTCGCCTTCCTTTATTTTAGATGCGGCATAGAAAGCTTCGCCGATCTCGCATCCGTGATTTAACGCGGCCGCGAGGATCATCGGACCGAAAACGAAATCCATTTCGCGGTCTTGAAAATGAAACTGGACGTACGCCGCGTGAGGATCGACGGATTTTTCGGCGGCATGGGCCGGACGAGTCTGCGAATAGCCCGCCGTGACAAAGAATGTCGAAAAAATCAGCGCGATCACAATTTTTTTATTCAACATTTCAATCTCCTGTTTTTAAAATATAGTCGTTAAGCGGCCGCATGGCCCGCAATTTAAGGAAGATCGAGGTTGACCTTTTCGCAGCGGCCAAAAATTTCATGAATACACGATAATCCTAAAGTCAATACGCTTAATGCGATCTCGTTGCCTTTTGACGCTCCGCCTCCGGCTACTTTGGAAAGATCGCCGTCCGATAATTCCTTGTTTGAATTTGCTTTATCAACAAGTTCGGCGCGGGCCGCCATTAAATCGTCTTTCGAAAATGCGAAGCCGGCCGATTTTCCAAATTCAATAAGCTTTTCGACCATAACCGTTTCAGTTTGATTTTTGTTCGTCTTCATTAATTGGGCAAACTTGTTTTTCAGTTGAGCGTCTTTTTCGATTTTCATAAACATTTGCTTTACATTGTCTTTGCTCATCGATACACGTCCTTTCTTATTATTTATACCTGGATAACAATTTAGCGAGAAGCCATTCAAAACTATATTTTCCGCCCGCTTTATCCCATTGTTTCAATAAAGGGTAATACAGCATCAGTACTACCACGGCCAGCGCCAGAGCGGCCGGAGTGCTTATTAAATTTTTCATGTAATATGTTCCGGTAATTGATTTGACGATTCTGAGCGGAATGAAAAACAGGGCGAAATGGGTGATATAAATGGTAAGAGAATATTTGCTGATCTGCCTGCTGTATATGAGGAAGAATCCCGGGGCTTTTGCGCTATCCGGATACGCGTCATAAATGCGCCATATGGAGATGAACAATATCAGGACCACTCCCATCACAAGCATTATCATACTGAAAGAGATAGGATAAAATGAAAGCGGCACTATATAGTCGTTCGGCACGGAGAATCCGGTTCTTATTGACCCGGCGTATGCGGTGAAAAGTCCCATGAAAGTGAACATCATTCCGATAATGAGAATAAAAGGAGAATCGGCCGCCAAAAGGTTTGCGGTCATTCTTCTTCCGAGGACAAACCCGGTCAGCGGAAAAATGATCCATGGAAAAAGCGGAAATTGTCCGATGAGAAAAAAGCCGATGACGTTATCCAGCACCGTCTTTCCGCCTTTATAATCGATCGCCGGATCAAAAATGAAATTTGGAATGATATCCGATATCCATTTTACGCTTTCAAATTTGCCTCCATAAAAAGAAGCGATATCGATAAATGATCTAAGCCACGGCGTAATAAAAAAAACAGTTACGCAAAACAGAAGCAGCCACCGCGACGGCACGCTGCGGCAGATCAGTAAAATGATCGTCATCGCTCCGATGAAAGTGAGAATATCCCACACCCAGAGTTCTTCATAACCCTCAACGACGAACAAAAACAATAAACCGGTAATAAAAATCGCCGCGCCGCGGATAATGGTCCTGCTAAAATTGCTGACATCCTTAACAAGATTTGCTTCCCTTTTCTTGGCGGACAAAACCTGGCTCATTCCGACTAAAAAAACGAACCATGAAGCTCCAAAATCTCCGCCTAACAGGTGATTTGTAAAAAAATAAAGCATGGCGTCGTTTCCCGCTCCGTTTGAAAGATATATTGGGAAGTGACATATAACCATTCCTATAAGAGCCAGCGCTCTTAATACGTCAACCGAATCAACTCTTTGCAAAAAAGACTCCTTGTGAAATATCCGGCCCTCACCGGACCAGCCGGTGAAGACAAGATATAATTAATTTGATAATTATAGACAGCTTATTTTAAACGTTTATCCACCCAATTGAGAATCTGCTCGATCGAATTCATTGGCGAACCGATCTGGCAGTGAAACTGCGCGCCTTCGGCGTCGCTGAACTCGAGATAGGTTTTTGGCGATTTCAAGGCGTCGTAAAAGAGTTTAGCCTGTTCGAAAGAACCCGCTACCTGGTCGTTCACGGAACCGATAACAAGCATTTCGCAATCAACCTTATCCAAACAATCCTTGACATTGAATGTTTTCAGCTTGCGAAAAAGATTGAATGGGGAATCCGCGCCAAATGTCCATAGCATCTGATTAATGAATTGGTCGATATCCCCGCGCTTTTTCTGTTCTTCGGCGATCATTTTATTGACCTTCTTTTCAGCTGAATCTGAATCGACGAGAGCTTTGACTTCCGGCGCGAATTTGGTCATAAGTCCGTCGAAAACGCTTAATACTCCGCTGTCGACCACGCAATATTTGATGCGGTGTTCGAACGCCATGGCTCTTGGAACAAGATAACCGGCCATGCTGTATCCGATCAGGGCGATTTTCGATTCGGCCACTTCAGGCAGTTTTAAAGCGTAATCCAATACCGGCGTTACAACGGTTTCCCAGTTAGAGCGGAACGGTATTTTTTTGACGCGGATTACTTCACCCTGGCCGGGACCTTCGAAGATAAGGCAGTTATAACCGCGTTTAACGGCATAAGGCGCGACTATAAAGTAAAGATCTTCAGCGGTTCCGTCCAAACCCGTTTGAACGATGAGAAGCGGGCGTTTTTTTCCGGAATCGTCAACCCTGCACCAGTATGCCGGAAGGACGGTATTCTCAAAGGGGATCTCGACGAATTTTACGAGGCCCTTTGAAAGTTCGCAAGCCTTAAGAAAAGCATTGCGGCCTTTTTTCCAGGTAGCTTCGCCGCGCGGGTCTTTCGATGAAACGTAGATTTCCGCCGCGCGATAATAATTGGCGGCCCTGAAAAACGCTGCCTGCGCGCTTTCGAGGTTGCCGTTTCGCAGGTATTTTGAAGCAGTGTCGGATGTATGGTCAGCCATCGCCGCCCACGGTTGATACCAGCTTTCATGATCGTTGTCGATGACGTCTCTCGCGGCCGTGAGCATTTCAGCGAAATCGCCGCCGCCGGCGGCTACGCTTCCGAAGCGCCAGAGGCACTGGAAACGAAAAGCGGGATCTTTAAAAGGAAGAATGTCGAGTACGGATTTAGGCGCGGCCTTCTTTTCAGCCGCATTCAGATACGCCGGCGTTAATAAGGCCATAACGATAACTAACAGGCAGATATGTTTTTTGATCGAATCGAACATGTTTAATACTCCTAATCGAAAAATTACTTTTTATCCTTAGCCGAAGCTTCTTTGGCGTCTTTAGTTTCTTTGGTTTCGCC
>CAZJFS010000099.1:0-15874 GCA_964545075.1 uncultured bacterium
TGAAAACACGAAAGTCAGAAAATATATAGGGTAAGAAGCGAAGCGCGAATACGATTCCGAGAAATTTACCGCGAGGTTTATCGGCGTAACTTCGCCTATCAATATTAAAAAATAAGATGTGATTATGGTGCCGACGGTCACGCCCCATTGTTCGGGAAACGAAAACGCCTTGGAAATGGAAATGGACATTATCGTCGTAATCGACGAAATAAGAGTGTTCACGAAAAGATTGGCGAAAATAATAGTTATAAGAAGCTTTTCCGGATCACTTAAAAGGTTGGATATATATTTAGCGGAACGGTACCCCAGTTCCTCAAAACGTTTCAGGCGGGTCTGGCCGAGCGAAAATATAGCGCCTTCCGATCCGGATAAAAAACCGGAAAGCAACAGCAGCGAACCTAAAAGTATAAACAGGTCAAATATGCCCATAAACGAGGCATCCAGAGGAGGAGGAGTCAAAACAGTCTCCTTTTGATCAACGATTGATATTCTTTTTCGAAATCGACCGTCATAAGAAGCTTTGAAGTATCTGATTCCATTTTTGAACCTTTATATCGGCCATCCTTATGGTCGTAACCGATAAGATGCATAAAACCGTGAACAATAAGATAAAAAACCTCGTATGAAAGTTTTTCCCAATCGCCTCCCACGTTATTTTCAAGAACGTATCCGGGGCATACCACGATGTCGCCGAGCGGCATCGGAACGTTAGACGAAATATTTCCAACGCGGGCGAGCTCTCCCTCTTCATTCATGGGAAACGAAAGCACGTCGGTCGGAGCGTCCTTCCCGCGGAACTCCGAATTAAGCGTCTGGATATGGCCGGCGCCCGTAAAATAAAATGAAATTTCATATGTCGCGGGAATTTTAAAATAATCGTACAGGCGCGACGTTATTCTTTTAACGCAAGCCTTATTAACGGAAAATTTCCTGGTTCTTTCAATTATATCAATTTTCATTCGGCTTCTTCTCGCTTACCAAATCATTTTCAACGACTGCGCTCTCACATGCCGCCGCTGGAACATTGCATACTTCCGGCGCTACCTGCTGCAAAACCGATTCCTGTTTTTCGGGCTGGAGCGCGGCGGGATGCTGCAAATGTTTTTTCGCTTTTTCCTCGGCCGGATATTCGATCCTTGAATGGTACATGCCGGCTATTATCTTCACGAAAGTAGCCGATATTTTTTCAAGATCTTTCAGCGTTATATTGCAATCGTCGAACTGACCGTCGTTGAATCTTTCATTTTTTATCCTTTTAACGAGAGAATCGATATTCGAAACGGACGGCTTGGTGAGCGTCCGGGACGCCGCTTCTATGGCGTCGGCCAGAAGTATTATGGCGGCCTCGCGATTTTGCGGGCGAGGTCCGGCGTAGCGGTATTCTTCTTCGACGTGCTCGTCCTTGGTTTCAGCATTCGCCGCGTTCAATGCCTTGGAAAAGAAATACGTTATAAGATTCGTGCCATGATGCTGGATGATTATATCGAGTATTTCCTGCGGAAGCTGATATTCGAGACCTATCTCATAACCGTCCTTGGTATGCGACATTATCGCTCTAGCGGAAAGATGCGGCTTTATATTATCATGGACGTTCCGTCCGCAATTTTGATTTTCTATGAAAAAGAGCGGACGCTTAAGCTTCCCAATATCATGATAATAAGCTCCTACTCTGCACAAAAGCGCGTCAGCTCCGATATCCTTGGCCGCCGCCTCGGCGAGATTTCCAACGATCATCGAATGATGATACGTGCCGGGCGCTTCCAGAAGAAGCCTTCTCAGAAGGGCCTGATTAAGATCGGAAAGTTCGAGCAGCCGCATTGATGTGGATACCTTAAAAACACTTTCAAGATAAGGAAGAAGGCCTATGGCGAATATCGCTGAAATAAACCCGTTAAAAAATCCCCAAACGGCGTCCTTCATAACGCTGGAGCGGTAACCCGTATTGACGCTGTCATAATCCAGAAGCGCATAAGCCGTTATTAAAAATATATTGGTAAAACTGACCATTATGCCAGCTTTCGTAAGATCGGTCCTGTGATTGACATTTTTCACGTTTAATATGGCGACCGTTCCGCTCATTATGTTAACGATCAAAAAATTCAGATTGTTATGGCCAAGTATCATTTCAACGAATATGACGACTATGATGTTTATTATAAAGGCGAGTTTGATATCGACGAGAAGCGCTATAAGTATCGCCGCCGCGGCTATAGGCACTATATAAGGGGAAATGAATGACGTTTCCTGCGCCATGGACGTCAGAGCGCTATTATCCACGCTGACAAAAGCCACCAGTTTGGCGATCGCCAGAATGGAGAGCACTATCAGCGCCATCATCGTCAAAAGCCCTTCCTGCTTGAATATTTCATTTTTGTTCTGGATCAGATAAATTATAACGACTATTATCGCCAGAAAAGATATAAGAGCAGAGCTTAATATGGCCAGGCCTGAATTTTGATGAGCCTCATAAAAATTGAATTTAGTGAACATTTCGATATGCTCGTTCTTTATGATCTCGCCGTGACGTACTATTATTTCGCCTTCCTTTATATGCCTCTCGACAGGCACCGCGCCAGCCACGAGCTTTTCGCGCTGCTTTTGAGTGGCTTCCTTGTCGTAAACATAATTAGGCCTTACGTTATGCTCAAAAAGATCCAGGATGAATTTCTGGATGTCCTCCTCGTACGGCATGTTCTTCGTTTTAAGGCCCGCCTCGCTTTTAGCCGCCTGTATCTTATCGTTGGGTATTTCTATGGACATTATATTTTCGAAAAGCTTATTCAAGCTCTTATGAGCTTTTTCAAGATCCTCCGGCTTAAACGAAAGCGCGTCCCTGAATGCATTAAAGGACAGCTGGAGCTTTTCGATACGCTTCTCTATTTCATCGTCGGAAAGCTTCGCTTTTTGATTGTCTTCACGTGCCGTCTTTATAGACGAAAAAATGTTTTCAATATCAGATAATATCTTCTGCATTACGCTTTTATCAAGCTTATATTTATCACGAACGGATTTTATAAGCTCTTCTTTCACTTCTTCGGTCTTCTTTTCATCGATTACTTTCATCGAATAAGGCGCCACGACATCGAAACGCGCCACCTCATTCAGTTTTGGAACCGACTTTGGAACATAGTTCTGAACTGAAAGCAAAAGCACCAGAATAACGTAAAAAAGGACCCACTTTATGGTCCTGACTATATTAAACGCAGTGTGAACCACGGAAGCGTCGGGAAGTTTCGACTGGCCTTTAGCCATTTCGAACCTGTCTTTATTTTTTTTAAAAAGAGAGGATAAGTATTTAATTAAATTGTCTGTTATCATAAATTAAGCACAACCGCCCGTGGGCTTTTCAAGACCGTCTAAAACGAATCTGCCGACAAGCCCGTCGCGATAATCCTTCAATAGTTTGCATGCGGTCCTGTGAAGATCCGCCTTACCTTCCTGAATAACAAGGTTGAAGTGAGCGGCCATGTCGCCTACCGCCTCATGTCCGTCAACGTAACCGTCTATTTTTTTAAAAAGCGGGTAGCTTTTCTCCGGTTCATTGGAGGAATGGATCGCTCGTATTATATCTACAAGCTTGACCGCCATTACATACGGGTCGATCACCTTATCGGAAACCGCATAAGTCATGGAAAGCTTTTCAGCCACGCCACTGTCGTCGAGATTCGGCTCCAATATTCCCGGCATGTCGAGAAGTTCGAAATTAGCTCCGAAAGATATCCACTGAGGCCCTACGGTTATTCCCGGTTTCTTGCCTACGCGCGCCCGGTTTCTGCCGACAAGCCTGTTTATAAGCGTTGACTTTCCTACGTTCGGAATACCTATGACGACTATCTTTAAAAAAGCCGTATTAATGCCGATTTTTGATTTTTTTAATAAAAGCGCTTCTTTTAGCGTATTAAGACACGCCATTATTTTATTCGCGGCCGAAGTGTCCCTGGTCAGATTCGTAGAAACGACGAAGGCGTCCTCTTCAAAAGCGATCTTTTTTTCCCATGCGCGAAGGCATGCGCGCGGAACCAGATCGATCTTATTAAGAACGATTATCTTCTTTTTTCCAGTCAGAAGATTTGTGAATTTTGTATTTCGGCTGCTTCTGGGTATCCTTGCGTCCAAAACTTCTATAACGACCTGAGCTTTTTTGACTTCCTTCTTAAAAAGAGAAAAAGCCCGGGCCATGTGTCCGGGATACCAGCTTGTCTTTATGCTTTCCATATCCTGCTTTTCATGTTTCAAATTTTTTATTATTCTAACACATTAAATGGTGAATGTCAAATGGACCCGCGCTTAATTTAGAAGGTCCGACTCGATGAACGCATGCGTTAAAAGTTCGGAAGAGACCTTGGATATGTCATGGATTGATTCACGCCGATCCATAGTTTTTTCGATTATTTTCGAGATCAAGGCCAGCTTTTGCGCGTCATCTTTAAAGGTGATTCCGGCCAGATTCATAATTTCACTGAAACTCGTCGGCTGTCCGAACGAACGCAATATCTCGCGAAACAAAGTTACTTTCGAATGATCGCGCTCCATAAGAAGCTTCCCTATCATCATCCCGAAGGCAACGCCTTCGCCGTGCAATACTTTAAGAAAGTTAGAACCGTTACACACGGCCGTAATGCCGTTAGCGATCGAATGAGCTATATTGGGATAAATCTTCATTCCTGAAATTCCGGAAGAAAGGCCTGAGGCGACTATGTTATATGATACCGCTTCGAACGCCTCCCGGGACTGGTTCGCGGCACCGATGTCGGCGAGAGCCTTTTTCCCTATTGAAATTATTTCGTTATATATTTTAAAAGCTATGTTCAGACCCAATTCCGAATAATAATCGGGTATCTTTCCCGAATAAGACCACTCACCTTCAACAAATTTGGCGAGCGTATCGGAAAATCCGGCCGCGGTAAGCCTGACGCCTGCCCCCATCACAAGCTCCGGTTCGATGACGCATATGTCGGGATTTTTGTTTAAATATTCATATTCCGAAAACTCGCCGTTTTCATCATATAGAACGGCAAGAGCGGTAAAAGCCGCGCAGGTCGCGGCCGAAGTCGGAATCGTTATAAGCTGTTTGCGCAAATTATAGGCCGTTAATTTGGCTATATCCATTACCGTTCCGCCGCCGATCGCGATTACCGCGTCGACTCCGCCCATAGCGTCTATCTCGCTATAGAGCCTTTCCGCTTCAGAGCGGCAGCAAACCTGCCCGGTATAGAAAATATTATTTCCGGAAAAATAAAGCGATTTTCTGGCGTAATTTAAAAATTTTTCATAAAGCCGGGGGCGCGTTATAATCGCGAAATTATCCCCTATCGGCATAAGGTATTCAGGTAGCTCCAAAAGCGCGCCTTTTTTTTGAATGACGCGCGCCGGTGAAATATTTATATCTATAAAGCTATCGAGGTATTCCTCGCTCGCCAAGTGACTCTTGTCCATTTTTCAGCCTTTCAAAAATCATGAGAACTGCCTTTTAACAAGACAGTTCTCATTATTCATTGATTATCTCAATTTTTTCTTGTGGCGGTTTGCTCTTCTCTTTTTTTTGCGCTTATGCACAGCAATCTTGTGGCGTTTTCTTTTTTTTCCTGAAGGCATTTTAACACCTCGCTTCACAATTAGGATTTAAGTATTACGAATTATAAAATCGTAAATAAAGACCTTTTTAAAAAAATTGTGAGCAAATAATACCACATAAGCAATCAAAAGTCAAATTATATTTCATCGATTTTACCGGCGGATAATCGGCCTGTCCGCCGGGCAATACTTTTAAGGATTAATATAAAGCTTTTTTAATTGACAAACCGGAATCCGTTTTGTATAATTAAAACACCTTAATTTATAAAAAGTCCAAGCGCATGTTCATTTATACTTATTAAAAATCAGCCGGAGGTAACAATGGGACTCGCATCATTCAGCGCTATCTTAGAATTCGCGATCGACGAGGAAAAAAAGGCTGCCGACTTCACCGCCTTGTTGCTTAAAAACCCTGACGCCCCCGACCATGAATTCTTAAAAAAAATTCTTGCGAACTCTGAAAAGAACCGCAAGGCACTTCAAATGATATTACAGGAAAATGTAACGGAAATGGTAATGGAACCCTGCGAAGAGATCAACGGGAATGATTTTTCTATCGATCCCGCCAGCCTCGACGCTAAAAACGCGCCGGTTCTCATTCTCAAAAAACAGGTCGCGTTCCTTAACAGCGCCTCAAAAGCTATTAATCTCAAAGAAGTGAAAAGGGCATTCAATAAGATCGCCGAAAAAAAAACGTTGCTCATCTCAGAAATCCTGAAATAGAAAGGGGAGGTAATTTATAATGGCAAGATTGGTGAAATGTGGTTTAATTCAGTGTGGACTGCCGCTCCAGGAAGGCGAAGGCTCGGTCGCCGAAATAAAAAAAGCTATGATCGACAAACACATTCCCATAATCGAAAAAGCGGGGAAAAAAGGAGTGCAGATCCTGTGCTTCCAGGAAATATTCTCGACTCCTTACTTCTGCCCGTCCCAGGAAATTAAATGGTATGAAACCGCCGAAACCATACCCGGCCCGACAACGGAAATGATGTGCAAGTACGCGAAAAAATATAAAATGGTCATCATCGTTCCAATGTACGAACAGGTCATGACCGGTGTCTATTATAATACCGCCGTCGTTATAGACGCCGACGGAACAATCCTCGGAAAATACAGAAAAATGCATATTCCTCACCTCGCCGGCTTCTGGGAAAAATTTTATTTCAAACCAGGAAACCTGAACTATCCCGTATTTAAAACGCGCTATGCCGATGTAGGCGTTTATATCTGCTACGACCGTCATTTTCCCGACGGCGCCAGAATACTCGGACTTCATGGAGCCGAAATAGTTTTCAACCCCTCGGCCACCGTCGCCGGCCTTTCTCAATACCTGTGGAAACTCGAGCAGCCCGCTCACGCCGTAGCCAACGGTTATTTCATGGGTTGTATAAATCGCGTAGGCGTCGAGAAACCCTGGAAGATCGGAAAATTTTACGGTTCGAGCTACTTCGTAAATCCACGCGGCGAGATCATCGCGCAGGCCGGCGAAGACAAAGACGAACTCCTGACATCCGATATCAATCTCGATCAGATCCGCGAAATCCGTGATCTGTGGCAGTTCTACCGTGACAGAAGGCCGGAGACATATGGAGATCTCGTCGAGTTGCTTCCTTAATCAATAAAAATAAAGTTATACGGCATACCCCCGGAAACCATACATCTTGGGAGGTTAAAATGGCTGTAGTAATAAAAAATGGAATGATCTGTACGGCTTCGGACATTTATAAAGCCGATATTCAGATTAACCATGAAAAAATAGTCCAGATATCTGAAAAAATAACGTCCTCCGCCGACGACCAAACGATAGACGCCACGGGACTTGAAATATATCCGGGCGCGGTAGACGTCCATACTCACCTCGATATGCCGTTTATGGGAACGGTTACAGCCGATGATTTCGAAAGCGGTTCCATCGCCGCGGCGTGCGGAGGAACAACCTCGTTCATCGATTTCATCATACCGTCTAAAGGCCAAGGCCTTGGCGATGCCTTAGAAATATGGCATAAAAAGGCCGCTGGAAAGACGGCCGTCGATTACGGTTTTCACATCGCCCTCGTGGAATATAACGAACGCGTGGCCGCTGAAATACCCGCGGTTATAGAAAGCGGGATAACGAGCTTCAAATGTTTCCTTTCTTACAAAGGCTCGCTGATGGTCGACGATGGCGAGTTCATAAAAATTTTAAAGCTCGCCAGAAAACACGGAGCGCTCGTTTCGATACACGCCGAGAACGGCGAAATGGTAGATTACCTTGCGAAAGAACTTATATCAGAAGGGAAAACCGCTCCGGAATTTCATGAAGCGGCTCATCCCGCGATAGCCGAAGGCGAAGCCACGCATAGAGGCGCGGCGCTCGCTAAAATGGCTCAAGTTCCGCTATACGTCGTTCATATGACCTGTAAAAACGCGCTGGAAGAAATCAAATTCGCGCTCGCTAAAGGCCAGGTGGTTTTCGCCGAAACCTGCCCGCAATATCTGCTGCTATCGAACGAATTATACAAAAAGAACGGATTCGAAGCCGCAAAATGGGTAATGTCGCCGCCTTTACGCGACAGCTGGAATAACGATATTCTCTGGAATGGAATAAGGGACGGGTTCATAAAAGTCATTGCCACCGACCATTGTTCATTTAACTTCAAAGGTCAGAAAGAAATGGGGCTTTCAAATTTCGCGAAAATACCCAACGGCGCGCCCGGTATCGGCGACCGCGTAAACCTTATCTACTCGTACGGAGTGAAAAAAGATAAAATATCGCGAAACAAGTTCGCGGAAGTAATATCCACCATTCCAGCCAAACTGTTCGGAATGTATCCGGAAAAAGGCTCCATTGCCGTCGGTTCCGACGCGGACCTCATGTTCATCGACCCTGGCAGAAAAGGCATAATATCGTTCAAAACAAGCCACTATAAAGCCGATTACAATTCTTACGAAGGCTTCGAACTTGAAGGCATGGCGGTAATGACGATATCACGCGGAAAACTTATAGCTAAAGACAATAAATTTCTTGGCGAAAAATCCCATGGGAAATATGTAAAAAGAAGAAAATTCGACCCCATACAATGGTCGGTAAAATAATTTTGCGAGGAGAAATATGAAAACGAAATTAACGAATAAAGAAATCACCAGAAAATATAAGGAATTCTTATATCCCTCAGTTATAACCTATTATGATGAGCCCCTGGCGCTCGTCTCCGGAAAAGGGAATTACGTTTATGACGCCGAAGGCACTGAATATCTTGACTTTTTCGGCGGCATTCTCACTGTTTCTCTCGGCCACTGCAACGAAACGATAACCAATAAGACCATTGAACAGCTGAAAAAGCTCCAGCACGTTTCAACGCTTTATCCCACTTCGCCCGCCGGCGAACTGGCCGAAAAACTTTCGAAAATAATGCCGGGAAAGCTTAAAAAAAGTTTTTTTACGAGCAGCGGCACCGAAGCTGACGAAACGGCAATACTCACCGCCCAGCGCTACACGGGCGCGCAGGAAATAATAGCCCTCAGGCACTGCTACAGCGGCCGTTCAGCGCTCGCCATGAGCCTGACCGCTCACGCATCCTGGCGCATATCAAAAACGCTGGTACCCGGAATACATCATGCCATAGCGCCTTACTGCTACCGCTGCGCTTTCCATCTTAAATATCCGTCATGCGACATGGCCTGCGCCCGCGACATGGAAGAACTCATTCAAACCCAGACCTGCGGCAAAATAGCCGCCTTCATAGCCGAACCGATCCTGGGCGTGGGAGGTTTCATAACGCCTCCGAAGGAATATTTCAAGGTCGCCGTCGACATTGTCAGAAAGTACGGCGGATTATTCATTTCAGACGAAGTACAGACCGGCTGGGGCAGAACCGGAAACAAATGGTTCGGCATCGAACAATTCGGCGTCGATCCCGACATTATGACTTCCGCTAAAGGTATGGCCAACGGCCTTCCTATCGGCTGGACGGCCGCTACTCCCGAAGTCGCCGATGGCATGAAAGGGCTCACGATCTGCACGTTCGGCGGGAATCCGGTTTCGACGGCTACCGCCCTCGCGGTTATCGAATACATCGAGCAGGAAAAGCTCGTTAATAACGCCGCGGTGGTTGGCGACTATCTGAGGCAACAGCTCATGTCCCTCTACGAAAAATATCCGATAATCGGTGAAGTTCGCGGAATGGGCCTCATGCAGGGTATCGAAGTCGTCACCGACAGAAAGTCGAAGACGCCTAACGTCGCGGCCGTCCTTAAAATATTCGAAGAGACCAAGAAAGACCATCTGCTCATAGGAAAAGGCGGCCTCTACGGCAACGTCATAAGAATAACGCCGCCTCTTAACATCACGAAGGGCGACGTCGACACCATGACAAAAAAACTCGATAAGGCTTTCAGCGCAGTTAAATAATGGAGGAATAATTAATGGAAATCAAAGTCGCTAAAAATTATATGAACGGTGAATGGGTGGAAATAAAAGGCCGGCAAAGCCAGAATGTGATAAACCCTTCCACGGGTGAAACAATAGGTACGCTCAATTTGTCCAATACGGATGAAGTGAACGCTGCCATAGCTTCGGCGAAATCCGCTTTCCCGGAATGGCGCGCCACTCCGACGGTAACGCGAGCCAGATACATGTTTAAGCTGAAAGCGCTTCTCGAGGAACGGTTTAACGATCTGGTAAAAATATGTTCGATGGAAGCCGGAAAAACCCTTGAAGAAAGCCGCGGCGAAGTCCGGCGCGGAATAGAGGTCGTCGAGGTAATGGCCGGCATCGCATCGCTTATGAAAGGCCAGGCCATGGAAGATATCGCGGCCGGTCTCGACTGCGCGTCATTTCGCCAGCCGAAGGGTGTTTTCGCCGCCATCTGCCCTTTCAACTTTCCGGTAATGGTACCTCTGTGGTTTCTGCCGCCGGCGATAGCCACGGGAAACACCTTCGTTTTAAAGCCATCCGAAACCGTTCCTTTCTCAATGCAATTGACATATGAAATACTCGACGAGCTTAACCTTCCTCCGGGCGTAGTAAACCTTGTAAATGGCGGCAAAGAAGCGGTTGACGCTATTCTTCACAATACCGACGTCTCCGGCGTGTCCTTTGTCGGTTCGACGAACGTGGCGAAATACATATATTCCGAAGCCGCTAAATATGGAAAACGCGTCCAGTCGCTCGGCGGCGCGAAGAACTTCGTGCTCGTGATGCCCGACGCAAATCTCGCCGGAACGGCTAACGCGCTTATGGGCTCATGCTTCGGATGCGCCGGACAGAGATGCCTCGCCTGTAGCAACGTCGTGGCGGTCGGAGACGTTCACGATAAGCTCCGCGACATTCTGGTGGAAAAAGCCAAAGTTTTAAAAGTCGGTAATGCTCTGGCCCCCTCATCGCAGATGGGCGCTCTCATTTCCAAAAAAGCGTATGACAGGGTCTGCGAATATATCGAGATCGGAATAAAAGAAGGCGCGAAGCTTATTTTAGACGGCCGCGACATCAAGGTCGCCGATCATCCGAACGGTTTTTATATTGGGCCGACGATATTCGACGAAGTGACGCCCGATATGAAAATAGCCCAGGATGAGATATTCGGACCTATCTTCAACATCATGCGCGCAAAAGATTTCGATGAAGCTATGAGCTGGATCGAAAAATGCCCTTACGCCAACGCCGGCAGCATATTCACGGGTTCCGGAAAATGGGCGAGAGAATTCGGGTACAGACTCCCCGCGGCTATGTGCGGCGTAAATATCGGCATCGCGGCTCCCATGTCCTTCTTCTCGTTCGGAGGCGCCAGAAATTCGTTCTTCGGCGATCTCAAGGCGCACGGATCGGAATCCATTGATTTCTACACCGACAGAAAAGTAATATCAGCGCGCTGGTTTTAAAACATACGCCTCTTATAACATATAAATGCCATTGGCCGTTAACTACTTCGGCCGATGGCATTTATTTTTCCGGAATATTAATCGATGGCCCTTGAGAGCCTTCCGGCTATCCTTACACGGAAGCGTCAGAGCCGGTTCGCGTATCACGTATATAAAAATTTCATGATATTTCTTCGCGACACGACGCCGCGATATTTATTGTCGGCATCAACGACAACGACCATTTTAAGCTCGCCTTCGAGCATTTTTTCAAGTATCTTTTCAAGGCCGTCGCTTTCCGGTATAACGAATTTTTTATTGGTATTCATCATAACCCCGGCGGTAGTCTTTGAATCATCAAAAAAATTGCCGTCGCCGGGCGTAAATGCCAGACTTAAAAATTTTTGCCACAAGCTAAGGCCCTGAGCTTTTATATGAGCCATGGGAAAAAGTTCTTTATCCGTTATAATGCCAGTATATGTTTTATTCTTATCGATCACGGGCACGAAGTTATATTCGCTTAAGCTGATACGCTTTAAAATTTTACCGATATGCTCCGAGGTTAAAACCGGTTCGAAATTATAGTCTATAAACTTATTTGATTCTTTCAGCTCGGATATTTTCGGAACTTTACTTTCAAATTCGTCATAATCCGAAAGTATCTGTTTAAATATATCAAGCCGTGAAAGTACGCCCGTCAGACGGCCTTCTTCATTTACAACCGGAACGCGCTTGAGCTTTTTATTGTTCATTTTAATTATGGCCGATTTCAGTTTTTCACTTTCTAAAACCGTAACAGCTTCATGGTTCATGATATCGAAAGCAATTATATGGCAGTTGTGTTTTATCTCATCAATAAGTTTATGAACGTTAAAATCTTTAACATGGCTGTCATTACTCAGATATTTAAGTTTTAAGGGAATAATGTGGTTTTTGATAAGTTCGCCTTCTGTTACAATGCCGCAAACCTCGCGCGTATCAGTATCTAAGACAGGCAGGAAGCGCACCGAACATTCAAAGAATTTCATGAGTACTTCTGACAAAAGAGCTGTTTTATATACAAAATCAGCGGGCGAAGACATTATCTCAGAGACTTTTATATCGCTTTTTAAAATATCAGTTTTAAAAGTATTATACGCGAATGAGCATTCTTCACGAGTTATAACTCCGTTAAGTCCGATTTGCTCCAGCCATTTTAATATACGCGCGTTGTCGGATTCGGGTCCAAGTACCGTTACGGCATAATAAGCTCCATAGGACATGACCTCCACCGAATCGTTATGGACCTTTCCGTTCTCATCTATGGATGCGCCCGAACGCAAAACGATAGCTCTGACGGAAAGCCTTTCGCGGGCGATAAATGAAAATAGCGCATCGATAAAAGGCGCGTTATCGATCATTTCTGTCTCGCGGGCATAGATCATCATTTTCCCATATTTAATCGCCGTGCCCATAATTCGATCTCCTTTATTTTTAAAAAATATATAAAAGAACTTTACTTCAAAACAGTTCCGCTGGCCGCAAAACTTCCGGCATACACGGCTGCGAGGCCCATCACATTACTAAAAAACACATTCGCGAGCGCCATGCGTATCTCGTTATTAATTATCAGGTTAAGCGTTTCGTATTCGAATGTTGAAAACGTGGTGTAAGCTCCCGCAAATCCGGTCACAAGAAAAAGTCTCATTTCAATCGGAAATGAAGGGCGTGAAAGCGAAAGCTTCATAACGAAACCTATCAGAAAGCAACCCGTAAGGTTAACTATAAGAGTTCCAACGGGAAACGGTGAAACCGTCATTTTCTGAAACAATACGGAAAGATAGTATCTGGCCAGAGACCCCAGAATGCCGCCGGCGCTTATGGCTAATATCATTTTCATGTTAAGCCTGATTATAACATACATTAAAAAAATTTTCAAACCTTACCGCATGCTCATAAAAAAAGCGCCGTGCTGTTAAATGCACGGCGCCTTTTTTATGAGCAGATTTCTTTTAATTTAAGGTACTGTTATTTTCCGCCTCTCATTTCAGCGTCGATCTTTCTCATCATTTCGGTCTCAGCCTTCGACTGCCAGATGGCCCATCCGAGGGCTATGAAGCAAACAAGGCAGACGCCATATACGAGAGCGCCGACAGGCTGTAATGTGATCGCTATGTTCAAGCCGAGTTTTTGGGCTGCCGCATTAACGCCTTCGGATATGGTCTTGCTATAAGGCAGAACAAGGGGTACCGCGAGAAGCGCGACCATGTTCATGACCTTAATGAGCGGGTTAACGGCTGGGCCTGAAGTGTCTTTCAAAGGATCGCCGACGGTGTCGCCCGTAACAGCGGCTTTATGACGTTCGGAGCCTTTACCAAGGTTTTTGGAAGGGTCTCTTGGTTCGTCTTCGACGAGTTTTTTGCAGTTATCCCATGCGCCGCCGGCGTTGGACATGAATACGGCGATAAGCTGACCAGCTAAGATCGAACCTGCGAGGAAGCCTGCAAGGACGATAGGTCCCATTAAAAACGCAACGAGTATAGGCGTCGCAACGGCGAGTATTCCGGGTCCGATAAGTTCGTGCTGGGCCGATTCAGTGCAGATGCCGACGACTTTAGCGTAATCGGGTTTTTTAGTTCCGGCCCATATTTCCTTGTCCTGGAACTGGATACGGCATTCGTGAACGATAAGGAACGCTGCGCGGCCGACGGCCCTGATCGTCATCGACGAGAAGAGGAACGGTACGGCGCCGCCTATAAGTAAACCTATAAGAAGTTGAGGATTTGCGACTGAAAGCATTCCTGCAACAGCGTTGTACATCGCTATCGGGATCTGTTCGTTTTCGCCGCCGCCGCCTGAACCGATGATTGTGATATAACTTGAGAAAAGCGAAACAGCCGCGATAACGGCGGAACCAATTGCTACGCCCTTGGTGATGGCTTTAGTGGTATTTCCTACCGCGTCAAGATCAGCCAGTGTCTGACGAGCTTTTTTATATGTTTCTTCGCCCATTTCTTTTCTGTCATAACCCATTTCGCCTATACCGTTCGCATTATCTGCAACGGGCCCGAAAACGTCCATCGAGATCGTGTTTCCGGTAAGAGTAAGCATTCCGATACCGCACATTGCGACGCCGAAAGCTATAAACATCGGATTAGTGCCCGCATAAACGGCTACCGATGCGCCAATGCTCGCAGCCAATATCAAAACTGTCCAGACCGAAGATTCGAAACCGATTGCGAGACCTTCGATGATGTTAGTAGCATGGCCTGTTCCACAGCTTCTGACGAGGCCCTTGACCGGGCTTGATTCGGTACCGGTAAAATATTCTGTACAGCTATTCAAGCAGATTGCAAGAATGATACCGATAAGGCATGTCCACGCCGGACGCATGTCGAGCCATTCGGTCGGTCCGTTGATACCGAAACTTGCCCAGTATGGAAGATTGGTGACGTTAGCCTGAAGTTCAGTGAAACGCGAGAAATATACGGGATCGAATCTGAGATAGAAGAACCCGAGAACGAGGAATCCGACGATCGAAATAAAGCTTGAAACCCAGAAACCGATGTTGATCGACTTCATAGCTTCAGGGCCAGAACCCTTTTCGCCGGCTTTAACCATATATGTTCCGATGATGGACGCAAAAACGCCTATCGCACGGACGAGTATTGGAAATATAACGCCTTTGTGGCCGAATGTAGCCCATCCGAGGATCATCGCGGCGACTATCGTAACTTCGTATGATTCGAATATGTCTGAAGCCATACCGGCGCAATCGCCAACGTTATCACCGACGTTATCGGCTATCGTAGCGGCGTTGCGAGGATCGTCTTCAGGAATGTCTTTTTCTATTTTTCCGACGAGATCGGCGCCTACGTCAGCGGCTTTCGTGAAGATACCGCCGCCGACCCTCATGAAGAGAGCGAGAAGCGTTCCGCCGAAGCCGAAGCCGAGGAGAACTTCATAAGCCTGTTCGCCGAACGCCATAAATATAAGAGTTCCGCCGAGGAGACCGAGACCGTCGGTGAGCATACCGGTTATCGTTCCGGTTCTGTAACCGAGCTGAAGAGCGGCGCCGAAGCTTTTCGGCGCGGCTGCGGCAACGCGAAGGTTACCGACGGTAGCCATCCTCATTCCGACGAATCCGACGAGGCCCGAAAATATAGCGCCCATCAAAAACGCACCGGCGCGGCCGAAGGCGAGTATATCGTTGTAACCCGTAGCAAGCGCCTTCGATAGATAAAGGAGAACTACCAGGAATATGATAACTATCGAAACCTTGGAAAATTGCTGGTAAAGATAAGCGTCGGCGCCTTCGCGTATGGCGGCAGCGATTTCCTGCATCTTAACCGTGCCCTTATCGGCGCCCATTACCTGGCCGACGAGCATATATGCGTATAACAAACCGGCTATAGCGACGCCGAGAACGATCCATAAAGCCATTTTTTCACCCTGTGAATAATCAGGCGATCTCATGAACGCG
>CAZJFS010000100.1:0-15666 GCA_964545075.1 uncultured bacterium
CAAGATGAAAATGGTGGCGAAAGATCTCGGCCTCTTTGCGTCCGTCGATCCTGTCGCCATAGATTCCGCCTGCATGGATATGCTTGATAAAAACGAAGGCGGAAAAGTTTACGGAGGCGGAGATTCAATCGATTACGCGGCAAAGATCGGCCTCGGGTCAAAAGAATATGAATTGGTGATTTTATGAGATAAGCCTTGCGCCGCCAATTTTTATTTAACAGGTTTCGTTTTCAACGTCATAATTGGTTTCTTTGAACGGATTCCATTTATCTTTTCCTTTTTCCGTAATTAACTTTTCGTAATATGCTTTTTTATACCTGATTATTTCGAGCTGATTATTGACTTCCTTTGCCTTTTCTTCAAGGGTTTTTTCCTGCTGAAAAATAATTTTCGCGCGTTCAAGTATCGTTTCATCGCCCAGAAGGCACATTTTAATGTAATTTTTCACCTGTAAAATTGATAAACCTGAATATCTCAGGCAATTAACCGTTTTAAACCATTGAATATCATAGTCTGAAAACAGTCTTATGTTCGATTCGCTTCTCGAAGCATAAGGGATCAAATTTTCATTGTCATAATAGCGGATAGTATGTTTTGACAGTCCCAGCATGGCCGAAATATCTTTTACGGTATATTTGGGTTCCCTGCTATATACGATCACGTCGACGTTTTCATCTCTTTTAGTTATTTTCGATCTTTTTCCAAGCATTTTTCAATCCTCCCGTCAGCTTCGTGTAACTTTAACATTTTCAATTATACGATAAAAATTCAAAACAAGCAATATTTAGTTGCAAAATTGTAAAAAAAAGTGGGAATGCTCTTTTCCAAATATTTTCCCAACAATATAATTACATCGCGTGACTTGAATGTTTGGCGATATAATATTAAAATGCGCGGCAATTAACATTTGCTTTTCAATAATACAGGAGATAAAATCACTATTTTTTCATTTTTTTTGATTGCCTTATTGACTTCGTGTAGCTCGAATGTTTTATAATATGCAATAAGATCCTGAAATAAATAATATTTATTTTTTTAAAATTACGAGAACGGAAAAATGATTTTTTTTCAACATTTTTTATTCATCCTATTGACTTCGTGTAGCTCGAATGTTTTACAATATAAAATAAGAACCCGAAATAAGCCGGAGCCTAAATAAGATAAAACTAAAACTTTTCATTTAACGATTAAGTAGTAATGGTTTATAATATTTAATGAAATTTAAAAATAAGGAGATAACATTATGCAAAACTTTGATTTTTACAATCCCACGCGAATTTTCTTCGGTAAAGACAGGCTCGATAACATCGATAAGTACGTTCCCTCTGATGCTTCAGTTTTAATAACGTATGGAGGCGGAAGCTCAAAAAAAAGCGGTCTTATCGATAAGGTAAAGGCGGTTCTTGGCAAAAGGAAAGTCCATGAATTCGGCGGCATAGAACCGAATCCTCGTTACGAAACATTGATAAAAGCCGTGGAAATCGTTCGCGGCGAAAATATCGGCTTCATTCTTGCCGTCGGCGGCGGCTCTGTAATCGATGGAACGAAATTTATAACGCTTGCTTCTTTTTACAAGGGAGATCCGCGCGATTTGCTGAAATACGGGCTGGCGGATATTCCTTTGAATGTGGCCGGGAAAGCGGTTCCTTTCGGAACGGTTCTGACATTGGCGGCTACCGGATCGGAAATGAACCATGGCGCCGTTATAAGTTACGAACACGGGAAATATGCCGTGATGAGCGAACTGTTTTTCCCGAAATTTTCAATATTAGATCCAGCCGTCACATTTTCACTCCCGAAGATCCAGGTTGCAAATGGAGTGATTGATGCGTTTGTACATACCACCGAGCAATATCTCACATTCCCCGTTGACGGCAGGATACAGGATCGCATAGCCGAGGGTATTTTACAAACGTTAATCGAAATAGGTAAGACTACGGTCAATGAGCCTGAAAATTACGGCGCGCGAGCCAACCAGGTCTGGGCCGCCACTTTAGCGCTCAACGGACTCATCGGCGCCGGGGTGCCTCAGGACTGGGCTACGCACATGATAGGTCACGAACTCACCGCGATGTTTGGCATCGATCACGGACAGACCCTGGCGATCGTTTTGCCGTCGATGCTCGATGTAAGGCGCGACAAAAAACGCGTCAAACTCCTTCAATATGCAAAACGCGTTTGGAATATAAAGAGCGGCAGCGACGATGAAAAGATAGATCAGGCGATCAAGAAAACCAGAAAATTCTTTGAAAGCCTTGGCGTAAAAACCCGTCTTTCACAACATGGCGTCGGAGCCGATAAAATACCGGCCATTGTTGAACAACTGAAAACACATGGAATGACGGCGCTCTCGGAGACTCAGGACCTCACTCTGGAGATAAGCCGGAAGATTCTTGAAAAGGCGATGTGATTTTTCGCCGCGGCAATTTATCCATCGGCTGCGGGATGCGGCACCCGCATTTCCGCCAAGTAAATGAGATGTGATTTATGAAGAGCGGTAAAACGGCTTGAAAAAACATGAAGATATGGAGGAAGCTACAAATGAGTAAAAAAATACTGGTGATATCAGCAAGCCCTCGAAAGGGCGGAAATTCAGATTTGTTATGCGATCAGTTCATTAAGGGAGCGCTCGAGACCGGACATGAAGCTGAAAAGATTTTCGTGAAAGATAAAAAGATCAATTATTGCACGGGATGCGGAGTCTGCCATAACGGCAAAAAACCCTGCCCTCAGAAAGACGATATGGCGGATATCCTGGAAAAAATGATCTCGGCCGATGTCATCGTAATGGCTACGCCGGTTTACTTTTATACTATGAATGCTCAGATGAAAACGCTTATTGACCGGGTCTGCTCGCGGTATACGGAGATCAACGGCCGGGATTTTTATTTTATCGTGGCCGCCGCCGATAACAGCAAGCCTGCCATGGAAAGGACTTTGGAAGGTTTCCGGGGATTCACTTCCTGCCTGAACGGAGCGATAGAAAAAGGAATTATCTATGGCGTCGGAGCCTGGAATCCGGGTGAAATAAAGGGAAGTCAAGCCATGGCTAAGGCATATGAAATGGGAATGCATGTATAAAGTTTACCGCTTCAGTAAAAAGAACCACGCTCATCCACTAATTTTATAAGATAAAAAAATATTTACAAATTACATGTAATCAGGAGAAAAATATGTTGTATAGAAAAATGGGAAAAACCGGGGAATCAGTTTCAATTCTTGGATTCGGGTGCATGAGGCTTCCCGTGATAGACGGCAAGCCTAGTTTAATCGATGAAGCAAAGGCCGGGGAAATGTTAAAATACGCTATCGATAATGGCGTTAATTATATAGATACGGCTTACCCTTATCACTCGGATGTACCTATGCAGAAAGGGATGAGCGAGGTTTTCGTCGGCAAATTTTTAAGCGGCGGCTACAGGGACAAGGTTTTTATTGCGACCAAGCTTCCAAGCTGGCTTATAAATTCAAGGGAAGATATGGATAAATATTTAAACGAGCAGCTTGAAAGGCTTCAAACCGATCACATTGATTTTTATCTTGTTCACGCTCTTAAAACTGATTTCTGGAATAAACTTAATTCTTTGGGGATTTGCGAATTTCTTGATTCAGCCATCGCTGACGGCCGTATCAAACACGCCGGGTTTTCATTTCATGATGAAATCGATGTTTTTAAAAAGATTGTCGATTCTTATAACTGGAGTTTTTGCCAGATCCAATACAATTACATGGATCAGAATTATCAGGCGGGGATTGAAGGGCTGCGTTATGCGTCAGAGCGTGGGTTGGGCATCGTTATTATGGAGCCGCTTAAAGGCGGAATGCTTACCTCTAAAATGCCCGAAGAAATAACTGAAGTTTTGAATAAATTCGGCATTAAAAGGCAGCCGGCCGATATGGCGTTGCGATATTTATGGAACCATCCTGAAATTAGCGTTGTATTAAGCGGCATGACTGAAATGAAGCATGTGACGGATAATGTGTTATCCGCTCAAAAAGCCGTTGACGGCTCATTTACTGTCGAGGACGAAGAAATAATCGCCGAAATAAAAACTGCGTTTCAATCAAAAATAAAAGTGGGATGCACTGCCTGCAAATATTGCATGCCGTGTCCTAACCAAGTTAATATTCCCGTTATTTTTCAGCAATATAATGCCGCTTTCATGTATAATAACATGGAAGGGATTGCTTTTCAATATAAGATTTTTCTGCCCGCGGAGTGTAAGGCATCCAAATGTACAAAGTGCGGCAAATGCGAAAAAATCTGCCCTCAAAAAATAAAAATAATGAGCGTTCTTGATGAAGTAGTTAAAGCGTTTGGAGCTTAATTAAAAATCGATGCTTTTATGAATGTGTAAATAATTTGTGTAAATCTTCTGGCTAATGTATAATTATAACGGAGGTTTACACAGGTTATTCTTTGTTTTTAAATGTGTTGCATAAATCAAATTTTTCTGATAAATTATAAAAACATGAAATTCATCGTATTAAATTTCGACGATTTTTTGCTAAACGTGGAATCAACAAATTCAATCCGAAGCAAAATCTGAATGTGAGGTTTTTGCCGTGAATATTATTTTTAAAAGGGCTGAATTAAATGATGTGCCCGAATTGATTCGAGTTCAAAACTTAAGTTTCAGGGATGATTTTGAAAAGTATGGAGAATGTCCGGCATATGGCGAGAGTCCTGAAAACATGACTGACATGGTAAAAAATGCCATTGTTTATAAGGTGATTTCAGCTTCCAGGATAATAGGAGATATCATAGTAAGAAAGAAGGAAAATAGTTCTTATTATTTAAGGACTTTAGCTATACTGCCGGAATTTCAGAACATGAAAATAGGTGCCAGGGCTCTTGAGTTTATAGAAAAAGACAATCCAGACGGAATTTTCTGGTTTCTGATTACGCCATCCGATAATCCCAGAAATCGTCATTTCTATGAAAAGCACGGATATAAAAAGGCTAAAGAAATCACTCGTTCGAAACTTTTAACTCTTATTGAATACGTTAAGAATTAGGCTTTTATTTTAATCCAAACATTTAATTTCAAAAAAGTGCGATATAAATACCGGCTTTACTTTCTTGTCGAAGATGATCTTGTTATAGCCACAATTGAAAAGAAAATGCTCGAAGAATACGGCTATAAAACTATCATAGCCAATAACGGTGAAGCCGCAATTGATATATTCAGGGGAAATAATTCTATTGATCTCATTATTATGGACATCGATCTTGGGTATGGAATTGACGGTACGGAAGCAGCGTGGCTAATTTTAAAACATTCGAATGTTGCGTAAGCGTATTTACTTCTATAGACAGTTTTCCTATAATAGTAGGAATTTTGCATGAAGTCACCCGAACGTAAGATTAGTGTAAAATAAGCGAACCGGTAATGGTAAAAGGCAAATAAAAACGGCCGTTTCTTCATAAAATTTCATGATAAAAATTTACGAGCCGCAAGTTTTGTCCTTGACTTGAGTATCGCGGCAAACATATAAAATATCAAACAGTAAAACGGCATTAATAAAGCCACCGCTAAAGCGGAACCGATGCGCGATGCGTCGCCAATGACCGATAGTATTATGACCGCTCCTGTAACAAGACCTATTATCGACGATATTACCGAAATTTTTTCGAAATAGGATAACATATCGACCAGTCTTAACGCATGTTTTTCATCATCAGATTTATTGCTTAACGCGCTTATAAAATCAGCCATAGTCCAGTTAGAGGCTACGAAACCGGCGGAAATAAAGAAAAATGAAATCAGCATGCCGTGAAAGTTAATGAACATGGCGATCCGGCCGCCGGACACAGCGCTGAAGATAATAAACCCCGCGAAAAAAAGTAAAGCTCCGCCAAAAAATCTTGTCATAATATTTCCTCCAATTATTAAATTCTAAAAATTCAGTATATAAAATGCGAGATTATTGATGCAATTGTATGAGCAAATAAGATGCCATTAGTTGAAATCTGCCGTGTTTATGTACCAATAAGATAACATGGCGTTTTTTGGGGATTGGAAAATCCCACATTCAAAATTGCAATCGTGGGAAAACCGAACAAATACATGCCTCAAATGCTTTTATAATCAAACATAATGATAAAAACATTAAAATAAAATTATTATAACGAAATCGGAAAAATAATTAGGGACTTTTGATATTTAAAGTTTCAGGTCATATCCTTTCAGCGGAAACCCGGGGCTGTCAAATCCATACATGTCATCGTCGCATATGCTTCTGAATTTTCCTCCGTCGTCGGTCATATCGGGACCGACGCTGTAAATATTAACTTCTCCGGTCGTGCCGACCGAATATTTTAAAGGCGTTCCGGCGAAAATATCGGTGCATATACCGGGGAATTTTTTCAGGCAGTCAAGCTTTGAAAGCTCATCGATATTAGACGGAGCCTTCGCACCTGCGCGGTTTTGTTTTTGTATGGCGGCTCTTAAAACAACTGCGTTTACTACAAGTTTGGATATGACGTGTTTTTGGATCAGAAATTTCAAGTTTTGACAAGTACACGCAAGCGCTACTGGATTGATATCTGAAGTTATAACCGCCTTTACTGAAATATGCGTCGCTACTTGCAATTTGAAAAAATGGTCTAATTTTAATTTCATTTCTTTATAAGACAAATTTTTGCATGCGATCATATCGTCAAAGAACTTTTCGCGTTGCTTGCCGGCGTCGCCGTAGTAAAGATTCATAAGATCGAATTCAAGGTTAGTGCCCACCCACCAAACTTTGCCTTCCGATTTCAACTCGGCGAATTGTTCCTTTATGGATTTCTTGGCGAATAATTTTTCTTCCTCGCCCAGCGAAAATATATCGTCATAAAGCAAACTGTATTTTTCAAGCTTGCTCGCAAGCTCGGCGAATTGTTCCCGGGAAAGAGGCGTTTTTGAATTCATGAGTTTGAGAGCCGATCTGTAAGCCATTTCTTTAATATCGGCGGCAATAAAGAAGCCTTCGGAAATGTTTTTTTCGCCATTATTTCCTTTTTGCGCGATAAGCGAAAGTGAAAGAAGCGAATTGACGGCGGATAGCGCCCTGGCATTATCGCCTTTTTCAATTTTATAGTTCGCGTATGCGCTAAGAGCGCAAGCGGTTTCACATTCGGCAAAGTAACTGAATTTTTCGGAAAAAAGTATTCTGTTTTGAAGAAGAAACGCGCTGAGCGTTGAATTTGAATCGACGTCAAGATAACTTAAAAGAGAGTTCTCGATCGTGGATAAATTCGACTCGATATTTTTAAGGTCGAAATATTTTTTTAATTTCTCGTCTTTAATGAAGTATCTGTTGGAGTTTTTATATAAACCGATCAAATCTATTATTTTTGCAGCGGTATTCGCCTCATCTACGCTCCTTTTAATTATTTTAGGAGGGTCCGGCGAACTGTTTGAATCGTTTATTATGAGCAATATCGCATAAACTAAAACGCCGGCAAATATGCAAAAACAAACTGCCGTCATGATAAAGAATATCTTTTTTACCGCTCCGCCGCGGTCGCATCTGTTATGACTTTTCATATAGACAACTATTTAAATCAATCGGTGGTCAGAGTTATTTTTCCAATAAATTTTCGAATTCCTCTTTAGCGCATCGGAAAGTTTTGGAATTTGGAAGTTCCCTGTCAATGAATTGAAATCCCTTTTCCTTTATTAAATTCGCTATCATATTATCCCGGCCTGAAATTTGGCAGCGCCGGTTGATTTCCTTAAGATAGGCGTCGCTATAAAAACCTTCGTAAAATTGCAAGGCGTAATGCGCGAAAAGCGGTTTGTAGAATACAAGCCCGTCGAATGCATCCGCGTAATTTGCCGCGATGTAATTTGAATGATAATCAAAAGCGTCATTTCCGAATGGGGAACCTTTTAAATCGAATCCGGTCTGTTTATATTCATTTAATTTAAACGCCATATCCCATTTTCCATTTTGGATTAAAATAGAGCCCGGATAGTAAGCCCTGGCCTGATGATAAAGAACATTGAACACATTATCCCGGCCGTAATATTGCTTTAGCCAGCAGCATGTATTGTCGCCAAATTGAACTTCATTCGGATATTTTATCATTGCGGATTGATCGTAATTGATGCATTTTACCATTCCGAGAGCGTGCCTTGTGTTCATAATTACAAGATATTTGTTTTTCTTGTTTTTATCGCTTGCAATGTTTTTATCGATCTCATCGATTTTCTGGATTATTATCCGCGCCATTGCCTGATCTCTATATGTTACATCGCGGCTATTCATAATCCGCTCATAATCATCTTTGGTTTGAAGCGATTGCCAATCCCAGCTTATATCGCTAAGATAAGCCCATATTTTGTTATTCGCATCGAGTTTCGAGTTTGTTTTCCACAATTGAAGCCAGAAAAGAATAATGTTTTTATTTGGCCATCCCATCGGGTGAAAAGTGTTGTCGCGATTTATTTCTATCAGGCACTTGTCGCATAAAACGGTTGAGTTTAAAAATTCATCCATTTTATGCTGCCTTGAGCTGGAACCTATTTCGGTAAAAATCGCCCTGACGTTTTTAATGAATTTAGGATGATTGATTGCCTTCTCTAAAAATTCGTACTGCGTCATTTCAGGATGCCAGCTTTCGCAGAAAACGATTATTTTATGATCGTCAAATAAGTTCACGAAATATTCAACCGGGTCTACATTCTTGCTTTTTAAAAATTTTATATGATTGTCCGTTCCCGCTTCTTGCGCGCAAACGTTAAAAGCAAACGCTAACAGCAAAACCGGAATAAATAAAAAAACTATTTTTCTTATCATGTGAACGATCTCCGAATAATAATTAACATAGGCTTTTATAACTTCGGCGTTAGTTGAACGGTTGAATTAATTTTTGTTGATTATATCTGAAATACATATTCCTGTCAATTTATTTATCCGACGGTTTCGGGATGGCGTAACATGCGCTGTAAGCCATTAAAGCCTCCTGCAACGGCCGGCAAAATTTAAATATGAAAAATTTCCTGTTTATGTTGTATAATTAAAGTATGAGAAAAAACATAACGGCCGTCAATTTGTTTAAAGCGGAAGAAAATAATGAGCGCTTTTTTAAAAGGCAAACGAATTGTTTTAAAATAAAATAAAGCGGGGGGAAAATGAAAAAAATATTAATAACGCTTCTTTTAATGCTTGTATTTGCGGCGCCGGCATTCGCGGCCGAGACATTCGAGAACCTGCTGATCGATCTCGGCGGCGGAATTATGCTCGAAATGGTTAAGATACCTGCGGGCACCCTGCAGATGGGCGGGGATGATAACGATCCGAACAAAGATCCGAACGGCTTCGATGATAACAGGGCTTCGCAGGGCCCGATCCATGCCGTAACGATATCGAAAAATTTTTACATGGGTAAATACGAGCTGACCCAGGGACAGTGGACGAAGATAATGGGCAGCAATCCAAGCCATTTTAAAAACGGCGATAATTACCCGGTTGAAAGCGTATCGTGGAATGATATATGCGGCAAAGGCGCTTTCCTGGAAAAAATAAATTCCTTAACCGGAAGAGCTTTCAGGCTTCCGACCGACGCGGAATGGGAATATGCATGCCGCGCGGGAACGAAGACCACTTTTTATTTTGGCGACGATCCTTCACATAAATTGATTGGAAATTATGCGTGGTATCGCGATAATTCAGATAAAAAAACGCATCCGGCCGGGCTGAAATCGCCAAACGCTTTTGGTTTATATGATATGTCAGGTAACGTTCGTGAATGGTGCGGCGATTATTATGGAAAGTATGCAGATCGGGCGGTAACGGATCCATCCGGGCCCACCACCGGTACTCTCCGCATCTTTCGGGGCGGCGGCTGGTGCGATCCGGCCTGGGGCTGCCGTTCGGCTTACCGCGACCCGGGCGCTCCGTCAGATCGCGGCGTTCATATTGGTTTTAGACTTGCCCTTCACTCGGATAAATAAAATCAAATAAACAAAATTTTAAGCGATTGCGGCCGCCTTTAGTGACAGCGGCTTTTAAAGGACTTGTGAATGCTCTCGTTGCAACGGATAAATGAAAAAGCCAAAAAATTAAAATTCGAGTTGCAGGCGATCTGTTATGCTTATTATCACCCGCGGGTCGGTATTTTGCCGAAACTTATAATTATAGTCGCATTGGGTTACGCGCTCAGCCCGATAGATCTGATACCTGATTTTATACCGGTCATAGGGCTTTTGGACGATATAATAATCGTTCCGGCTTTAATAGCTCTATCGTTGAAGCTGATTCCCGAAGAAGTGATGAGGGAATGCCGCCAAAGGGCTGAAGAAGAACCGGTCGATTTTAAAAAAAATTGGATTGCCGCAATTATTATCGTTATTATCTGGATTTTGTTATTATATTTTTTGATGCATTATGCCATGGGATTTTAATTACGCCGGCCAGGCCATTTCAGCTTTAGCTTTTTCAGTCAGAAGCCCGTTTAAAAAAATATCGGTAAGCAGTTTGACGCAGTTTTCGTATGACAGTTCTTTCATCTGACGCTTAAACGGGCCTTCCTTGAACATGGCGAACGCGAATATCGATAATATTGCGCAGACCGCCGTTCCTTTGTGGTTGCGGCCGCGAAACATTCCGTTTTTAGAATATTTTTCGAAAAGCTTCGCGAGGTCGCTTAAGCTTTTCGAAAATTCGTTGTAAAAAAAGTCGCTCAGTTTGGCCGTGCTGGTCGCCTCGTTGAAAAAAAGCATTAAAAGCTTGAAATCGCCGGAGATGAATTTGAGAGCATGCCGGCATATTTCTTCAAAAGCTTTCGCTTCCGATATCTTTCCTTTGCTTTCAACAAACGACTCGATCGGCATATGGTCTATATGCATGAATATTTCCTTTAAAATTTCAGCCTTGTTTTTAAAGTAAAAATAAATGGTTCCCGTTGAAACGCCGGCTTTTGTTCCAATCTCCCTTATCGTAGCGCTCGGATAGCCTTTTTTCGAGAAAATTTCAATAGCGGCTTTCAAAACGGCGTCTTTCTTATTTGGCTGTTCAACTTTAATCATGCCGCGCACCATAAAAATACCTCTTTTCTGTTTTTCGAACAAGCGTTCTTGAAAAATATTAACATTAAAAAAATTAAAAGTCAACTTCAATTTTCCGGAAATTAATCGTTGCTTATAACTACTCGTCATTAAATACGGGCTTTTTAGCCCGAAGCATCGCGAATAATTCAAGTCGCAAATAAAGCGCGAATTTTAATTTTAAGATTTAAAATGAACAATTATTCATTTGTTGCGAAAATATTTTTTTATAAAACGGCTTAATTATAATGCTTTTAACCGATAAATAAAACAACCGTTCGAAATTAACTTGACATTTACGGATGTATTTGATAGAATGCCGGCATATAGAACAAGCGTTCAAAATAAGCTTTCAATAATGAAATGATAAAAAGGAGTACCAACCATGAAAAAAGGCCTCATATCGATCACGGCGGCCCTGATCCTGACTTTTTTTGCCGGCGTGGTTTACGCCGATAGTAACGAAGTTATAATTTTCGGAACGACGATGCCGTTTAAAAAGGTCATCATATCGACGAAAATTCCGGGCACCATCGATTTCGCTCCAGAGATAGAAGGCACGCAGGTAAAAAGCGGCGAAGTGATAATCATTCTAAATAAGAAGGATTTCGAGCTTACCGCGAACGTATTAAGAAAACAGGTGAAATTATCGGAGATATCGACCGCTCACGCCGAGGTTGAAAGCAAGAGAATGGTCGATCTTTTCACCAGCAACGCGACCTCGGCCCAGGCCAAGGATAACGCGGTATTCGCTAAAGATACGGCTTACGCGTCATTAGAACTGACGAAATCAAATTTGAGCATCGCCGAAAAAGCTCTCGAAGACACGGTGATCAGAGCGCCATTTGACGGCATGGTATCTAAAAAATACCTGGAGATCGGCGAATATGTCGATAAAGGGAAACCGGTAATTGAAATTGTAAATATCGATACTATAAAAGCTCATTTTAAAGTTCCTGAAAAATTTATCGGCAAAGTAAAGGTCGGCGACAAAATAAAAGTATCGCTCGAACATTGCTCCGACAGGATATTTTCCGGCGAAGTATATACCATTAACCCTATGGGCGACAGCGTCAATCATTCGTTTGAAATTATCGTCACGATAAAAAATTTAGATCAAGCCATAAAGGCCGGTATGTTCATTAAAGGCCTCTTAACGCTTAACATCGACCCGAAAATAAATGTGAAAGCGATAAGCCAGAATATCAGCGAAGACAAAAAGAAATCGAGCAATTAATAAAGCAATTCAACCTTTACACTTTTGAAAATGAATTAAAAATACCGCTAATTGTTATTTCGAGCATAAAATGAAATCTTGATCGTGAAAAATTTCATTTTATGCTCCGTTCGTTAGAACGACGTGTAAATAACGCATTCCAAAATGAGGGGATTTAAAAAATGTTTTTATCAGAAGTAAGCATCAAGAGACCCGTTTTTATAACGATGGTCACGGCAGTGTTAGTGTTGTTCGGAGCTATCAGTTATAACAAGATCGGCGTCAATTTATTTCCCGACATAGAAATGCCGATGGCCACGATTGTTACCGTATTAAGAGGCGCCTCGCCGGAAACGATAGAAATGAAGGTCACCGACAAGATCGAGGAAGCCGTCAATACCATTAGCGGAGTTAAAAAGATCACGTCGTTTTCCCTCGAAAACGTGAGCCAGGTCGTAATAGAATTCGACCTCGATAAAAAAATAGACATAGTCGCTCAGGACGTGCGCGACAAGGTTTCCGGCATAAGATCGACTTTGCCTGAAGATATAGATGATCCGATAGTAGAAAAAATAGACGTTGGCGCCGCCGCTATCATGTCGGTCGTTTATTCATCCACGAAACCGATAGGCGCAACCACGAAGTACGCCAAAGACGTAGTCAAGGAAAGGCTTCAGAAAGTTCCGGGCGTAGGTTCGGTAAAGATCATAGGCGGGCTTGAAAGGCAGATAAGGGTCTGGGTCTCGACCGAAAAAATGCTGCAGCACGGCGTTACTATCGATGACGTTAAACGGGCGCTGTCCCTGGAAAATGTCGAGATCCCCGGCGGCAAACTTGAAACGGGAAAACGCGACATAGTCGTCAAAGTAAAGGGCGAGATCGAAAAATTCGAAGATTTTAAAGACCTCTACATTGGTTATAAAAACGGCTACGCGGTAAAGCTCGGAGACGTCGCCAGGGTCGAGGACGGGCTGGAAGACCGCGTGAACAACGCTACGTTGAACGGCGTTGAAGCCGTCTCGCTGCAGATAAAAAAGCAGAGCGGAACGAACGTCGTAAGAGTAGCTGACGCCGTCAAGGCCGAGATCGAGAAGATGAAGGCAACGCTTGAACCCGGCGCGTCACTAAAAGTGGTCGCGGACTCATCTAAATTCGTTAAACTATCGTTCGATGAAGTGCTGTTCCATTTGATCTTCGGCGGCGGCCTCGCCATAGTAATAGTTTTCATATTTTTAAGAAATGTAAGGACCACGCTTATATCCGCTGTCGCGCTCCCGACGTCGGTAGTTACGACGTTCACGCTCATGAAATATCTCAATTTCACGTTCAATAACCTTACGATGCTTGCGCTTTCCCTGTCGATAGGCATGCTCATAGACGACGCGATAGTCGTGCTTGAAAATATTTACCGCCACCAGGAAGAAGAAGGCAAGGAACCGATGGAAGCGGCCATGGAAGGAACCGATGAAATAGGTCTCGCGGTACTCGCGACGACGTTCGCCATCGTAGCGGTTTTCGTGCCGGTGGCTATCATGGAAGGCATAATAGGAAGGTTCTTCTATGAATTCGGTATGACGGTAACGTTCGCGGTGCTCGTATCGCTCTTTGTTTCCTTCACGATGACTCCGATGCTCTGCTCGCGATATATGAAATTAGTAAAAACTCACGGCGCGATGTATAATTTTATCGAGTCGGTCCTGAAATTCATCGAAAGAGCATATGTATCATTATTAAAATTAAGCCTGAAATTTCGAATAACCGTAGTTATATTAAGCATTGCCATGTTCGCGGGCAGCATGTACAGCGCAAGATTTTTAAAATCCGAGTTCTCGCCGCAGCAGGACAAGGACCAGTTCAACGTCGTCGTCGAAACGCCGACCGGATCTTCGATCGATTTTACCGCGAGCGCGGTGGCGACGATCGAAAACATACTCAAAAGCGATAAGCGTATCACATCGTTTTTTTCGACCATAGGCGCCGATTCGCAGGAAAAATCAAATTCAGCTTCGATATATTGCGAATTAATACCAAAAGCGAAAAGAATGGACGCGGGCCAATTCCAGATCATGGCCGAATGCCGCGAAAAATTCAAGGACATGAAAGATTTAATGATATCGGTTGAAGAAGCCGCCGATATAAGCATCGGTAGCGGAAGGCAGGCGCCGATGCAATTTGGTATCGCCGGGCCCGATTTCAGGCAGCTCGAGGAATATTCGAGACAGTTGACGGCGGAAATGAAAAAGGACGGCGGTTTTGTAGACATCGACACCGATTACAAAGCCGGAAAACCCGAGGCGAGGGTTTATATTAACAGGGACGCCTCATCGCGTCTCTACGTTCCGATAGCGTCCCTGGCCACGGCTATAAAAACGCTGGTCGGCGGTGAAAAAGTGTCGAAATTCAAAGACGGCGGGAATCAATACGATATCAACCTCAGGGTTGAACTCGATGAAAGAAAAGATCTCGAAAATATCGAAAATTACTATGTCCGGTCGCAGTCCGGCGCAATGGTCGATCTTAAAAATCTCGTGACCATATCCGAAGAAAGCGGTCCGTCAATGATAAGCCGCACGAACCGGCAGAGGCAGATCACGTTTTACTCGAGCTTAAATGGCATCTCATCCGGTGAAGGCGTTATAAAAGTAAGGGACTTCTTTAAAAAAATGAATGTTAAACCGGGTTATTCATTAGTTCTGGTAGGTAAGCTTGAAAAGATGCAGGAATCGTTTCAAACCATCTTTTTCGCGATGGGTCTTGCCGTCATATTGATGTACATGATCATCGCCTCGCAGTTTGAAAGTTTCATTCACCCCTTTACGATTATGATCTCGCTTCCGTTATCGATGATCGGCGCGATCGGCGGACTTTTGATATTCAAAATGGAATTGAGCATAATCAGTTTGATAGGTATGATAATGCTGATGGGTCTTGTCGCTAAAAACGCAATTCTTCTCGTCGATTATACGGCCACGCTCCGCGGCCGCGGATTAACGCTCTATGACGCGATAATCAAAGCCGGCCCTACAAGGCTCAGGCCGATACTTATGACGACGGCCGCGATGGTATTTGGCATGCTTCCGATCGCGTTCGCGAAAGGCTCGGGTTCTGAAATGCAACGCCCCATGGCGATATGCGTTATAGGCGGATTGATAACGTCGACGATATTGACGCTCGTCGTCGTCCCGGTGGTTTATTCGCTGGTCGAAGACGTTATGGGGTTCATTCATAAAAAAACGAAGCTTAATTAAGGTAAGAGGCTGTTCCGTCATAGTCGCCCACGTCGGTTAACGATGTGATTTGAAAAAAATATATATGTTAAAAGGGAGTGCCGCTTTGAAAAAAGTATATTCGGTCGTATTGATGTTCCTTTTATTGCTTATCTTTAATGGCGCCGCTAATTCTGAAACGAAG
>CAZJFS010000101.1:0-15582 GCA_964545075.1 uncultured bacterium
TTAAAAAGCCGACCGCTGCAATGACATATTTAAAAAGAAATATCAGAAAAGCCGCAAGTTTCAAAAAAGCCGGACTGGAGCAAAATGGTTCCGCTGATGTATCCGGCGAGTTCACAAATAAGTGAATCACCGCAACGGATGGTTTTAACAGGAACTCTCTGCGGCCGGGCCGGCTCACGCCGGTCGAAAAGGTTGGCCCAGCAGTTTGAAAAGCATTCCGATGAGCTTCGGCATGACGGCGCCCATTCCGTCATAAAATTTATTCGCGTCGCCGTACGCCTCTCCCCCATGCCGGCTAACCATGTCCGAAACGCCCCTTAAAATAACTAATTCCACGGAATTTTTACGGGCGACATAAGCTATCGCGCCTGATTCCCAATCCCCGGCTATGGCCCCAAATTTTTCCTTGAGCGCCTCGATCTCAGCCGGAACGATGTCGCGGTCGGCCGAGACCAGTTTATGGACTATGACCTCTCCCTTGAGCGTCTTTTCCCAGCGGGCCGCTTCAAGCCTTGTTACGTAGTGCTTCAGGATGCTTTCGCCGCCGGCCATCGAATCGTAAATATCATAGACGACCGTTTCATCCGCCAATATTATATCGCCCTTGTTGACCGAGCCCTCAAAACCTCCGCAAGTTCCTATGTTGATCAAAAGTTCCGGAGCGAATTTATCGATTATATACTGAGCCGAACCCGCGGCCGATATTTTCCCGACGCCGCCGTGAAAGAATATTATTTTTTCAGAATATTCAGCCGTGCCGTCGCGGCAAAAAAACTCTCCGTATGGATATCTTTGGACCGCCGCCGGTTTCATGATGAAAACGGTTTCGCGCCATTCAGACCCGGCTGAAATTATCACGGCTATGGTCATTGAAAAAATCCCCTCCGTTGAAATACGCCCTCTTTAAAAATCATTACCATTCGAATTTTTTTACCGTAAGCTTGGCGGATTCTCCCTCATCGCGGTAAGCGATATAAACCGAGCCGTTATAAACTTTGACGACGGGGTAAAAGACCCCTCTGTCAGATATTTCTTCCTGGCCTACCTTGATCCAATTTTCTTTTTCATATGTTAATACTTTTATGGTTCCGGTGTTTTCCGCCCGGCCCTGAAGGCGTATGTAAGAAACATAAGGCACCGTATTCTCGACGTCGATGGTTAAATAATGAAAAACCGGGGCTATATGCTCACCGCCAATGTTGTTCCATGAAGTCCCATCAAATTTTTTCACTTCGAGATATCCGTCAACTAAAGCCGATCCCGGGCTGTTTTGCTCATTGCTTCTGAGCGCCACATACAAAACTCCGTCGCTTATGCATAAGCTAATATCCTCAATCTGATTCTTGCAAATACTATCGCTTGCGACATCTTCCCATGAGTTATTAACGAATCTTTTAACCTTGGCTCTTGCCCTGTCGAGAGAACCTTCCTCCGGTTCATAACTTTTGGTGTAGTGATTTTTATATGCAACATAAACTATGTCCGCCTGGACTCCAATATTAACATACGTTATGTTCGTATCGCTAAAACCCGTTGGTCCTACGTTCTTCCAATCCCTTTCGTCGTATTTTTTAACCATGACTCTGGATTTATCGCCACCGTCGGAACAGGCCACATAAACCACTCCGTTATAAATGCAAAGAGATACGTAAGCCGGCTCGCCTTTTGAAAATCCCTGCTGACCGAGATAAGACCATGCTCCGCCGGAATAGCGCATCACCGACAATTTTTTTCCTGAACCGTCGGGCATTTCTTCTGAAAAAGCCACAAAAGGAACCTCGTTATAAACGAATATCTGCACGCCCTTCGCCGGCATCGAAAACCCCGGCAGGCCGACATTCTGCCACTTTCCTTTTTCAAATTTTTTCACCGAAACTCCGCCGGATCCGCCGTCAATGTCGATAAAAGCGACATAAACAATGCCGGATCCGCTTATGGCCATCGAAAGATCTTCGATCGTCCCGTCAGACCCCTCGCCTCTTTTTCCAAGCGTTTTCCATATGCCGTCAACGGTAAAATTATGAGTTTTGGATATATTGCGTGAATTAACTTTAAGATAAACGCGCTTTTTTATCGAAACTCCTATTTTGTTCTCGGATGGATTGCTATATCTGCCAAGCCTGAACTTCCCACGAAACTCATTGGAAGATGGCGTCGTCTCTACAAGAATAACCGAAAAACCTGACTTATCATCCGTTGACGAAATTTCAAATATGAGTGAATTAATTATTTCAGGATCGGTTCCACAACCCGTCACCTTGACGTAAATTTCAGGCTCAAATGCCATGGATACTACTTCAGTAAGAGGAATCCGATATTGTGAATCGGAATAAACTTCTATGGTGGAAACCGTAAAATTAACATCCGGCTTAGCTTCGCTATCTTGATTGGCGAGCGCCTTGACATCATAATATTTAAAGGAAGAATCCTGATATTTATCAACCAGCTTATTTCTCAAAAGCGTATCATCTGAAAGAGCGTGATAGTTATTAAAAATATCTATGGTAGAAGCGAAATAATTAACGAATTTTCCTTCCTGATTAAAAACGGATAATCTGTTTTTATCCTTTTCAAGGACGCCAAAATACCCCTCGGCAAGAGACGCTATACCCCCAAGATCCGGACTTAACCGATCAATCTGCTTTTCAGAAGAACATAATCTTTCGATCGAACCCGTGGAATCGATCCTTCCAACAGGCGGATCGCTTTTATCGCAAAATAATATTTCCTTATCATTTACGAGCGCAAGAGCGTATGGCGACGATATATTAGAAGAATTTCCTATAGAACCGGCCGATTTCATGTTTTTTTTGTTGACGGTTATGCTTGAACGCGAAGAAACGTTTTCCGCCTTATCCTTGTACCATGCATAAACCACGGACTCTTTGGATGGGTCCTTCAGCTTTATTTTTACCTCGGCGGTATAAACGAATTCTTCGTCCCTTTCACGAAAATTAATCCAGCCTGATGAACTTGCAAGGGGAGGATCTGGATTTTCCGAGATCATATAAGATTTCACTCCGGAAAAATTGTCGGTAGTAAATATCTTGACCGTCACTTCACCGTTTGTCTTATTAATCTTGGAAGCTTCTAGATAAGCGGTTTGCCTGGTGGTGATCATTTTTATTTTATGCCTCGTAGAGTCGGCGAGAAAAATCGTTCCCGAATTATCGACCGCAAGGCCCTGTAACCCATCAAAAATTGCGTCACGCCCTATGCCATCCATATCGGTTTTATCGGCATCGGAAAGTTTATAACCTTTACCCGCTATAATCGAAGCGAACCCGTTCGGCGTGATTTTCCGGACGCAGCATCCGCCTAATTCGGCCACGTATAAATTTCCGCAATAATCTACGGCTATTCCATAAGGAACATTAAAAAAAGCTTTTGAGCCGAACCCTTCCGTGGCGGGATAAGTCGTTGACATCTTAGTGCTGTCAACGCGCTGTCTTTCGCAGCCGCATATCGTTTTGATGTAGCCATCGGGACCGATCTTTTTTACAAGATAATTTGACCCATCCACATAATAAAGGTTGTCGCATCTGTCTATGCAAATATCGGAAACACTTCCGATTGGCGTTGAAGTCCTATATCCGTCGTTTAAGCCTCCCGCGATGGATGTGCGAGGAACGCCGGCATAAATACTAGACATCTGACTCTTCATATCCACTTTTAAAATAATGAAATTTGACGCGTCAACAACAAAAAGATCCCCGGAGCCGTCGCAAGTAATAGCGCTAAGTGTCTCAACGTGAATATCCAGAGCGGGGCCGTTTCCGATTTTTTGGTTGTTGCCGTAACTTCCAAATACCCTTTTACTCATTCCGTTCACGGATATTCTGGCGCAACGATATGTATTTGAATACATATTTCCAAGTCTGTCAAAAACTACCTTGGAGACGTGCCCGATAGGATTTGATAATTGCGGCCTATATTCGACAAGCGCTTTTTCGTCGTCGCCGGCTCCGTTTCCCGCAAAAGTCGATACCATAAAATCCGGTCGGGTTATTTTCCTTACCCTGTAGTTGTCCGCGTCGGCGACATAAATATTTCCATCCGGACCAATATCGACGGCTGCCGGCGTACTGAAAAGCGCCGAAAGACCCTGCCCATCCCTGTAACCGCCTTCACGTTTTCCCTCATAGGAGCCGGCGATGGTAATAACGGTGGCTTCCTCGGTACCGGCGGTAGGCGGAACCGTGTCAAGCATGACGCTCGTGCTGACGGGGTCGGAAACATTTCCGGCGCCATCCTTATAAAACACGAATATTTTTTTTTCCTCATTAACGCTTCCCAGGGAATAAATTATGTCTTCGGAAAAAGATTTCGTGAGAGGCACATCCGTCCAGCGTGAATCAAAAGCCGAAGGCTTATCAGGCTTAGCGGATGCCATATACCCGGAAATTCCCTGAGAATCCGAAGCCTTAATTTCAAGCGTTACGATCTCCGAATTTACCCATCCGTTAAAATCCGCCGTTTTAATGCTTACCGTCCCGGATGGCCGTAAAGTATCAAAAGCTACCGCGCATTTGGCCGCATCGGAAACATTTCCGGCGCCATCCTTATACCACGCGTATATTTCATGAGTCCCATCGTAAACCGAAAGTTTAAAATCCACCAGAGCGTTGAAACTTTGAGCCGGGGTTATCGCCGTCCAGCGAAAATCGTCGGGCGAGGGTTTTGGAGCGACCGTTCCAAAAGGGTATTCAGCCAGATAATACCCTGTAACGTCTAACGTTTTACTCCCGGCCGCCGAAAGTTCGAGAGTTATCTCGCGCGTATTCACGAGCGAATAACCGCCTTTCAGGCCCAATCCTCCCGCTATCGCCTCAAGCGGCGGGTGGAGCGTATATCTTATGCTTTGCGGCGGAGCAGCCTTGATGTTTCCGGCCGCGTCCCGAAACCAGACATAAAGCGTTTTAATTGATTCCTCGGAAGTCAGAGTGTATTCAATTTTTTTAGATACGTTCTTTAAGCCGCCTTCATATAATTTGATCCATCCGTAATCGTTAGGAAGCGGATCATCCTGAGTTTCCCTCACGGTATAAGAATAAACCCCGACATTGTCGGCGGATGACATATCCAGAACGACCTGCCTCTTGGCGGTATATAAAGCGCCGTCGTTTATCCTGGCATTAGCCGCGGATGGCGGGACGCTGTCTAAAACTACCTTAACGCTTCGAATATTTGAAACATTTCCGCTCACGCCTTTGAAACAAACAAAAACCTCTTTATTTCCATCGCCGGAGCCGAGTTCGAAAGGCACGCTATCCTCAAAATTTTTCGAAGGAGATATATATTTCCAGTTTGCATCGTTTACAGCCGGGAATGCAGGACTTTCCGATATGTGATAAGCGGCCAGCTTATATTCATCGAACGCGCCCACAACAATATAAACGCTTCTGGAATTGGTATTATTATTATCCTCGCCCAGTGAATTTCTAATGCCGATTCTATATATCTGAGGCTGCTGGGATGTCCCAACCTTAAAGTAATTAGGGCCTTCCGTAACCGTATTCTCGTCGTTATCGCGGGCCGATATCATCCACGAATAAGAACCCACATCGAGCGTTGAAGGAGAAGTGTAAGAAGAATAAGACATCCATCCGCTATCATAAATGACGTCGCCTCCCGAATTTTTAAGGACCATATGAAACGGCGCCGTCATATGAAGACCGCACCCGATATCAAGAAAATCCCATTTGAACGTTACATTTCCATCCACAGTAGTGCCCTGATAAGGCTGCATCCATGTATTAAGTTGAGGCAACATATCGTCGACGAAGTAGCGGTTTATGTCCGAAGAGTAGTCGGTCCAGTCTTCCCATGAATAGAACCGCCTTTGAATCCTGACCTGATAAGGGGTAAGGTCTTTAGAAGGCGGCGGAACCCGCTTAAGCTCAAAAGTATGATTTCCGCTGTTTCTTGAATAGTACTCGTCGCTGGTCACTTCGGCGAATACGACGCGCCAGTAATAATAAGCTCCGACCCTGACATTAAATTTAGTAGGCATTCTGTGGCTGATAAAAGAAAGGTCGGAAGCGCATTTAACACGGCATTCATCGGCGACGGATATCTGCTGAGCTTCCGCCGCGCCCGAAAAAAAAACAACGGATAAAATCCATATCATAAAAACTATATATATGTCGCGTACGCGCTCAATCATATGAAATCCCCCGGTCATTTTTTATAACCTACTCTGAAACCTATATTTTTATAACTTCCCGCGGATAAAGCCGAATTACGGCAGGAACATCTGAACCTGTCCGGATCGCTTTCATCAAAAGAGCCGCCGCGAACTATTCTCTTTTCCGATTGAGAGTAGTTAAGCGGGTCCACCCTTAACCCCTGATAGACGGAAGAATATCCGTCTCTGCACCAGCTATAAACGTTACCCGCCATATCATAAAGGCCATAATAGCCCTGTGGCGAATATTCAAATACATTCGTGGTTCCCAAACTACCGTTTAACGGCCGTTCGCTTGCGCTTTTAAAAACGCCTTCATTACAATTTTTCTGATCGAAAGAAAGCCCCCACGGATAAGCTTTTTTAATTGCTCCGTTATCGACGCCCGCAAGCATAGGGCCGCGGCATGCTTTTTCGTATTGCGCTTCGCTTAAAAGAAAACGGTCATCCTGTTCCGCGGTGCCGCCGCTCATAAGCCAGTATGAATAATTTCGGGCGTCGGCCCATGAAACCCATACCGCGGGATGGTCCGGATAATTCGACGCGGCGGTGCCGCCGGCATCCTTTTCCTGCCATTTCCACCCTCCGGTAATATTAGTGGAACTCGCGACGTCACGCCATTTTTTAAACTGACGGTTGGTGACGGGCGTCTCCGATATATAATAGCTGCTCATTTTAACTTCGGCCTGAGTTATGCCAAGCGAAGAATCGCCACGTTCAAAATTGGAAGCGGGTATCTTTATAAGCTTCACCCCCGGATCGCTGACCGCACAATAACGCCGGAATCCGCAATTATTCACGCCAACATAAACCGCTCCCGGAAGAGGCGATTCAGGCGTCCAGGAAATCACGGCCGAGCCTTTCATATTCGGGTTCGAAGCATCGGTTATAGTTATCGTTCTTTCGCTGCAGGCATTACTCGCTCTTATATAAAATATGGCTACCCCGCTGAAAAAAGCAGAGCTGTCGTATCTGGCGGCATTACCGTTACCGGTTATTCCAGGCCCTTCCCATGCCACCGTTCCGCCGGTTTCGGCTATCGTTATAACGCCGCTTGAAGCATAAGAAGTTTTGATTTTTCCGAGCGAATCCATGGCATATATCATTAGTTGAATATATTCACCCTCGGGCGCTGATTTTGAAGCGGAAAAACCCATCATGTCTCCCGTTTCCTTGTTTTCACGGGCCGAAGTGGAATAAGACTTCGTCGTTATTTCGAAATGCTCTCCCACCGAACCGCCCGATCCCAGAACTATTTTTTGTATTCTGTTGTTTCCGGGATCAGCCGCATATATAGTGCCTGATTTTGAAATCGCGAGACCCGCTATGCCGTCAAACTGTTCGGGTTCTCTTCCAAAACCGCCAAGCTCGTCGATAAAATTTCCGCCGGAATCAAAGCGCATCAATTTATTTCGCCCGGAGTCGCTAACGAATAACATTTCCGAAGTTTCCGTCGAGAGCACGCCGATCGACGAAAGCTTTTGAAACTGGCCAAGGTCCGCTCCTTCCTTCCCGAATTCCATAATCTCAATTCCGTCCGGCGATATTTTTTTTATTTTTTTTAAAACCGAATCCGCAATATAAATCTCGCCGCTGTTGTTGGACGCAATGGCCGTCAAATCGCCTATATAAAAACTGGTAGTTCCGTATCCTCCTGTTTTTCCGATCAGATCCCCATTGGGAGAATAATTATAAATGCATTTATTAAGTTTATCACCGATAAGCATATTGCCGTTATTTATTCCTAAGAGACTTGAAGGCTCAAGAAAACCGTAAAAAGAGTTATCAGTTCCAAAAGGTTCGAACTTCATTATCCGGGCCGCTTTCGAAAAATCGTTGTTGACGATCTTCCCTGCAAGCATGCCATTTTTCCCTTCATAGCCCTGAAACGAAAGAGCGGTGCGAAACGTCTTAAATTCGTTCCCTGACAGAACAGGCCATACTTCGTTATCTAAAGTGCTTATGACCAGCACCTCCACGGAACTTAACCCTTCGGATGACTCGAAAATATTATTTGTAATGTACCCCGTGGATTCAAGCTTTAATTTCGGGCCGTTAAAAAAAGACTGCGGATTTTCATCAATGGGAACGTTTTTCAAATAATTGCGGTCCATTGAAATGATAGAACTATCTGAAGTTCTTATAAAGCTGGAGTTCGGACCGCCATCGCCGTCGTTGAAAAGAAGATAAAACTTGCAGCCCGAGATTTTCAGCGACGAATCTATAGCGGCCGAAATATTTCCTGGAGATTTTATGTTAAAAACGCTGTTGTAAAAATCTCCGGAATTAAAAGCGCTTGAACTTATATTATAATTGTTCGAATTTTCGAAATTCCTGTTTCCAAATTCACAGCCATTAAAACAAATGTTTGATTTATTTATTAATTTAATATTTTCGAAAGAAATGAAATGGGCGCCCCTTAAAACGCAAACTTCTCCCGAACCGTTGGCAAACAAACCTTTCCAATAACCGAAACCTTCATTCGGGGTCCGTCCCTCAATTCCGGCAAGCGAAACATGTCCCCAAAAAACGGGATAGCGAGGACTTCCATCAATTATTAAAGAATAATGAGGCGGAGCTTGTTCGGAAATCGTATTTAAATTGATCGACGAACCCGTTGCAACTTTAACTATAGCACCCTGATTTACTTTGAATATCGTATTGTCCATAATCTCGAATTTTTTAGTTCCAACATCTTTTACGACAAAAACATTCGTTCTTTTCCATTCGGATATACCGACCCGCGTCGAAAAGTTTCTGGGCATCGTACCGTCGGGGTATAGCGAACCGGTATAAAAAAGACCGTATTTCAAATCCAGATAATTTATATTCATATCACTGTTATCCGTAACATATATTCCGCCGAAAGACCCGTCTTCCTTTCCGTCAGAAACTCCCCAGTCGCCGTATAGCGGTCCGCCTGAATTTTTATAATCCAGTGAATTTGCCGGATTGGATTTGGTCCTGCGCAGCTGTGTATTCGGAAGGCCTTCAGCCGATTTGTAATCACCGTCAGAGGCGTTATATATGGACGGCGGAACGCTGTTATCGTCTATAGAAGTGAAAATAACATGTTCATCTTCATTTGAATTTCCCATTACAAAAAGTTTCCCGCCTTTTTCGACTTTAATGCCGGATACGGAACGTCCAGAATAATTACCGGAATAAACCTGCTTATCCGCCGTAGCGAATTTAATAATAGTTCCCGGAGATATTTCGAGAGGCGCTTTAACCTTAAGTTGATTATCAATCACGTATATCATTAAAACCTTGTTATCGCCATATTTTTCATGTGAAAATTGTTCGTTTGAAAGTATTCCGTCAGGATATTTCTGCGATGAATACACGTATTCATATTTTATAAAATCACGGGAAGACAATGTATTGCCCTGTATATCACCGGAATAAAATTTTTTGCATACTGTCAATGGCGGCATACTTCCGGCTATACTCTGGTCATTTTCAGAAACCGTTATATAAACCGTCTTTTCAGCAGTCCGCGAGCATTTAAAGATTTTTTTTGAAATTCCGTCAATAAAAATAACGTTATCGGCAAGATCCACCGCCGCGTCTTTTATATTGTATGTTTGACCGTCGTCAAAGAATTTAGAGCCGGCTGTATCCACAATCGACCCGGAACAAACTATATAAGTCTTGTAACTTCCGGACTTCGTAGGATGAGAAAATATGACGTTCACCGGATTGGCGATGTTTTTTGAATATTCCCGAACGATCGCGCCGCCTGGAGAATCAAAGTTTTTAATCTCATAAACCTTGTTTACTGAAGAGTTCACTGCATATAATGTTTTATCGTCAGGCGCGAAAACAAGTTTCGTTATAGAAGCGCCGAGGCGGGCAACCTCAAAAGGCTGGGAACGGATAATAGTCTTGACCATAAAGTATCCGTTGTGCCCGGCGTCGCTCGCAACCGTGGAGGCGTCCCGACCGGTATTTGCTTGAGCCAAATTATTATTTGATTTTATCCGGTAATAAATTTCGCCCGTTGTCGCAACGTCAGCAAAGCTATGTTGAAAACAAGGCACCGTCAATTCACCTATCTTCATTTCGAGCTTACATGCATAGTAATCATTTTCAGCCGAAGCAGGATAAAAAACCGGACCCGGAGTAAAATAAGTTTTCCAGATATCGACAAAAGTCATGAGCATGCCGCCGGCAAAAACTTCTACGGAATCTCCGGTTGAAGCCGTAACGCCGGTATTTGTAAATTCCATCAAAACTTTTTGAACAAAGTGATTGTAACTTCTATCTTTTTTTTTCATCATCAGTTTTTTTGATGCCGCGTCAAAATATGCGACATAGCTTCCATCATTAGAACATGCCGCTACCGAAGAGTCTTCGGTCTTAAGAGAGTTTCCCTGGATCAATTTATCGCGCGCGATTACGGTCGAGCTCTCGACTACGCCGCTCAACAGATTATAAGTATTTAAAATCAGTTCACTTACAATCGAACTTTTATCATCGACGTCCCTTACGTTAAAACGCCTTGAAAAAATATTGAGTTTGTTGATTTTTGACGCGGAGCCCTTCGATATATAACTTATATCGACCAGATTCGACATTTTTGATTCAATATGCGTCCAGTTTGCTCCGCGGTCAGTCGTTCTGAAAATACCGCGATCGGCCGTTCCGACCCAATAAATTCCACCCTTTTCGGCATAAACTGAAGTCACCTTGATCTTATCGAAAAATTTCTGCCACCCGAAACTTTTCTGCGCTTCTTCCGGAAACTTCTCATATTTTGAAACTTTAACCGGAAAATTGACGGCCAGATGGCCGTTTACATCTTCGCCGCCGCCTTTGTCTATTATGGCGTTAGGATGGTTTATATTTCTTATGTATAACCCCGAAGATGTGCCATATAGCATATTCCCCTCATCATCTCCGGTAAAACAGTTAATTTTTTCGCCAAGATCGTTTCTTTCGAAATTATTCAAAGGAAGAGTATCCGGATTCACGGTCATCAACTCATTATCCGAACACGCGAATAAAAGTTCCTTCGGAAAGGACGACATATAGAAATTAGAATCAGTCGTTGTATCGGGGGATTTTTTTAATATGTACACTGTCGATCCGTATTCCGCGGACGTCATGGAATCGTAATCGCCATACCGGTAATCTATGAAAATCGGTGCAGATCTGGTAATTCCAGAATCTCTGGAAAACGTCATAAAAACACGGCCGGCAATATCAGTCGATGTAATAGTCGAATCGCATGCCGTTCCTGAAAAGATATAGCATTTATTATCCGAAATTTGCGATTTATAAAGTGCTTCCGGATTTATAGCGGTCATGGCGCTGCGCTTTCCAAGAGCATCGATTTTAGATACATCAGTAAGATCATTTTCCGACCAATATTGTTTATCGAGAACCCTTTCGTTGAATACGCCGTATGGATAAACTTTTGATACTATGTAATCAAGACTGCTCTTGCCAGCGACATAATGAAAAGACTTCATGATAAACAGCATGGTTTTCTCGCGGTTAAAAACAGGCGGAAGGCACAAAATAACGGGACTGTAAGAAAAACCGTTAATCCCCGAAAGCAAACCGGATCCTGAACCATCAATATTACTTTTTACTCCGGTAATGGTACCGCCTTCGCCTCCGGCGTTAGAACTAAAGAATGTGCTAAACAACGTGCCGCGGTTATCGAAAAAGTAGCCGCCCTGATAATAAGTAATGGGATAATTAACGAAAGCTTTGTTGTCGCTTTCCTGCCATATCATTCCGCCATCGCGCGAATGCATCATGTTCAAGATTTGATCGGATTCGATCGAAATCGCATTGGCCGCCTTTACGCAATATGCCGTCTGAATTATATTGTTTATCGAGCAATCTATTCTATTGACATAATCAGACCCCCAGCATATCCAATCTTTCAAACTGCCATTTTTATATTTATAATCATAAACGACCTTTGTTCCATCACGATTTACAATCACCATATCATCGGAAAGCCATGTTTTTCCGCCATCGGAACTCTTCTGATAGCATACCTTCCATCCGGCGCCCGGCGGTCTGTTATCATTCCAGATAGCATGAATCACGCCTTTTGAATCTATCACCTCGGAATGAGCCCATGCCGTAGCGCCTGCCGGCGTAGATGATATTACGGTCTCCGGCGACCATGTGACGCCGAAATCCCTGGAATGCGTGTAACAAAGTTTCATTTCCTCATAAGCGACCCCGCTTGAGGATGCCCCCCTGTTATCAAGATAAAAAACATGTACGCCGTCGTCTCCGACTATCATTGAAGGCGCGAAAGGAACGCCGCCGCCGGAATATCCCGAAACTTTTTCTTTTTTCAAAACTTTAATGAAAGGCGCGCGATAGGTCTGGCTTCTATCTATATAAACGGCATTAAATCCGGCGACCTCTTTTCCGTCTTCAGGTTTAAGCCTGAGCCATGTACAATCAGGACTCTCAAAATTTGAAAATAAATCTTCGCTATAAAACAAGCCGGATGTCGTCGCGGCCCATACCCGATGATCTTTTCCGACAGTCAGAGAATTTATGGAGTTTGATTCTCCAGGGCCTTTTTTCAATATAAAGCCGGATGTTCCCGAACCGCTGATTCCAAAATTTCTTGCGACGAATATTGAACCGTCGTAAGCGCCCGCGACCAGGTAACCGCTTTCCGCAACGGCTACCGCGGTAATATTATAGGAACTTCCTATATAACTTTCACGCGTCCATTTTCCGGTTTTAGCGTTAGACGAAATCCATAATCCTCCCTGGCCGCCCGCATATATAATGCATTCATTGGTATGGCGCGCCCATGTAACGACGTTTATCACCGGCGTCTTTCCTGCATCGCCCTCAAGCATGATCTGTTCCCAACTTTCACCATTATCAGAGCTTCTCATGAGGCCGCCGCCGTTCGTCCCGGCAAAAACATTGAGCTGGGCGTCAACCGTTATCGAATTTATGGAATTCGAGCGAATATCGCGGGCAAGCATTCCGATATCGTCAACCTTATGAAATGAAACTTCCGGCGTGTTGCAGGCGTTCACATCGATGGATGTCACGCCGGAATATTTATCGCTCAAAGCTTCCGCCATATGAAGCGCGTAAAATCTATCTCCGGCGGGGCCAAGAATGACCTTCGAAGCCGGGCCAAGTTCATAAACTTTAGGCGGATATTCCTCCACGAATGAAGTTTTAAATTCGCCCTCATATTCATATCCGCCGGAATAGAAAGGCACATCCCTGGCGCTTAAATTTATCCGGTCGATACCAGCGGTGGCGGCCGTATCGGTCCATCCGAATCCTTCCATACCCAGAGATCCATTATCTATCTCGGCGCCACGAGTTATATCGACGATGGCGGCGCTGTTTTCCTTCGAATCCACAACCGCGGCATATTTACCGCCGAGTTCACCGTTTTCAAGAAACGCCAGCGACGACGGGGACGGACCCAAAACGGCGCCGTTCTTAAGCACCGGCTGCGGTTTTCCGGCTGAAGTGACATCCGGCACGACTTTTACGTTTACCCTGAAATTTTTATAAACATTCTCACCATCGAAAAGATACTCGCTTCCGTCGGCGAGAGTCGGAAGAAAAACTTCGTCGCTATTATATCCGTCATAATCGTCAATATCGTCAAAATATTTCTGGCGATTCAAAACAGTCTCATTAAAAAGTCTGGGTTTAAGACTTGATTCGTCCGTTCCGTTCGGAATTTTTTTAGCCGAAGTTTCCGCTACATATTCCTCATGGGTCGGACCCGGCTTTAAATAAACATTTTCCGTGTCGCATCCGTCGGGATCATAAAAAGGTTTCCGCGATATCTCGGACATCATCTCTCTCGCTAGATTCTGAGCGATAAAACTCTTGCGACCGCGCTCGCCCATTCTTTTACTTATAGTAAAAGCGTTCAATATAGGGCCGATGACTACCGCTATAAAAAGCATGGTCATGATTATCTCGATTATCGTAAACGCGGATATCCGCTTTTTGTTACGCCTCATAAAAAAAGTCACCTAACCTCGAAAGGCTTTGCTATTGAAAACTCTTCCCTCGATCTTATGCCCGCGGACAGCACGACGCCGCTTCCGCGATAAAAACCTTTTGAAACAATAGTTCCCGGCTCGGCTGCCCCTTTCTGGCCGCTCACGCGCACTGAAAAAAGCGCGTATTTTAATTCTTCATTTTTATCGCTTTCATCAACTAAAACTTCAAGCGTTCCGAAAAATTCTCCGCTATATGCCCTTTCACCGCGAATTATCGAAGCGGCCTTTAAAAGCCCTGACTCAGCGGCGTATCTCGCCTGCATATAATTATTGTCATTAACGGAAATATCGATTTCATCGGAAGAAACTCTAAGCGAGATTCCGGCAAGCATAAGCAGCGTCGTAAAAACGATAAGCGCGAGAAATATAGACATTCCAAGTTCACGCCTTTTTATATTTATTAAACCGCTTTTCATCATAGATCGAACACCAGCCTTGTCGGAACGTAAGAACCGGAGTTATCAATCAGCACTTCAAGCACTACCTTCGATATTTCATTACTCTTGTGCCATTTCCACTGCTTGGCGTCGCATTTAACGTTATTTCCCGACGCGTCATAATATGAAAATATGGCGCTTGAAATCCCGTCAATCAAAATATCATCGAGAGTAACCCATGAACCCGAGATTTTTTTACCGCTGGCGTACCGCAGCTGCTTTAATCGCTTGCCATAATCGTCGTATTCCGCCTCTTCAGGCGGTCCTTCCGTTATATATATAGCGTGATTTGTAACCTCGTCCGTGCCACCTTCTTCATAAAAAAGCATCCCGTCATCGCAAAAAACATTCGCGGAAACCACGAAATATTTTTTAATGTCCTTTCCCGAAAATCCGCCTGAAATGCTTGCGGTAGGAGGAAGTTTCGAATCAAAGGAAAAAAAAAGGTTAAACACGTTTCTGGAAGCCATTCCCCCCTTACTGACCGTAAGCGTAAAAAATGGTTTCGCGTCCGAAGAAGCTTCGGCGGTTAAAAGTGAAGACATATCCTTTAAAACATGGGCCGGAAAATTTATTTCCATTGTTTTCAACGAAGACGACATGGCAAGCAACACCGAGTCGGTAACGTCTAAAAAACTCCCGCCGAGAAATCCGGAAGGTTTAATATCAAAACCAAGATTGTATAATTTGTTTTGAACAATTTCTTCTTTCCTGAAAAATTCGTAAATATAGGGGCCGGCCAGCTCATCTTTGTACACGAAACCAGTTTCAGCAAGTTTTTTAACTAAAGTTTCGCTCGTGCAATTTTCAATTTCTGAAAGCGAATGATAAGCGAAATTAGAGAAGCCGAGAGCCTGATAAAGCTTATTGTTTATTCCCGAAAGCGGCTGCTTCATTATATCCGCGATAAATGGCGAAATGTTTG
>CAZJFS010000102.1:0-15420 GCA_964545075.1 uncultured bacterium
AGCAGGCCGCTTCTTTTCCCGATCTCGTCGAAAAATTAAATTCGTCCGAAAGGTCGAACCAGTTGGTGTTTGAATTTTGTCCGGATGCGCAGTCAAAAGATATGACGGATCAGAACTTATCCGCGGCGGAAGGCGCGCAGAAGAACAAAATGGCTGTTCATGCCGATAAAAACAAATCGAATCAAAATAAATCACGCGATGAAAATGAAATTTTAAAATCGAAGGAGCGTGAAGGCGGCAAGGCCAAACCCCAGTCAACTTATCGTGAAGCAAGGCTTCGCGCGCTCGCCGATAAAATCTCAGGAATACTTCAGCTTGTATCTTCGTTAAAATCGGCTATTAGTGAAAAGCATCCTGGTGCCGATAAAGAAAATATAAAGTTATATAAGAGCATGGAATATATAATCGAGCCCTTTGAAACGCAATTTTCTGTAAATATAGGAAATCCTGCGTTTTTTAATGAAACCAGCGAAACCATTCTCGAAAACGGCATTGGCGAGTTTTAATCTGAATTTTTAAGGAATTAAAATTGATCAAATTTTTTATAAAAGAATTTAAGGATATGATGTCAGCCCTTGGCGAAATGTCGATCATTTTGGCTAAAGGCCTTCTATTTTTAATGCAGGGTAAGATAAATATACGCGATCTGGTATATCAGATGTCGCAGATAGGCGTTGATTCGCTTTTCATGGTTTCAATAACCGGGCTTTCCACCGGAATGGTCCTGGTCGTACAGATGGGGAATCAGATGGTGAAAATGGGCGCCGAATCATATGTCGGCGGGATCGTCGCGCTTTCATTGGCGAGAGAGCTCGCGCCCAACTTGACCGCGATCGTGGTCGCCGGACGCATAGGTTCATCTATCGCCGCTGAAATCGGGACCATGGCCGTTACGGAACAGATAGACGCGCTTTATACTCTTGCGGTAAGTCCGATAAAATATCTTGTCGTTCCAAGAGTTCTCGCGGCGGCCCTGATGCTTCCGATACTTACGATATTTACCAACATGATAGGCATAGCCGGCGGTTCCTTCGTAGCCGTGGCCCAGGTCAATATATCGCTTATGACGTTTAAGGAATCCATTCTTACAAATCTAGCGATAAGAGATGTCATGGGCGGCCTTATTAAATCCTTCTTTTTCGGCGGAATAATAGGGTTGGTCGGATGCTATAAAGGGTTTAAGACATATGGCGGAGCCGAAGGCGTCGGCAAATCAACTACCGGAGCGGTAGTTTTATCGATAATGCTCATACTTGTGAGCAATTACTTCCTTTCGGTATTGATTGTGAATTTTAATGATACATTTCTGTCTAAATAAAGGATAAAACATGTCAGTTGGCCAGGACCTGGATACAAGTAAAATAAAAAAAGGCGAGACCGTAATCTCCGTCAAAAACATATTTAAATCCTTTCAAAGCAAGAAGGTTTTGACGGGCCTTTCCGTTGACGTTAGAAAAGGCGAGATATTCGTGATAATCGGCCCTTCGGGCTGCGGCAAATCAGTCCTTTTAAAGCACATAATGGGACTTCTTACTCCGGATTCGGGCGGAATTTACTTTAATGGGCTTGACCTCACCAAATTCAGTGAGAACGAGCTTAATGAAATGAGAAAAAAGTTTGGCATGCTCTTTCAGGGCGCCGCCTTATTTGATTCACTTACCGTCGGTGAAAATATATCTTTCGGACTTAGGGAACACACGGATAAATCAAAACGGGAAATTGAAAAGATAGTTAATGAAAAGCTCGAGCTTGTCGGGATGCCTGGAATAGCCGATCTCAAGCCGTCCCAGCTTTCCGGCGGCATGAAAAAAAGGGTGGGTCTCGCCCGCGCCATAGCCATGGATCCTGAAGTTCTGCTCTACGATGAGCCGACGACGGGTCTGGACCCCGTAATGGTTACAATAATTGATAAACTGACAAAAGACATGAACCGGAAGCTTGGATGCACTACGATCGTCGTAACGCATGATATGAAATCGGCGTTTCGTATAGCCGACAGGATCGGCATGCATTTTCAGGGGCAGATAATAGAAACGGGGACCTGCGAGGAGATCGAGAAAACGAATAATCCCATAGTCCGCCAGTTTATCGAAGGCGCGGAAGAAGGGCCTATCACGCTTTCACATACCAGGATCGAATCGAACGGAAATCACATATAAAAACTAATGAGATCAAAATTTAATAAATAAAAATAATTTTACGAAGGGATTGATCGGATGAATCTAAGTTCTGAAATAAAAGTCGGCATAGTCGTTTTTATAGGGCTTTGCTTTCTCGCGTCCATAGTTTTTGTGATAGGAGATATCCAGCTCTTTAATAAGCGATATTCCCTTACTGTTAAATTTATGCATGTCGACGGGCTTTTAGAAGGGGCGAAGGTCACATTCGCCGGCGTAAAGGTGGGAAAAGTTGAAAAGATCGATATTAAATTGGGCATCGTGTATGTGAATATAACGGTATCCGACAAGATCGAAATACCCAGATGCTCTAAATTTATGATTGACACCGCCGGTCTTATGGGTGAAAAATACCTCGGCATAGACCTTGACGCATGTGACGCCGATAAGGCGAAGGGTGAGGGTTTGTATAAAGACGGCGATGTCGTGCGCGGCATCGATCCGCTCCGTTTATCCAAGCTGTTCAGCGAAGGCGAACAGATAATGGAAAAAGTTAAAAATAGCGTTGCATCAGTCAACAAAGTCCTTACCGATGATAAAGTACTCGATTCTACCAAAAATTTTATAAACAATATGTATGAAGTCAGTATATCGGGCAAATATATAATGGCTTCGATAGAGGATCGTATAGACGGGATACAGGATAATATCGAAGAGCTTATAAGGAAATTTGGCGATGTCGGCGGCGTACTTGCCGAACTCATACAGGACAACAAGATCAATATCTCTGAATTGATACAAAACTACAAGGATTTCGGGGCTGAACTCGTTGATATCGCAAGTGAAAACAAGAAAAATCTTTCCGAACTTATAAACAATTTTAAAAAGACCGGCGAGAACATAAACAAACTCATAGTAAAACTTGACGATGAAGGCAATACCGCCGAAAAAATAAAAGACATTCTTGAAAATTTCAGGAAAACATCAAAAAACGCGGAAGAAGTTTCACAGTCGATCAATAATATATTCAAGGACGGATCGGTTGAATCGGAACTTAAAGGCTCCATAAAATCGGTATCTAAAATGGCAAAAAAAGCCGATGCGATATTATCGAGTTTTAAAAATTCGAATCTGAAACTTTTATATACCTTCCGTATGGATAAGAACAACAAAAAAACGCATAACGATATGGAAGCCAGATTAAATTTCGGCGGCGACAACAAGACGATCATAGCCGGCGTTAGAAATATCGGAAACGGCAATCAGGCCGATCTGCAGTTGTGCCAGGATGGCAAAGGCGTTTTCACGAAGCGCTTCGGCATCATCAAGTCCAAGGTCGGCTTTGGCGTCGATTATAAATGGAATAAAAAATCCACTTATTCGGTCAATTTTATCGATACTCACGACACAGAGGTCGAAACTATTTCGACATACAAGATAAGAGAAGGCTTGGCGTTTAAATCAAAAGTCGAGAACGCTCTGAAGAAAAAAGAAAGAAACTATAATGTGGGGATTCAATACGCTTTCTAAAATAATAATTCGCCTGAAAAAAGTGGCGGTGAACGATAAAACAAAATACGCCCTTGCGGCTGTGACAAACGTTCTGACCCGGTTAGCATCGACAATGTTTTCCGGGTTGGCCCGTTTATTTAAATTTTTATTTTTAACGATTCCCGGTTTTTTAATAGCCGCCAGGCAATCGATAAAGGTAAAACTCGGACGCATAGCTTACGTGTCTTTTAAAGTTGCGTTCATAATTTCACTTTCTCTTTTACTGACCGTTTTCACGAAAATTTATTTTTTCCAGAAGATAATGTCCGGGGAGCTTTTGAATTATCTGGGACGCGAAGCTTCCGTCGAAAAGATAGGTCTCGGCCTCAAAAAATTTTCCGTAGATTCAGTGAATATTTCGAATCTATCGCACAAGATCAATAACTGCGTAGAGCTTTCAGTGAATGAGATCGATGTTACTTACGATTTTTATGAGAGCATGAAAAACGAGGCGAAATTTAAGATATTAACGCTTAAAAAACCAGTTTTAAAAATATGCGACCTGAAAAAATTATTCGAACATATACTCAGTTTTAAAATTATAAGAAAGGGCGGTAATCTTCCGGAGCTTCCGGCAATAAGCCTTACCGACGGAACGCTTTTATATAAAGACAGCCAGATACTTCTGGAAAATATAAAATGCGTGTTTTCGCAGCTTACCGACCAGATCATACATCTTATAATAACGGCAAAATTCAAGTATTCAAATTGCGCGTTGAAGTTTAATCTTAGTTTTGACCTTAAAGATTCGACGATAAAATATGCGGGAAGTTTTAGCAATTTCAAGTTAAATAAAATGGAACGCTTTGTTAACGCCTTGATAGGCTCAAATACGCTCGAAAATATTTCAGGGGAAACCGATATCGAATTTTCCGGCCAGTATTCGTTCATAAGTTTAAAAAACGAATTGAACTGTTCTCTTTTCCCGAAAAATTGTTCGGTTACTGCGTCAAAATTTCAAAACGAAACATTGCTTTTAAAAACGGGCGAGGTAAAAATAGACGTTTCTGCTGATGCCGCCGGCGTAAAATATAATATAAACGCCAACGGTCTTAAAGCTTATGCCAGAAACAAAAACATCGATATTTCAGGTTTTTTCAAAAATAATGACCACGAGATCAAAATATCATTTCCGTCGCTGACCTCTTATGATGTTGAGCAGTTGTTGCCCCGGTCATTTCCGGCTTTTATAAAAAAATCGCTTCCTGATTCGGAAGGGAAAATTATTATAACGCCTGATGGCATAAAAGCCGAAGGCCGCATTATACCTTCGATTAACGGCTGGAGCGCGCCGGGCGGGATAAAAATTTTATCGGGTAACTATGCGTTTTCGGATCGCGGATCCGACAAGCGTTCCCTTTCCGTTTCATTAAGCGTTGAAGCGCCTTTGGCCGGCCGTTTCGAATTATCGATGGAAACAAAAAATATTCAAGAATTCGAATATTTTATCAAAAATATAGGTTCGGGTCATTTCCGTTTTTTGCCGCTTGAAAATTCTTATAATGTTGATTTTGAAGGAATCCGTCAGGGGAAATCCGAACCGCTTAAAATATTGGCTGGTGGAGAAGCACTGGAAAATGGCCATTTTAACGTTAGCGTGTCGAATATTCCTTATGCGAAAATCGCTTCGCTTTTATTTACGGGTAATTTCAAAAATATAGCGGGCGCGGTGCCGGCAGGTGCTGTTATAAACGCCCAAATAAGCGGCTATTTTGAAAAAGACAGGCTTATAAGCAGATTTTTTCTGTCATCCGGAAGCAGGCAGGCTAAAAATTCAGCTAATATAGAAGGCGCCTTTTCAATATCCGGTTTTCCGGAAAAAATAAATTATGATATATGTACTATTTCGACGCTTGAAACCGCATCTTCCATTTTTTTACCGGCCGTTAAATTAAAAATTCCGGATTTCATAAGATCGGAACAATCGACTTTCAGCCTGACGGCCGATCCTTCTTCTTTAAAAATGGTTTTTGAATGCGGCGCCGGGAAAGCTATCTACGACGGAGGAATGGTGAAGTTCCAAATTTCTCCGACGAGGGCGTTTACGGTCAAAGGTGAATACGAAGTCGCGACCAGGAAAATAATTGCCGAGGCTTTCGTGAATGAAGAAGCCGCAGGCGTCTTTTTAAAAAAAATTCTCGCTTTTTCCGGTATAAGAAAGCTATCCTTACGTTCCGCGGCTTTCGATCCAGCCGAAATAGAAGTTTCATCCGAGGGCCCAATTTATGCTTCTTCGCTTGGTTTTTCTTTCAGGCTGCCGGATTTTTCCAGAGAAGTTAATGAAATTTCACTGAAAAAATTGAAATTTACATCAAAGCAGCTTGAATTTTCGGGTGAAATTAAAAGCAATATGAAAAATAATGCAATTGTTATTTCAGGCGTCGCTTCGCCTAAAGAATTGCCTTTCTATTTTGGAATCGGGCGTTTACTTGCGGTTTCACCTGTCAAATTAAATATTATTTCAACGCCTGCGATGTTTTCAGGCGACGGCCCGCTGCTAATAAAAGCCGAAAAGTTTCTCGAGGCGGGTCATTTAAACCTCGCGTGCGAAGCTAAAGTCGAAAACTTGTCAAAAACGTCAGGGGCCTCCGTTTCATTTGATGTAACTAACGTTAAAGCTGAGCGGATTTTTTCGATAAACGTAGGTCAAAAGTCCGCCGAAAAAGAAAAAAATTGCTATTATGTATCGTATTCCATAAAGGGCACGGAATTTTTAAACGCACTATATCCTTTTATCAGCGAGGTTTTTTTAAAACCCGAAGTACGGCCGCTCGTTTTAAATTATCTTTCTGAAATACAATTATTCGAGGTAAGGGGCACGGCCAAGCTTGAAGGTTTTAAACTTAATTCCCACTATTTTGAGTTGGCGGCGACCGGTCCGAAGGGTATGAGTGTTTCGGGCACGTTCAATATGGAAAATAATGGCGTTTATAGTTCGAAACTGTTTAACTTTTCTTTCGCGAACACAACTTACAGAGGCGAATGCGAGCTGAATTTTAAAAACTTGAGCGCCAGAATAAAAGGAAAGAACAATAAATGTGCGCTAGCCGACATTCTGGAAAAAATTTCCGGTGAAAAGAATAGTTTGTCCGGTTTTGTTACGATCAATCACGAAATCGCCATATCGCCAGTTGGTATAGACTTTAAAGCTGATTGCGAGGTTTCGGATGCCAAGCTTGAAGTTGAAAAGCTGACGGCTATCCTGTCGAAGAAAAAAGCCGGTAAATTGATCGGAAACATTAACTTAACGGTTTCCATGGGAGTGAATAATTATATTATAACTCCAACTCTTCAGGCTATGGTTGAAGGAAAAATAAGTGTTAACGGAATTTTTTCCGCACCCGTTGTTTCTGGAAATCTAGAAATTCAAAGAGGAAGGATAGATTATTTCAACAAGTTGTTTAACATAACTTCGGGTAACTTTTCGATTTCAACTCTTCAAAATGTTTCCACCGTGATTGCGGATAATTCGGTCGAAGAAAAGAAAAAAGTCGGCGTCAATAATAAACCGACCGGATTTAATTATAGTCTTGCTTCATCGAATCTTTCAGCGGTAAAAGGGCCGTCGAATTATGGGCAGTCCGGCGAAACATGCCTTGAGCTTTATATGAATATCAGCGCCGAGGCCAAAGTTAAAGAATATGACATATACCTTACTCTTTCGGGCAATTCAAACAGATTAAATTCTTTTCTTACGTCGAAGCCCGAACTTTCACAGGATGCCATCCACATGCTTTTATATGGTATGACGCCGACCGTTACATCGACATCCCTGGGTAGAGACGATCAGATAACATCCACCAAGGTCATTGGCGCTCTTAATAGTAAGTTTCAGGATACGATTTATCAGAAATTAAGCAGTTCCCTTGAAAAAAAACTCAATCTTGACGAATTGCGGATAAATCCGTATACGGCCTATGAAAAAACGCTTATAGGAGGAAATGACTCGAATTCAAAGGCACTTTTGCCAGGTTTTTCAACGTTTACGGACGTGCAGGTAAAAATCGGAAAATACATTGATCCCGATCTTTACCTGAGCTACAGCAAAAATTTTCATTCGTCTAAAGATGATAGCCTTGGAATGGAATACAAGGTCAAAGAAAAATTTCTCATAGATGGCAATGTTAATCAGAATCTGGAATATAGCCTTGGCGCTAAATACGGGATACCGTTTTAACGGAACTTAATAATAGCGAGCGCATTAGTTTGCCGCCAGCTATTTTGGGTAATTACTTTTTAATTTAAGATTTATTTGCTCAACTTTTTTGAAGCTCTTTTCAAAAAAGTTGAGCTTTTATATTTTCTTTTTTTTAAAAAGTTGAGGTTCAAACATTCTTTTAGCCGATATGTAAAAAAGTATTTGACAAAATCATAAAAAATATAATATAATAATGACTCATTAAAGAAAGAAATTTTTTCTTTAAGTTACATTTGGGGGTTTAAACATGAAAAGGAATTTATTGGTACTATTCTCGTTTATTTTATGCGCACATTTAATAGCCATACCTTTTAATATGCTGGAAGCCAAAGATGACGCTAAAACAGCAAAAAAATCATCAAAGGCAAAGATCTCAAAAGACAAGAAAGAAAAGACGGCAAAAGCAGCCGAAACTTCCGATCGCATCGGTAAAATAGCCGAAATTGCAGTTACGGGCAATAAGAACGTAAATTCTTCAGTTATTATGCTATCTCTCACGATGAAGCCGGGAGACGAACTCACTGAAAGCCTTATAGACGAAAACATGAAAAGAGTCTATAATATAGGTTACTTCACTCAGGACATCGGCATAGATGTCGCCAGCGTCAAAAACGGAAAAAAAATCATTATCAAAGTTGTTGAAAATCCTACGGTTAAAAAGATAAACATCAAGGGAAACAACCTTGTTCAGAACGATAAAATATTAAAGGCTATGCAAACTAAAGCCGGCCAGGTATTCAATCACGTTTTGATCGGTTCCGATGTAAAATCAATACAGAAAGTTTTTGACGAAGCGGGTTACGTTATGAACCGCATACGCGATATTCAATTCGACGGTGAAACGCTTACCATATTTATCGAAGAAAACAAGATCGAACATATTAAAGTTGTGGGTAACGATAAAACCCGCGAGCGTGTTATTCTTCGTGAGCTCCGCTTCAGCGAAGGCGAAATATACGATGACAAAAAAGTAACTAAAAGCCTTCAGAAAATATTTAATCTTGGATTTTTCTCGGAAGTCAAGCCCCGCTGCGAAGCTGGATCTGAACCTGGAAAGATCGATTTTATAATTGACGTAAAAGAACAAAAAACGGGTACAGTTACTATCGGCGGCGGCTACAGCTCGGCTAACGGCCTCGTCGGAATATTTGAAGTGGCTCAGAAAAACTGGCGCGGAAAGGGCCAGACGCTTAACGCAAAGTTTGAATTCGGCGGCATGAGAACATATGAATTTGGTTTCCTGGAACCATGGTTCAGGAATAAACGCCTCTCGATTGGCGCCAACATCTATAACAGCAGACTTACGCAAAAATTTTACCAGCCGAACCAGTCAGCTATCGACTATACTGAAGGCCGTACAGGTTTTAACGTATCTCTAGGCAAACCGTTCTCGGAAATAGTCGAAGGTTCGCTTACATTCCGTGATGAAAATGTCAAACTCACCGATGCAGACACGATAAAAACGACTCTTAACAATTCGTACATTCGTGAAGGCCACTATCAGACAATAAGCGCATATGTCGGCCGTGACACGCGTGACAATAACTTCAACCCCAGAAAAGGCACGTTCAACGCTGTAAACATAGATACCACCGGCGGCGTTCTTAAGGGGCCTGACGCATTTACAAAATACAGACTCACGCTTAGAAAATATCATGCCATTTCCGAGCGCGACGTGATAGCCGGACGCATCATGGGCGGAACAACGAACCTTTCAAAAGGTACGCTTCCTCTTTATGAAGAATATGGCGTCGGCGGCGTTTATACCGTTCGTGGTTACGAATGGCGCGAATTTATCGGAAAGAAAATGCTTGTAGGAAATTTTGAATTCCGTCATAAGTTCACTAAAAATTTTGAAAGCTATCTTTTCTATGATGCTGGTGACGCATGGGATTCGGACAGCTTGAGTTCACTTGCCGGCGGAAACGCTTCGAATAATTACAATTTGAAAAAAGGATACGGCCTTGGCGTCAATTTTATAACGCCTATCGGTCCGATTCGCCTTGATTATGGAAAAGGTCAGGATCGCTCGGGCAAGGCATATTTTAGCATGGATCGTATGTTCTAATGCTGAAATTAAAGATTTTTGATATAAGGTAATAATAATTTTATAATATAAAGTTACTTTATTTTTAAAGTAACTTTATAACTTTATTCGGAGGTATTAAAAAAAATGAAAAGATCCCTTGGGTTAATCGCCGTCTTATTTTTGGTTTTAATCACAGCTACAGCAGTTTATTCGAAGCCTATTGAAAAAGTTGGCCTTGTTAATTATCAGCAGATTCTTGGCGAATTTAAGGAAGCCGAAGCCATGAATGAAAAACTGATGCAGGATAAAGACACGCTTCAAGCTCAGCTCGATAAGGCTCAAGACGCAATAAAAGAAAAAAAAGACAAATTCGATAAAAAAACAAAAGCTACGGACGCTGAAAAAGAAAAATTCAACAAAGAATTTAGCACGGAAATAACTAAGCTTCAGGGTACGTACCAGGAGCTTTCAGGAAAGCTTCAGGATAAACAGGTTGCCGCTTTAAAGACTCTTACGGAAAAAATAAATGCGGCTATCGCTACTATCGCTAAAGCTGAAGGCCTTGATATGGTAGTTGAAAAGAACCTTGTTTTCTTTGGCGGCACCGATATTACCAAAACGGTTATTGAAAAACTCAACGGTGGAAAATCAACCGGCAAAAAGAAAGACGAAGAATAATCCAAACAATTAATTCAGGGCGGGTGGCGTAAAAAAAGTATGATGTATGAAAAACGGCCCAAAACCGTTACTCTTGAAAAAATGAGCGAATATCTGAATGAACCGTATTACGGCGATGGCTCGCTGGTTCTTTCCGGCGTAGCCGGGATCAACGAAGCCAGCGGCGGCGATATCACTTTCGCCGTGAAGCCTAAATATATCAGATCGCTTAAAGATTCAGGCGCTGCGGCGGTCATAATATCGCCGGAAGTTAAAACGGCTGAAGTTAAGATACCATATATCATATCTCAAAATCCTTATTTTACTTTTGCCCGCGTCCTTGAGTTCTTTTATCCCCGAAAAGAACAGAAACCGGAAATAGACCCGGCGGCGTTCATATCCAAAGAGGCCACCATAGGCTGTGGCGCAAAGATATTTCCTAATGTTTATATAGGCGATAATGCCGTGATCGGCGAAAATGTAGTTATATACCCGGGTTGTTTCATTGGCGAGAACGTATCCGTCGGCGATAATACCTGGGTATATTCAAATGTTACGATACGTGAAAATTGCCGGTTGGGCAAAAATTGCATAATTCATGCCGGGACGGTTATCGGCGCCGATGGATATGGCTTTACGAAAAATGGGAGTTCCTATTACAAGATACCTCAGGTCGGAAACGTGATTATCGAGGATAACGTGGAGATAGGCGCTAACGTCACTTGCGACCGGGCCACTCTTGGCTCCACCCGCATCGGCGCCGGCACGAAAATAGACAATCTCGTACATATAGCGCATAACGTTCAGGTCGGGAAAAATGTTCTGATAGTAGCTCAGGTGGGCATATCCGGTTCGGTCGACGTCGGCGACGATGTCACGATAGCCGGTCAGAGCGGTATCGTGGGCCACATTTCGATCGGCGCCGGAAGCGTTATAGCGGCAAGATCGGTGGTCACCAACGATGTCAAGCCCAAATCCTTCATATCCGGATTTCCGGCGAAACCTCATACGGAAGAGATGAAAATCAAGGCTGCTATGAAAAAACTGCCTTCTATCGTTAAAACTGTTAATGAACTGAAAAAATTATTGAGCGTTTCAGGAGTGAAGATTGAAAAAGATAATGATGATGAATTATAAAAAAAAGACTTTTATATGTATATTGGTCTTGATATCGGCCTTAATGGTCTTTATTCAAGATCTGAAGGCTGAGCCTTCAAGTCTTTTAGGTCCGACCGGCCTTATAAACACGCCTTCGGCGTACACCGGAAGCGGTTTTGGTTATTATTCTTCCGGAGGCAGCACTTTTTACAAACTTAATTACGCTCTTTTTTCAAAAGCTATCGAAACCGGTATGCTATATGATAAAACCGGCGGAACTCGCTCATATAATCTCAAGCTTCCGTTGATTTCCGAATCGGGATATATGCCGCAGGTGGCTCTTGGAGCTTATAATTATAAAAGCCAGGCCGTAGGTCAGACCAATTATATAGTTCTTTCGAAATATGTCGATAGTTTGGGCCTTACGCTTCATATGGGGTATATGAATAACGGCGGATTGAAGGATGCGTCGAAACTGGTCAATTATAAAACCATACAGGACGCCATTGACGACGTTAAAAATAAATCCGGCAAAACTTTTATCGGTCTTGAATATTCTTTTTTTCCGATGTTCGCTATAATCGGCGAATACCAGAACGAAGCTATAAATGGCGGTCTTCGTTTTAAGCCTTTACCCGTGTTGACCTTGGATTACGATATAATCGACTTGAAAAACGTTAAAAACCTTGAAAAGAAAAGAATATTAAATTTTAATTTTTCGTTCGGATTTTAATTATTATATATAAACTGGAAGGACGCCAACATGTATCAATATCAAAGGACCATAGCCAATGAGATAAGCTACGAAGGTATCGGCTTACATACCGGACTTAATGTCAAAATAACCTTTTTGCCTGCTCCGGTAAATCATGGGGTCGTATTCGTGCGCACTGACCTGCCTGAAGAACCCAGGGTTGTCGCTTCGATCGAACACGTTACCGATGTTTTTCGCGGCACAACCATTGGTCTGGATGATATCAAGATCCATACCGTTGAGCATGTTCTTTGTGCTTTAGCCGGCCTTGGCATTACCAACATACTGATAAAAATAAACGCAAAAGAACCTCCGGCGGTAGATGGTTCCGCGCAGCCTTTCGTAAAGCTTCTGGAAGAGGCGGGGATAGTCGAGCAGGAAGAAAAAACCGCTCAGTACACTATAACCGAACCGATTCATCTTATTGATGGTTCCAAGCAGCTTATCGCGATGCCATCCGATAAGTTTATGATATCTTTTACTATTGATTATGATACTCCGATCATTGGAACTCAATATGCTCAGCTTGTAATAAACCCTGAAACCTTTCAAAAAGAGATCATGTATGCCCGCACATTCGGTTTTACAAGGGAAGTCGAAGAATTGAGGAAACAGGGGCTTGCGCTCGGCGGCGATCTCACGAACGCGATAGTTATAGGAGATGACGGCATACTTAACGAAAGTCTTCGTTCCGAAGATGAATTCGTCAGACACAAGATATTGGATCTCGTAGGAGATCTTTTTCTCACCGGTTTGTCGCTTAAAGGTCATTTTATAGCCATGAAATCAGGCCATGCTCTTAACGTTAAAATGGCAGGAATTTTAAAAAAGCGATATAACGACAAAAAAACGTCGAAAACAACCATGGATATAATGAAAATATTAAAGGTGCTTCCTCACCGCTATCCTTTTCTTTTGGTCGATAAAATAACCGAGATCAAAGAAGGAAAAGGCGCCATAGGGATAAAAAACGTTACCATAAACGAGCATTTCTTTACCGGACATTTTCCGACTCAGCCCGTAATGCCGGGAGTTTTGATAGTTGAAGCTCTCGCTCAGGTAGCAGGCGTTTTTATGCTCAATAAAAAAGAAAATCGCGGTAAATTGCCATTCTTTACAGGAATCGATAACTTCAGGTTCAGAAAACCCGTTGTTCCGGGCGACGTTCTCGTCCTTGAAATTGAAATGGGCAAGATCAAAGGAAACATAGGCAAGGTCAGTGGAAAAGTAATGGTCAACGATAAATTAGCGGCTGAAGGCGACCTTATGTTCTCGCTCGTAAACGCTCCTAAAAACGATGATTCGGAGGAATAGTGATGGAGCTCATCCATAAAACCGCCATAATAGACCCGGGTGCGAAGATTGGAAAAAACTGCAAAATAGGCGCTTATTCTTATATAGGGCCGAACGTTGTAATGGGCGAAGGCAATGTCGTCGGTATGCACGCCGTAATAGACGGCCACACAACCATAGGTTCCGGCAATCATTTTTATACCGGCGCCGTTATTGGAAGTCAGCCGCAGGATTTAAAATATAAAGGTGAAAAGTCTTATCTTATTATAGGTAATAATAATCAGATACGCGAGTATGTCGACATAAATGTCGCCTGTGGTGAAGGCTGTGAAACGGTTATAGGCTCTAACAATTTATTCATGGTATATTCGCATATAGCCCATAATTGTATAATTCACGACCGTGTTATACTCGCCAATTGCGCTACTCTCGCCGGACACGTTACGATCGAGGATCGCGTTTCAATAGGCGGTCTGGCCGGCGTTCATCAGTTCGTAAAAATAGGTACTTATGCTTTTATTGGCGGCCTTTCAAAGATAACTATGGACATTATGCCATATTGCATAGCCGATGGCTGCGATGAGGTTAAAATATCCGGGTTGAACAGCGTTGGACTTAAAAGAGCCGAATTTACCGCCGCTAATGTTTCCGGACTGAAAAAAGCTTATAAAATATTTTTCAGATCCGGCCTTACGAAAATTCAGGCTATCGATAAAATTTGCGAAACCATTTCTCTGGATAACATTCAGGTGAAAAATTTTGTCGAGTTTGCGAAGAAGTCAGAGCGCGGTATCTTAAGATAACATGTTTGGTACGCAAAATAGCAGAACAGAAAAAACGCCTCCGTTAGTGAATCGCGTTATAAAATTCACCAATAACCTGGTCAGTCTTATTTATCCCTGCTCTTGCATAAATTGTGGCGAATTGGTCACAGGGTCCGGCGATAGGGTTCCATTGTGCGAAAAGTGCAGGAGTGTTATAAATTATATAACCGATGACGCTTTATATAAAAATACCGATTTTAAAAATATAACCGGTTTTTTTTCTTTAGGGTTTTATGAAGGCGTTTTAAGAAATTTGCTAACCAATCTAAAATACAATAAGAAAACTAAAATAGTCGGATTTCTTGCGGAAGAAACTGCTAAAAGGCTTTGCCATCAATTCAGCGTGCCTCCTATAACGGAATATGAGCTCATAATACCCGTTCCTCTTCACATTAATAAATTACAGGAGCGCGGATTCAATCAATCCGAACTTTTAGCCATAGATATCTCAAAGATTTTAAAAATACCAGTTGCATGTGACGTGGTCTATAGAGTTAAAGAGACGCTTCCTCAAAATAAATTAAAAATAGAGGAAAGGTTTTTAAATCTTGAGAACGCTTTTAAAATTAATGATAAAAAAAAATATTTAATATCTGATAAAAATGTTATAATAATAGATGACATATTAACTACCGGAGCGACGGTGGAAAGTATGGCGAAATTATTAAAAAAAATTGGCGCCCGAAACGTTTTTGTTCTGACAATATCTAAAACTAATATAAAACGATTAAATCGTTGAAAAGCGGAGATAATATTTGAAATAAACGTGCATTTTGTTTTTGTGGTTCATATTTAGTTGTTTTTATGTGTCGAAAAAGTTAAGTTAATTATAGATCCATCCGATAATTAGCATAGAGAGAAAAAAATAATGAACTAAAAAAAAATAAAAATAAATTAAT
>CAZJFS010000103.1:0-15283 GCA_964545075.1 uncultured bacterium
TTCATCGCGATGGATAAGCAAACGCGGCTTAAAAATATTCCGCTCATGGCTAAACGCCTGGTCGAGAAAAATAATGAATACCGCGCCATAAAAAGGTCCATGATGCAAGCGGCCGAAGAGAATGGCCGCCATCACGGCGATTTTGAGCTTAGAGGCGTCGAATACCCGGAAGATATTTTGTGGTAGGCGGGAAAGTTTAATAGTTGAATTTCAATAATTTAAGTGTGAAAAATCCGAAAAAATGATGAATGCGTGACTTTACAATAGCTGTTTAATATGCTAAAATCGATTTGAATTTCTGGATCTTAAATTAGGAGAACGCATGGATAAGTCAAAAACAATTCGAATACGCGAGCAGCACGGCGGAATTTCTGGTCTTCACATCCCAGGCCGGTGAAAACGCAATCGAAGTACGCGTTGAGGATGAAACCGTATGGCTTACGCAGAAGCTGATCGCGGTGCTTTTTGACGTTACGGTTAAGACCGTTAATGAACATCTGATAAATATTTATAAACAGGCTGAGATCAGAGCTGATTCAACTATCCGGAAATTCCGAACAGTTCAAACTGAAGGCGGCAGAAAGGTTAGCAGAGAGATAGATTTTTATAATCTCGACGCCATCATTTCCGTTGGGTATAGAGTTAATTCCGTCAGGGCCACTCAGTTTCGCCATTGGGCCACAGGAGTTTTGAGAGACTTCGCGATACGCGGATATGTGCTTGATAAAGAACGGCTTAAGAACGGTTCGCTTTTTAATAAAGAATACTTTGATGATCTTCTCGAGGAGATCCGCGAGATAAGGGCCAGCGAGAGAAAATTCAAAATAAACTTCATTTCGCTATTCACGGACACACCGCTGCCGAACTTATCGTGAAAAGGGCCGACAGCCGGAAAGAGCGAATGGGCCTTACAACCTGGAAAAATGCGCCGGATGGAAAGATCATGAAAACCGACGTCTCGGTCGCAAAAAATTATTTGACCGAAAAAGAATTGAGATCGCTCGACCGTTTTGTCACGATGTATTTAGATTACGCCGAAATGCAGGCCGAGCGTAGCGATCCCATGACCATGGAAGACTGGGCGAAAAAACTTAACTCGTTCTTAAAGTTTAACGAGCGCGATATCCTCGAGAATCCTGGTAAAGTTACGCAGGAAATAGCAAAGGCTTTCGCCGAAAGCGAATTTGAAAAACATCGCATCGTTCAGGACAGGCTGTTTGAATCGGATTTCGATAAAATGATCAAAAATATAGAAAAGCCCGAGAAACCGCTGCCGAAAAGGAAGTCTTGAGACGCTGAGCGAACTTGAAAGTTATGTGTGCCGGAACCAGAGAATGGCGTGTCACTGATACGACAATTTATTTTGAGCGGTTTTGATACCGGCTATATCGGATCTTCAAATATCTCGCGGACCTCGCGAATCAAAGCGGAAATGCGATCGAAGATCAAATGGCGATGATGTTCCACTATGACTTCTGGGATAAAAGCCCTGTTGTTCTGGATTTTTCGACTGTCGCCAAAAGCCTCGCCCCGCTCGGGCCCGTTGATTTCGTGTCGTTCGAAGGCCATAAACCCATGAATATTATATGACGATTGCGGACGCCGCTGCCGCCGTGGTTCTGGAATGACGCAGCAAAACTTGCGACGGCATAGCGGATAAGCAACCAAAGCCTGACGGCACTTTGTAATGACGCTCTTAGATATGCAGGAAATAAAAAGAATTGTAAATAAAACCGCTGCCAGAAAGCGTTTTTATGAATGCTTTACCGTAACGACCGGCGCCGGGAATACGCCTGATATAGTCACAGGCGCGGTCCTTGACGGAACCGATAGAAGAATCCTGAATCTGACGCTCACAAATACCATCGCTTCAGGCACCGGTAATATATTGGTCTCGTACACCGCGGGAACCATCGCCGCCGAAGATGGCGGCGCTCTGGCCACGTTCAGCGAGCAGAGCGTGATCAATACCGTGGCGCCGTAGGAGAAACGGAAAGGATATCATTCTTAAAGGCTTCTATCTGCTCAAATTCGGCGGAAAGCTTTGGCTGCGCGGATATTTATGCCCGATGGGCCATGTCTGGAAACCCGGCTCACGGCTCGCTATGCATTATTTATAAATTTAAAATTTCCGGGAGAAATATGATATGAAACCATTCCAGCAAAACAATATATTCGCCGGCAGTAAAGAGATACAAAACATTGACGAAGTCAAAGGTATTTCGTTTAACGTTATGGTGCAATACCCTTCAAATACGCCTTCTTTACCGACCAGGATCGGGCCGTATACAATGGACGTTTCCGTCAACGCTGAAATTATCGACGGTTGTTTTCCTCTTGTGGTGATATCGCACGGCAGCGGCGGTTCACATCTTTTATACAGGACCGTCAGTTCATTCCTTGCCCGAAACGGCTATATTGTCGCGATGGTGGAGCATTTTGGAAATAACAGGAATAATAATGAACTTGAAAACGCTTGTGAAAACCTTATTTTGCGTCCAAGACATATCAGTTTAACAATCGACAACCTGTTTTCAGACGGTTTTTTCGGCGGTCACATTTTAAAAGACAAGACTTCGGTGATAGGCCATTCCATGGGAGGATACACAGCATTGGCGCTGTCCGGCGGAATTCCAAGAACAAGAGAAGGCGAAGTAATTAAAACAATTGCCGACCGGCGAATTAAGGCGATCGTTTTGCTGGCTCCTGCCGCCGGCTGGTTTTTCAAGGGTTTAGACGGCGTGAAAATTCCAATTCTCGCTTTAACGGCGGAGCACGACCGCTTCACGCCGTCAAAGGATATAGAAACAGTTTTGAATTGTATGCCGGACAGATCGCTTGTCACGTTTAAACAAATTGCCGGAGCGGGTCATTTTTCGTTCCTGAGTCCGTTTCCCGCAACGATGAAAAGACCCGATTTTCTTCCGTCGACGGATCCGGAAGGATTTGACAGAGAAAAATTCCATGAGCAATTGCCAAAAGAAATACTTGATTTCCTTAATGAAAAATTATAAATAAGCCGGAAAAACCGCTCAGATAGCTTATTCAATATATTGTAATATATCTTATTACCTGAATCTGAAAGTGATATCAAGCTACCCGCATAAACTATATTTTGATATGGCATGCGGGCGACTCTGGCATTCTTATTGCTTACTTCATCTCCATGAAGAAATTTTTCAGACAAATTATGAATAACGGCAAGGAATTTTTATTATTATTTCTTTCCATTCGGTGGAGCAATTTGGTTGTTAAATCTGATGTTTGGGAGAAGTAAAGGAGAATGATGCATCTATTGATATTTCCGGTTCAGATTTTTTACGCATGAGAGAAAAAACTATCAGCTGGAGGTAAAAATGTTCGGATATTCAAAATTATTATTGTGCCTTGCGCTTGTTATGGTATTCGCTTTTAATATTGCTTCCTGCGTTCTTGCCGCAGACGGCGAAGAAACGGTCATTAAAACCGAGATTTTTAAATTCAACCCGAAAAACAAAAAAATTGAATATTCTTCAGAAAAGGTCCTTGAATTTTTAAACTTGAATTTTATATCGATCACGGCCGACCAGCCTGAATACTGGCCGAATGAAGACGTATCGGTTAAAATAATGATGCCGATGGCGCCCGCGCGCGAGGTGAAGATCACTTTACAAAAGAAAGATTCGATCGCGAAGGTTCTCGGAAAATTCAAACTCGACGACGGCGGAATTCTCGTCCAGAAGATCATGAGCGGGAAAGAAACGCGGCTCGAACCGGGCGAATATACCGTTAACGGTCGAGCGGATCGATAAAAAAATACAGGAATTCACGACATTTTCGGTTGTCGCGGGATCGCTTTCAGCCGTTTCATTCGCGTATGAATTCAAACAGATGACATCCTTCGACGCGCTGAAAAACGTTAGCGGCGGCTGGTTCCTCGGTAACGCCGGCGGCGCCGGGATGCGCTGGGGAAATAACCTTTTCGTCAAAAACCAGCTGCGCCAGTTCAACGAACCATTCTCCGGCATGGCGGCCGTTAAAACACGGTGCTATCTTCCGGGCTGCAACGGCTGCGAAGCGGGCCCGGCGCAGAATATCGGCGTCAAAAACGGTTCGCTCGAAACGGGCCTTGACATCGGCGGCCACTCCGGCCCTTTCGAGATCGAAGTGACGACCGCGAAAGGCAGCATAAGGCACATGTTCCAGAAATCCGGCCACGTCGAGCGCCAGTCGACGAAACTGACGCATAATATGACGAACGATTTTTTCGCGACACTCGCTCCGTATGAAGGCACGACGCAAGTTTACGGCCGGGACGTCTTTATCGAAAAAGACCGGAACAGAAACGAGAACAACGCGCTTGAGCTCATATCGCCGGCGGGCGATGAAGCGAATAAGATAGAGATACTGGCGAAAAAAACAGTAAAAAATGCCAGGGCGGTCGTTTTTTATTTCAGCGACGACTGCGAGTTGAAAACACGAGAGATCGCTCTTTCAAAAAAAATTAAAAAAGGCGAAAAGATAGAAGTCGAATGTTTGCCGCCTTACAGTTTCATCGCGGTAGGCGGATGGAACGCCGATAATTCAAGATTTTTCGAATCGTGGGCGATTGTATTCGCCAGATCGCGCATGTCCGTTGAAATAAACGCGCCCGAAGACGGCGGACCGTTAAGTTCTATCGAGATCGAGCTCGCGTGCACCGATATGCGCTCAGGCAATGGAATACCCTGCCATGGCATCATCGAAGTTTTCGACAACCGCGTCGAATCAAAAAGCCCGAAAGAACAGCTTGTTTCGGCTATCGGCGACTCTTATCGCAGCCTGTCCGGCTATACTTCGAACTGGCGCGACCTTACTGGTTACGGCGGTGCAGATATATCAAATAATTTGAATATGGGACAAAATGACACAGCCGTGAGCAGATCCGGTCACGGTCCTTTTTCGGACGTCCCGAAAAGCCACTGGGCTTATAAATCGCTCGAAGAACTTGTGCGTAAAAAACTGCCGAACGATCCGAATTTTAAAAGATATAAAAACGGCCAAATGATGACGCGATATGAAATAGCCCTTGTGATCTCGCGCCTTACAGATAAAAAATTCAACGGAGCAGGCCTTGCCAAATTGAATAAACTGGCTATGGAATTTTCCGATGAACTGGGGCTTCTGGGCGTCAAACTAAACGGCATAACCGGCGGTGTTACCATAAGCAGAAATGACGTTGACGCAGCTAAGGCCGACATGGCTACGCTAAAAAAAGGCGGGCTGGGTAAATTCAAACTGTCGGTCGAAGACAGGACCCGTTTTGAAAATAAAAACGCGAAAAACTTCAAGGGTGCTTCAAGAACGCCCAACAAATTTCGTGCGAACATGAAAGCTAACATCGACGATAACGTCACCTCTTTTTTATCATATCCGGACTCGAATGCTCAGGGCACAACCGCTCCGAACAATCCCATTGCCGGCAATGAGCCTGCCGCGGAGACCAACGATCGCAATATGTACCTCGGTTATATCGACGTTAAAAATTTCGGTGGGAATAACCTTGTCGAAAACATCAAAAGCGGACGTACTACGCTGACCCTTGGTAAAGGTTTTGTCGATGCCAAAGAAGCTGACGGCGCATTGGATGTTAAAAACAAAGAAAAAAGCGCTGGGAGCGAGTATCATGAAACAATAAGAGAAAGCTTGAAGTTGGACAAGCTGCCGGAACTGATAAGAGAAAGCAAAAAAAAGGTAGTGTTTTGCTGCGCGGTCACAACCGACAAAAACGGCAGGGCAAGATTTGGCGTTCAGCTCCCGCCGCAAACAGGGCGATGCAAGATCAGGTTCGTCGCCTTGGACAGATATGACTACCTCGAAAAAAGTAAAGATATAGACGTTAAAAAGGCTGATTGCGTTGAAACCTCGGTCCCGGCGCTTCTGATACCGGGCGCGCGCGTGACGGCGAGCGTTCATATCCCGGCTCTGTCCGGAGAAAAAATTAGATTGAAGATATCCGGCGCATGCCTTGAAAAAGAAGTTTCGGCCGAGATAACTGAAGGTAAAAAAGATTTCGAATTCGAGCTTGTCGGAAAAAATTATGGAACGCTTCGCGTGGAAGCATTCAATAATTCTGATGAACTGCTTGACTGCCGTAACGTGAATATTAAAAATCCCGGTTCAGTACCTGTCACATATTCAAATATCATGATATCGAACGGTTCCCCTATATCCGTAAAAAAAGGCGGAAAAGTTGAGATCGGCACAAATCCTGGAATCATGCTTCAGGGAATGGTCAGAAATATCGTGACGACGATGTATTCCTGGTTCGCTCACGCCGAGGCGATAACGGCCCAGGCAGCGATTCGGGCAATGCTTTTACGCGCGATCGAAGAAAAAATAATCAACGACGACGGCATGCGCGATATTTTGAAAGCCGATCTGGTCCGGTCGATCAGGGATTTCAACGAAAAATTCTTTGACGATTCGACCGGCCTGGTTCACCCTTATCCCGATATGCCAGTTGACGTTACCTGGACGATCTGGTCCGCAAAAAATTTAAGTTCGGTCATAAGATCGCTGAAAGGTTCCGACAGATTGAAAAATGAATTTTCAGAGGTTGTCGGAGTCGCGGCTGGAATGCTCGAAAAAATGATATTGGAATTGCTCAGGCGCGGCGTTTCAATCCATGAACTCGGCATGTTCGATCCTAAGACGGGCGAAGATCTGCTCCCTGTCGAGATCGACGGAAAAGTTGTTTTTAAAGTTCTGACGGATGACGCGGTAGCTAACTGGTTCTCTGATAAAATAATTTCCAGCCTAGACCTTCAACATTCGAAAGACATAAATGATCTTTTCACGAGTGTTATAAATAACTATGATAAATGCAGATTTCTGAAAGCGTTTGAACGGACCGGATCGTTATATTATATTCTTTTGAATTTGAGATCTTTGTTTATCCGTAACGATAAAAATTTCGCGCCGTTATTCGCCATCGTGGCGCGCGGGCTTATCAGCACATCCGAACCGGGGCTTATTCAGGGGCCGGCCCTTCTGGGCGGCGTTTATTCTTCGCCGCAAACCTCGGTTAAATTCATTGAGCTGCTGGTTCTTATGGCCGGCGAAAAAAAGGGTCGGCCCGACGCGACGGTTGAAGTGAAGATAGGCGGCAAACCCGTACAAAATATAAATTTTTCAGATACGCCGATCACGCTCGAAGCGTTAGACGGTGACATGACCATTTACGCTCCTGAATTTTCGGTCGTGCGCTCGGACGAGACATCCGCCGTCAATATTTTTGAGCATCTCGAAAAACCGGCATTTTTCAGTGTTGAATTTGACAGCGATAAAATTAATATAGGCGGTGAAGATAAATTGACGATACAGCTGGACAAGGGAAAAGACCCTTCGGAATATTACGCGATCATTGCCGTGCCTTCGACGCTTTCGATCCGCCAGACAGAAGATCTGTTGTCCGATTATAAAGGTCAGCTTTTATACGGCCAGAGATCTTCAGGCGGCGCAGTGATGCAATTTCTAACGGTGCCTTTCAGGGGTTCGCGCACCATCGCGCTTAACGTTGAAGGCGTGCGGAAAGGCGAAAGCGGGGGTTTTGTAAACGTCAGGCATATTTCAAACCCTGAAATTATCGCGACCGTGAAAACCGCTACGGTGATGGTAAAATAAAAAAGTTATTCGCAATGGCACTGTTGAAAATAATTAGGAACGCATTTTCAAACATCTTTATCTGCCTACGAAAACGATCCGAACAGAATCTTTATCGCCATAACCGGCGGATATCCGCAACCTGCTCTATTGCCAGTATGAAATGTTGAAATAATTCAACCGGAAAAACCGCTGCCGCAAAGAGCGTCCCGGAGCGCAGATCAAGCCTTATGTTTAAAGATGCCGGACCAAATAAAGAAGCGGATCTGGAAAATTGTGAGGTTTGAAGTTCGGGGCGCTTGAATCTTTTTTTGAAAAGGTATATAATAAAAGCGTTATAACAATTCTGATTATCCGGCAGAAGTGGGTGAAAAATGGCGGAAACAATAAAATATCCGATTTGCGCATTCGAAATTTCGGACAACAGTGAAATATGCATGCTCTGCGGAGCCAAATTAAATTCAGCTAGGCATCAGTCATTTGATGAGAGCGAGTCGAAAATCAACTTGGACCTTAAAAGCGCAGCCAAGCATTTCACGGCATCCGAATTATTTTTTATAATGTTTATGGCCATAACCGGAATCATAGTCGGAGGGGTTGTTGGATTTTATGGCGGAATTGCCGTATGCTGGTTAGCGGCAGCCATTTTAAATTGCGGATTTTCATCACTGGTAGAAATGGTTTTTGGTCACGATTTTTTATTTTTTTATAAAGAGACGCCGATTGTTATCTGGTTTTTATTTTTCGAGACGATGCTGGTATTCGGCTGTTACGCCGGAGGCAGTTTTGGAAAATTAATATGCCGCTCCAACAGGTTTAACGATTACTGCTGTTCCATCAATTATTCGAATTACTTCAAGCGCCTTTTCAGAGCATGGATTTATACGATCATCGGAGTGATGATTAATGTCCATTTATTTATAATTATGGATATAATGACCCGCGGTTCGATAGCCGGTCGTGATAATTCCATTATATCAGAGCCGGTTTTAATAGTAGTTACTACAATATTATCGATCCGGCTGGCTAAAAAGCATTACACTTAAAATTAACTTGCGACACGATAAAGATCGACGGTGATCCGGGCTTAAACCATCAAAATAAATATTGAAAATTTAATGGCTATATGATAAAATTTAAATTGTGAAAAAGCTTACAAATTTATTGTTTATAACGTTTTTTCTTATCTTCAATCCATTTTTATTAATGAGGGATAAAGCCGAAATCACGGCACTCATTTTTGGCATAATGCATGCCGTCTATTATTTCTTAATAATTTCAATGAATTCCACTGCTAATTTACCGTGGTTTATACTTTCCGCCTGTTTAGCGCTGGCGATTTCAATGCCATTTAAGAGTTGTAAATCGATAATTTTGAATCAGGGAGTCAGGAGATAATGACGCAAGTTCAAAAGACAATTCTTCTCGTTGAAGATGAATTTGTTATCGCCAGAGTTACCGCCAAAGTCATACAAAGTTTTGGCTTTAATGTGATCATCGCTAATACCGGAGAAGAAGCGCTGGATATATTCAAAAAAAGTAATGCCATCGATCTGATACTTATGGACATCGATCTCGGCGACGGAATCGATGGCACGGAAGTCGCCGCAATAATTTTAAAAGATATCGATATCCCAATAGTTTTTCTATCAAGCCATACGGAATCTGAAATAGTAGAAAAAACGGAAAAAATTACTTCCTATGGCTATGTCGTAAAAGGTTCCGGAAATACGGTTCTCAACGCATCAATAAAAATGGCTTTTAGACTTTTTGAAGCCAAATTAAAGAAAAAAGAGAAAGATGAGGCGCTGAAAAAAAGCGAGCAGGTCAAATCTGAACTCATTGAAAAATTAAATGAAGCTCAACAGATCGAAATGATCGGCAGTTGGGATTGGGACATAAAAACCGGTTCCGTTTGGTGGTCGGATGAGACTTATCGGATTTTCGGCGTAACAGCTCAAGAGTTAACGCCAAGTTTCTCGGCAAACGCCAGGTTCATTCATCCCGATGATATACAGCGCTATGAACAATTATTTAATCATTCTTTACAATCAGGCGCGCCATTATATTACGAGTGCCGGTTAATTGTAAACGACGGTCGGCTGAAATACTGCGTCGCAAAAGGCACGGTTAAATATGATGACGGTGGCAACCCAACTCGTTTCATTGGAACTATCCAGGACATTACGGCGCGCAAATTAACTGAAGACGATATGCGTCAGATCAACGCTCGCCTGGCATTTGCCCAGCAAGCGGCCGGCGCCGGCATGTGGGAATGGGACATGATAGCTGAAAAGCTCAACTGGACGCCGGAATTATTTTGCATTTTCGGCCTTGATCCGGCCCTGATAGATGCCAGTTTTGAAACGTGGCGCAATATAATCTATCCGCAGGACCGAGAAATCGCGGAAGAACAGATAAAAACGTCCATAGAGAGCCAGGTTCGATTGGAGAGCGAATATAGAATTATACGTCCTTCCTCTGGCGAGGTTCGTTGGATAAGCGTTTTGGGCGACACCACTTACGACGCCAATAAAAAACCGGTCAGAATGGCCGGCATTTGCCTTGATATCACCGAACGTAAAAGGCATAAAGAAGTTATAATTGAGAGCGAACAAAGAATTAATTTTCATGTGAAAAACTCGCCATTGGCAATTATAGAATGGAACAATAATTACATTATAACGCAATGGTCCGGCGAGTCGGAAAAAATATTTGGCTGGAGTAAAGAAGAAACGATCGGCAAACCAATCACGGATTTAAAAATGATTTATGACGATGATATTGCTATGGTTCAAAACACAATGGAATTGCTCAGCAGTGAAAAATCGAAACATCTTATAACTTCTAACCGTAATTATACTAAAGATCGAAGAGTAATTCATTGTGAATGGTATAGCTCAGTCCTTAATGATCAGCAGGGTAAAATGATCTCGGTAATGTCGCAAGTTCTGGACATTACTGACCGCAAACTTAACGAAGAAAAAATCAATAAACTTCTCACCGAAAAAGAAATATTACTAAAAGAAGTTCATCATCGCATCAAAAATAATATGAATACCGTTATTGGTCTAATGGCTTTACAAATAGACGCTTTAAAAGAACAGTCGGCTATCGCGGCGCTTAACGATGCCCGAAGCCGCGTGCAAAGCATAATGTTATTATATGACAAACTTTATCGTTCAGACAATTTTAGTAACATATCTTTCAAAGAATATAGCACGTCACTCATTGATGAAATTATTAATAATTTTCCAAACAGCGCAATAGTAAAAACGGAAAAAATCATTGAAGATTTTATGATCGACGCCCAAAAATCGTCTTTTATTGGAATCATCATTAACGAGATTCTTACTAATATAATGAAATATGCTTTTAAAGGCAGAAACTCCGGATCGATAATAGTAACCGCAAGGGCGGCGGACGGACGCGCAATTATTTCGATCCAGGATAACGGAATCGGAATTCCAGAATCGATAAACATTACAAATTCCAGTGGATTTGGACTTCAATTAGTGAACATGATGGTGAAGCAATTGCATGGAGCAATAAAGATCGAACGTAATAATGGAACTAAATTAATTTGGGAATTTAATTTATAAACGGGCTGTCGAAAAACAATATAATTTAGCGACTATTTACAAATCAAGAAAAAGCCTTTGCCGCTCTTTTAACGTTCCCGCTTGCTTTGATAAAGCGTAAAGAAATGTGTTATTATGACGATATATAATCTGAAAAAGTACATTTATAGAAAGCGAGCTAATATGAGAGCTACAAATTATAATTCGGATTCGAACCTGCTGAAATATTTAAATGCCAATCAGCGCACGGGCGCCGGGTTACTCGGCCTGAATACGGATAAGACCACGGAAAGTTTGAACGTCATCGCGCAAAAATATGCCGCGGCAAAAACCAAGTCCACCTCTTCTACCGGCAATGTCAGCTCGGTCATCAGTAGTGAAGCGAGTAATTTAAATAAAGTTTACGAACAGATCAAACAGAACGGAAATAAAGACGCTCTTGCCGGTTTTAACCAAGCGGTCATGAACTACACTAAGAACTCGGACGCGACCGGACTTAAAAATTTCATTGAAACTGGCGTGAAGGCCGGAAATGATAAAAACATGGCCTCTTTCGTCAATACACTGGCGATCGCCAATAATATTTCAAAACAAACGCCGTCGTCCGCGAATCAGTTTTTAAGCGAAGCGGTAAATACTTATTCTCAATCGGGCGTGCAGTCCATGAATGATTACGCTAAAGCCGCCAGCTCTATTATTTCAAAATCCGGAGCCAACAGCCTTCAAACCTCAAGCGTCAAAGCCTCCGTTCTCGGAAATCTCACGGCGGCCTGGAAGGCGACGAGCGGGCAGAGCAAGGTTTCCGCGGCGCAGATAAAGACGCAGTTAAATGATATTTCGTCTAACGTTTCAAAGCTCGGCGACCTCAAAACGGTTAACGATTACCTGAACGCTAAAATACGGCAGGTTAAAACCGGCATATAAATTAAAGGATAATAATTATATCAAACATAAACCCGGTAGTGCATTTTGAAATGTCATACGAAAACAGGGACCGCATGGCTGATTTTTATACCAGCGCTTCCGGCCGGAAGATGAAAGAATACTCCATAAAATACGGCGGCATTTACACGGGCCCTTTTAACTGTCCTTAAGAAACCCTGGTTGCGGCCAGGGTCGAAGAAATCTCATCAGAAAAAATGAATTGAAGCGCACCGATAATTTTTTAAAATTCGTAAATTATGCCGGCGCAACGTGCGCTTATCTCTGGCGCTCTTATTGCTTACTTCATCTTCATGAAGAAACTCGAAGAAGCTAATTTAACTCGTATTTTCTACTTTCAGGCGGCCGCCGTCAGCGTGCTTTTATGCGTGCTGATGTTATTCTGATTTAAGATAGCCGGCCTAAGTGCGGTTCGCCTGTTTCACAGTTCCAGACAGATTTACATTTCGCCAGTATCAACAACCGGCGAAAATAAATGTTTAAAAAATGTAACCATTTTAAAAAACATATGTCTAATTATTTAAGCACAAAATTTTGAGTTTAATCGTTAAAGCGGTATTACATAATTTTATTCGCCATAAAAATTTCAGGAGGTATTCATATGAATAGTAAGAAAAGAAAAATTTTAGCGCTGTTCGTCATTTTTGTTTGCGTCTTTTTCTTGTTATCGATTCGCGTTCAGGCAGCCACAAATATTTTCAATCAGGATGTTGGAAAACCGGTCGCTTCTTTAAATAAAGATACCATATTAAAGGTAGTTTCCTTAGACGTTAGCGGCGGCGATTATAGGGCCGCCGACTTATACAAAGTTATGCAGATCGGCAATCTATTAAAGCCTTATGCTCCCGATGTGGTTTTTTTAACTCAGGTAGTAGAAGGAAAAATTTATTATTCCAATCAGATAAAAGTAATAGGCGATAAGCTTGGTTTGAAGTATTATACATTTGCCGGCAATCCTATGAAGGAATCGGATACAGCTTACAATATCACACATAATATCGTTGACAGAGGCGGTGTGGCGATATTGAGCCGTTATCCTCTAACCGAAGTCAGGCAGCTTGAGTTTGCCGGGTATTATAATGCAGCGGGTCGGACGGTTAAATATGCAGCGGCTAAAACTAAGATAAACAATAAAGATGTTGCGTTTGTCTGCGCATATATGCTTTCAACATCTTCAAAATCGACAATACAGCAGAAAATGATACAGTTATCAAATTATCTGAAAAGTAATTATAAAAACATCCCGATAATTATATCCGGTAATTTTCAAACAAAAAATATTTCCGAGGAAGATATAGCTTTATGCACATTGAAACTGCTCTCAACGGAGGGATTTAGAGTAATCAATAAAAAATATAATTATATACAGAAGCCGGACAGAGGGGCAAATTATCCCGTCAAATCTCCAACGCAAAAACGTCAGCATATATTCAGCACGGGTCATTTTTCAGCTAATAATGCCTTCGTTTGCAACGGAGTTCAGTTTCAATATTATTTAAAGAGCCTTCCAATTTTTGAAGAACTCAAACTTAAATAAGAAAACCGCTGACGATTTATTTTGGTCTTTTACGGGAAGTGATCAGCGGTCGTAACATGCAAGGAAAATGCAAGCTACAACATTATTGACAATGAATTTTTAACATGATACAATTCTTATTTAATAAAAACGGTATCAATAAAATTAAAAATTCAGGAGGGAACAATGAAAAGGTATTCTATCTGTCTTATTCTCGTGGTAATGTTATTGCTCGGGTTGTCTTCAATGGTTAAAGCGGAAGAATCCGCAAACGATTTCACGCTCGTAAACAAAACCGGCTATGCCATTTCAAAAGTATTTGTCGGACCCACAAAATCCGATGACTGGGGCGAAAACATACTCAGTCAGGAAGTACTCGAAGATGGCGCTTCGGTAGCCATCAAGTTCCACCCCAAAGCGTCGACCACAGGGACATACGATCTGAAAGTTACATACCAGATAGACAATAGCTCGGTCGTCTGGTATGGCTACGATCTTACCAAAATCAAAAGCATAACCATTCATTACGACAAGGAAAAAGATAAAACTTCAGCGGAAACTGAAGCTGCTGAATCCTTGAACGATTTCACGCTCGTAAACAAAACCGGCTATGTTATCGACAAGGTATTCGTAGGCCCTTCCAAATCGGAAGAATGGGGCGAAGATGTTCTTGGACAGGACGTTCTTGAAGACGGTGCTTCGGTAGCCATCAAGTTCCACCCCAAAGCATCAGCTTCCGGCACTTACGATCTGAAAGTCACCTACAAGATCGACAACAGCTCGGTTGTATGGTATGGCTATGATCTCACAAAGATCGAAAAGATCACCATCCATTATGATAAAGAAAACGATAAAACAACGGCCGAAACAGAGTAATCCAGACGCGTAAAATAAAATATCAGCGATCGCTGATATGATCCATTAATAAAGCCGGAGCCGAGAACATCGGCCCGGCTTTTTATTGAGGAACCACGCCGTCCGGAAAGGCTTTTTGTAAAAAATTCCGGCATTGTTTCGACCTTATCATTACTCCTGTATCACCTGTTAATATCTTTGCTGGCTGATATATAGGAAAGGCGGCCTTCATAGAAATTGACGCTGTAATATCCGTCCGCGTCTTTACAGGTGAATTTGGTTCCAACGTGTACGCTCGAACAGGAAATTACGCCGCTTCCGCCAGGCCTGTAGCTGCTTTTAACCGAGGCGCTTTTCAATACTGCTTTTACTTCTTCCTCACTTGCCGAGTCGTAGATCAAGACCTTTCCGGAATGATCGGTCAGCGTCTTTCCCATGATCTCGCATGCCTTGCCGTTATTAGAGCTTTCGAAAGTTATGCTCACTTCGTTGGTCTGGGTTCTCCATTCCTTGACTACTTTTCCGTCATATTGGTTGGGCGTCGATATTATCGGCTGGCCGAGTTTTTTAAGGCAATCATTAAGGCTGGTCCCAAGCCGGATGCCGTTCACCGCCCAGGGACCGCTGGAGGTTTCGTACATATCGTTATCGCCGGCCTGTTTATACGAAAACTGGAGCGTCAACCATGCCGCGAAAAAAAGAATGGCCAGACAGTAAAAAAAACGCGATAAACTATTCACTTATTATACCCTCCAACTATGGTGTT
>CAZJFS010000104.1:0-15218 GCA_964545075.1 uncultured bacterium
AATATAAACGGCTTTGCCCGGAATATGTTAAACGGCGATGTCGAAGTTTATGCCGAGGGCGATGAAAAAGATCTTTCGGAATTCGTAAGCAGGGTCAGGGTCGGTCCCCGGCATGCCCTGGTGACGAGAGTAACCGAGAGCAAGACGCCCATTATATCGGCGGTATTCAGATCGTTTGAAATTTTAGAAGACGAATAATAAAAAAGACTTTTGAATCATTAATTTATGTGGGAACGTTGGATTTCGTCCCCTCATAAATTTTTTTATAAAAGTATTGCATTTTAATTTATTTTGTTGTAGAGTTATGAAAGACGCCTCGTATTTTAACGCCGCCGCCCGCCGGGCGATGCGGGCCGTCTCATTTTTAAAGTATTTAGTATTTATTATTACTTACACGAAGTCAAATAAGGTGGTATGGTATGAATAACGACCTTAAAAAAACGCCGTTTTACGATAAGCATATAAAATACGGCGGAAAAATAATTGAATTCGGCGACTGGCTTTTGCCCGTCCAATTCAAAGGGATAATCGAGGAACATAATTTTGTGCGCACTTCATGCGGTTTATTCGATGTATCGCATATGGGAGAATTTTTAGTAGAAGGTCCGGACGCGCTCAAGTTCGTCGATAACCTCATAACCAACGACGCGGTAAAGCTTGCCGTGAACCAGATATTATACACTCCGATGTGTCGTGAGAACGGAACTACGGTTGACGATCTGCTTGTTTATAAATACTCCAACGAGAAGTTCTTTCTTGTCGTGAACGCCGCTAATATCGCTAAAGATTTCGCATGGTGCAACGAAGTCAAAAATAAAATGAAAGCGAACATCTCGCTTAAGAACCTTTCGGATAGTTATGCGCAACTTGCCATTCAAGGGCCGAAAGCCGAAGCCATACTTCAGAAATTAACTAAAACAGATCTTAAAAATATAAAATTTTACTGGTTCGTTGAAGGCGAAGTAGACGGCGTTCACTGCATAATAAGCCGTACCGGTTATACCGGCGAAGACGGTTTTGAAATATATTTCGACCCCGCGAAGGGTCATCATCTTTTAGATAAGATCATCGAAACCGGCGCGGCCGATATTATGCCTATCGGGCTTGGCGCTCGCGACACGCTTCGCTTCGAGGCAAAACTCATGCTTTACGGACACGAACTCGACGACGAAACGACGCCGATAGAAGCGACGATAGCGTGGACGGTCAAATTGAACAAGCCATCGTTTCTTGGAAAAGAAGTGCTTCTCGGTCAGAAGGAAAAGGGAACCAAAAAGATACTAACCGGGCTTGAAATGATAGATAAAGGCATACCTCGCGCCCACTACGAAGTTTTTCACGAAGGGAACAAAATCGGGTACGTGACGACGGGGACCCAGGCTCCGACGCTTAAAAAGAGCCTCGCGTTGGCTTATCTGCCGCCCGAACTTTCAAAGATAGATAATGTCGTTGAAGTGAAAATAAGAGAAAAATTTTTAAAGGCAAAAGTAGTTATATTACCGTTTTATAAACGTGAAAAAAAATAATAAAAAAAGGAGGTGTAAAGTTTAATGAGCAACTATCCCGAAGATTTAAGATATACCGAACAGCATGAATGGGTGCGCGTGGAAGGCAAGAGCGCATATGTCGGAATCACCGATTTCGCGCAGCACGAACTCGGCGATATAGTTTACGTGGAACTTCCAGGCGTGAACCAAGCGATCGAAGTTTCGGAAAAGATCTGCGTCGTTGAATCAGTTAAAACCGTATCTGACGTTTATTCGCCAGTTTCCGGAAAGATAGTTTCGATCAACGTCGATCTCGAGGATAACCCCGAAGTCGTTAACGAGGACGCATTCGGCGAAGGCTGGATGGTCGAGATCGAAATGACGAATCCTGAAGAGATACAGGCGCTTATGACGGCAGCCGAATATAAAAATTTCGTCGAGGAGGCCGCTTCCTGATGAACTATATTTCAAACACGTCCGAAGACGTTTCCATGATGTTGAAAGATATCTCGGCGTCGCGCGGAGAAGGAAAGGTTTCATCCATAGACGAACTTTTCTCGGATATTCCGGGCGGGCTTAGAGTTTCGAAACTCGGCCTGCCCGAACCTTTATGCGAACTCGAAGTGATATCGAGAATTCACTCCGAAGTTTCAAAGAACACCAACTTCACCACTCATAAAAATTTCATGGGCGGCGGAATTTATGAACACTTCATCCCTTCGGCTATAGCCGCCATCACCGGTCGCACTGATTTCTACACGGCCTATACCCCTTATCAGCCCGAAATTTCGCAGGGGACTCTGACGAGCATCTTCGAATATCAGACCATGATCTGCAACCTTACCGGAATGGAAGTCTCTAACGCCTCTCACTATGACGGCGCGACGGCTTTCGCGGAATCGCTGATAATGGCCTTCAATATAAATTCGCGCCGTGAATTCATAGTCATGGAAAACATAAACCCGGCTTATATGAGCGTAATTAAAACTTATGCTCAGGCCGCCGATTTTAAGCTCCATATCGTTCCTTTTGATAGAACCAGCGGAAAACCCGACTGGAATTTCATTGAAAAGAACATGTCCGATAAGATATCGGCCGTACTTGTCCAGAACCCGGCTTATTTCGGAACAGTCCTTGATTTTTCCGAACTTGCCGAATTCACGCATAAAAACGGCGCGGTATTTGTTGTTTCAGCCAATCCGATATCGCTCGGAATACTGAAACCGCCGGCCGCTTATGGCGCCGATATCGCCTGCGGAGAAGGCCAGCCTCTCGGAATAGCTCCCTCGTTCGGAGGTCCGAACCTTGGCTTTATGGCGACCACGCAAAAGCATATAAGAAAGATTCCAGGCAGGATCGTTGGCGAAACGGTCGATAAAAACGGAAAACGTTGTTACGTCCTGACGCTTCAGGCCCGCGAACAGCACATCCGGCGTGAAAAGGCTTCGTCGAATATCTGTTCCAACGAGGCTCTCTGCGCGCTCACGGCCACGGCCTATCTCAGCTATGTCGGCCCCTACGGCCTTAAAGATGTGGCTTCAAGGTGTTCGGATCTGGCGCATCACTTAGCGGAACGGATCGCGGGCGTAAAAGGCTTTGAAGTAAAATTCAAGGACGCTCCGTTCTTTCACGAGTTTGTCGTTTCCTATCCGAAGCAGATCACATTCGAAAAGCTGTTCGCTCATTTCCATGCGAACGGCATACTTCCCGGCGTCGAGTTAAAAGGTTTTTCAGGCCTTGAAAATTCGATGCTCGTATGCGCGACCGAGGTAAGAACGTTAGCTGACATCGATTCTTATATCAAATGTCTGGAGGAACTCAAATGGTAGAAAAACTTGAAAAACTCATATTCGAATACTCCAGAGAAGGAAGGACGAGTTTCGGCCTTCCAGCGGTTAAGATCGAAAATTCGCTGACGAACAAAAACTATCCCGAAGGCATGTTGAGAAGCGATGAAGAACTTCCGAAGCTGCCGCAGGTGACGGAAGTCGAGCTTATGAGGCATTTTACTAATCTCTCACGCCTGAATTACTCCCTTGAAGTGGGTTTTTATCCGCTCGGCTCGTGCACGATGAAATACAATCCGAAGGTGAACGAAAAGGTCGCTTCCATGCCTGAAACGGCCGGAGTGCATCCGCACCTTCCAGAAAAATACTGTCAGGGCATGCTCGAAATATTGCACAACATGGAAAAATATCTCGCCGAGATACTCGGGATGAAGCGCGTTACCATGCAGCCACTCGCTGGCGCCCACGGCGAACTCACCGGCATCATGATGATCAAAAAATATCATGAGAGTCGCGGCGATAAGCGTACCAAGGTCGTCGTTCCCGATTCATCGCATGGAACGAACCCGGCTACGGCCGCCATGTGCGGATTCGATCTTATTCAGATAAAATCCGACGCCAACGGTTGCGTGGACCTCGAGGAACTCAAGGCTGTCATGGACGATAAGGTGGCTGCTTTCATGCTCACCAATCCGAACACGCTAGGCCTCTTCGATAAAAACATCCAGAAGATAGCCGAAATAGTTCATAAGGCCGGCGCTCTTCTTTACTATGACGGCGCGAACCTGAATGCGATTATGGGTATAGCGCGTCCGGGCGACATGGGTTTTGACGTGACGCACGTCAACCTGCACAAAACCTTTTCCACTCCGCACGGCGGCGGCGGTCCGGGCTCTGGTCCGGTCGGCGTATCGGAGCGAATGGTCAAGTTCCTTCCCAGCCCGACTATCGAATATGACGAAAAGAACATGAGATATAGCCTTAACCACTCCCATCCCGATTCCATCGGGAAAGTGGCTTCGTTCTATGGTAATTTCGGCATCATCATGCGCGCTTACGCCTATATTTTATCGTTAGGCGCAAAAGGCCTGACCGATTGCTCGAAGCACGCCGTTTTGAACGCGAACTATCTCATGGGCCATCTTAAAAAACATTACAACCTTAAATTCGATCACACATGCATGCACGAATTCGTCCTTTCATCGGACAATCTCGCCAAGTACGGCGTGACCACTATCGATATCGCGAAACGCCTTCTAGACTTGGGTTATCATGCTCCGACGATATATTTTCCGATCATCGTTCATGAAGCCATAATGATCGAGCCGACCGAGACCGAATGCAAGGAGCGTCTCGATGAATTCATCGCCACGATGATCCAGATAGCGAAGGAAGCCGAGACGACCCCGGAACTTCTCAAGAACGCTCCCGTCAACACGCCCGTTTCAAGGCTCGACGAGACGCGCGCTGCGAGAACGCCGGTCTTAAGATGCGCGGCGTGCGACGGCTGCTTAGTTAAGCATTCGGATAGCGCTAAGCCGGCAAGAGAATCAAAACGCAAAAGCATGGCTTGACGCGCCTAACGGATAAAGCAAAGAAACATTCTGATAATTAATATAATAAGGGCGTGGAGCAATCCGCGTCCTTATTATATTAAGCGCGGGCTTATTAAAGGTTAGAATATTTTAGCATGTTTTCAATTGACGATATACACAATTTCTTATATAATATGGCCATGTAACTTTCTCAAAAATCTATTTCAATAAATGCGGGAGCACAATATAAATGGGAAAAGAAATAGAAAGAAAATTTTTGGTGGCCGGTGACGAGTGGCGTGAATTTTCTAAAAGCACTCATTGCCGTCAGGGTTACCTTTCGACGGCGAAAGAACGCATCGTCAGGGTTAGAACGATAGACGGCAAAGGATATTTGACCGTAAAAGGAATCACCGTCGGAGCGACACGCGCGGAATACGAATATGAGATACCAGCGGCCGAAGCTGATGAAATGCTTGCGAATCTTTGTGAAAAACCGCTGGTTGAAAAAAATCGCTATAAAATAAAGCAGGAAAGCCTTACATGGGAGATTGACGAATTTTTGGGCGATAACCTCGGCCTTATAGTAGTTGAAATAGAGCTTAAGGACGAGGCGCAGGAATTTGAAAAACCTTCGTGGATCGGTCAGGAAGTAACCGGAGATCCTAAATATTTCAACTCGAGCCTGGCGAAGAATCCTTATTCAAAATGGAACAAATAAAGCATTAAACTATTGGCGGCGGTACTTAAAAGGAGCGCGAAATCATTAGCAATCGCATGAAGATGATCATATATTACACGGTTGTTTTGATCGTCGCGCCTTTTTTTATTTTGACGCTTTCAAATTTTTCCGGCGAATCGTTCGCCGCGTCGAAAGCGTTAAAAGAGGATAAGGTGTTGTCGCGCGAGTGTAAGATGCTTTTGCTTCCCGAAAAATTTGCCGACATGAAACCGGCTCTTAAAGATTTCTGGCATATAGTCGAAAAAGTCGGTTCGGCGCAGGGGTTGAAAATTAAAAAGATCGACGGATCGGATCGCGAATATACGAAAAGAGAAGTATCTTATTTAGACACTGAAAAATTCGACCTATATAAAAACAGCTATATTCTGCGTCGCAGGGTTGAAGACGGCGATATCGACATAACGCTTAAATTCAGAAATCCCGATGTCATCGTTTCTTCCAAGGCCGACGTTTGTCCGCGTCCTAAATGTTCGGGTAAAACGGTTATGGAAGAAGACGTGGTTGTTAAGGGTGAAATATTCGAACATATGTTTTCCAAAAGCGGGAAAACCATTTTAAGTTCTGACCCCGAAGCGACGATTGGGTCTTATTCGGCCGTTTATCCGGGCATTATGCATCTCGGGCTTCCTGAAAAAACGCAACTTCGCGTGGTTAATGGCGTGAAGATCAAAGAAATCGGCGTTGAATATGGGAATATATGCCTGACTAAAAACATAACGGCGAAGGCGTCTTTTGCTATATGGTATGTTGAAGGCGAAGATGCGGTTTTTGCGGCTGAGTTCTCTTATAAATATAAATATAAAGATTCGCCGTCCAAAAGAGAATTGACCCTGGCCCATGAAGTTTCCGACGAATTTTTCAGAAAACTCCGCGATGGCGCGAAATTGTGGATTGCCACCGGTCTTACAAAGACGGGGATGGTATATAAATTCAACGCTTCCAATGCTGATTAATTTATGATTGCCCGGAAATCCGGCGGTTTTGAATTTTAAAAGTTCACAAGCAGCTTGCCTTCAGCTTTTACGCGTTGAAAATCCAGCTAAATCTTTCGTTTTAAAAATAAAAAAAACATGAAACTTTTTTAAAATTTTATAGTATAATATAATAGTAATTTTATCGGAGGTGTTTTTATGAAGACAAAAATTTCTATCTCAGCTGTTATAATGTTCGTGCTGATAAATATATTCCCGTACGAAATTCAGGCTTCAAATATAACCGATGTAAGTAATTCGCTTGGAACCGGCCAGGTTTCAACCACCGCTAATACCGAAGCAACGTCTTCTAATACCGGGGCCGCCGTAACCGCCACTACCGACACGAGCACCGCGTCCGTAGCTATTAACGGAAATGCTAAGGTTGAATACGGCTATGTCGATGTTAATACATGGCTCAACGTCAGGAAAGACCCTTCGACCCGTCAGAGCCCGATTGGAAGGTTTTACAGGGGCGAAAAAGTTACCATTATGGGCGAACAGAACGGCTGGTACAAAATAAATTATAAAGGCCGCGAAGCATGGGTTTGCGCAAGATACGTCTCGAAATCGAAGATAGAAAGCGACAGCACCCCCGAAGCTCAAAGCAATATCGATAACACCACCACATCTACCACCACTACCACGGAAACGCCCACGAACGGCGCCGGCAGCGTTAACGGCGTTCTCAAGGTTCCGAAGCGTTCTCAGTTCTCGTCCGAAAACGTCGTTAATGGAACTGATTACAGAAACTCATGGTGCGGTCCGAACAGCTTCGCGATGGTCTTAGATTATTACGGAATACACAAAAGCGCTTACGAGTGCGCTAAAATGGTTGAATACACTTTCAAGGCAAGGAACGGAACGCCGATTTCCGGAATAGTTCACGGCGCGCAAGCCGCCGGCTTTACTAAAACGGTAGTTTCATCTGGCCAGTCGATGGATTGGCTGAAAGCCAAGGTAGCCGCGGGGAAACCCGTTATAGTCAACGTGGACACCAAATGGAAAGGCCATTACATAGTCGTGGTGGGTTTTGACGGCGATAACGTCATCGTCAACGACCCTGGAAAAGGCAGCGTTTCAAGGGTACAATACAGCATGTCGAAGGAATCGTTCTGGTCATGCTGGTCTTCGAAGGGCCGCAAAGCCGTAGTTTTAGAAAAATAAGATTTAAATAAAAAACAAGCATAAAAAAGAGCCGGTTGAAAAACGTCGGCTCTTTTTTATTTGATGGCAAAATTTATGGAATTTTATATTATGCGGACGCTTAAAAGAATCGCGTTATGCAGGTTCCGATAACTTCGCTCTTAAGCCGGCCTTTTACGCCGCCATGCTCGGCGGGTATCTCATTAATGCTTTTGGGCGTGAGAAGCGGCGTGAGTATTTTAAATTTAGTTATCGATTTTTTCCCTTTTATCGTGAAGAAATCTATATATTTTTCACGTTTTAAAATAAGCAGGACTTTGTGAAGCGTCTGGCGGGTAAGCCCGGTTATCTCATGCAATTCGTCGATTTTAAAATCGAAAAAAACGCCGGCCGTCTCATTTTCGAGGCAGTCGAGTTCGATGATTTTTTTCATTACATGCCATGTCGCGATGCCGTACTTCTGGCTCAGATATCCTGGAAGCCCGCTGTATTCGATCCATCTCGGAAAGCGGCTGCAGTTTTCGGAAGTTTTAGTTTCGGCCACTGCCGCGTGCTTTGAAAGATTATCGGCGTGGTTTATATAGTCGATGATGCTCGTTTCAGGTATTTTCCACATCTTAGGCGTGAGTTTGATCCCGAATATCAAGCCTGCGCGAAGTTTCCGCCTTAAAACCTCGGAATTCATCTGAAGCCTTTCCGCCGTTTCTTCCACGGTGAAAAGTTTTTCGCGCGTTTCTTTTTCATTTTTTTTATTCATTTTTTACCGCCATAAAATATTTGATTTTCCAATGATACTACAAATTGACGGTTTTATCAACCGGCAATTTCATAATTCGTTTTATTGCTTGGCGCATTCAGCGATTATCAGATCCGCCGCCGCGTCGATATGCCTCTTTTCGACGTTTGTTTGAGAGCAGCAGAATCTTATGGCGAAATTGCCGTTTAATTTTGTATGAGACAGGAAGAGTTTTCCTGTTTTATTGAGATCGTTCATCACTTTTTCGTTTATGGCGTTTATTTTTTCTTCTCCGGTAACGCCGGCCGGTTTATACCTGAAGCATACGAGCGCGAACGGGTGCGGAGCGAGTATCTCGAAATTTCCGTTTTTGCTCAGCCTGTCCGCGAAATATTGCGCGAGGTTTATGTGAGAACGGACCTTTTCGCGAAGGCCTTCGGTCCCGAAGCTTCTTATAACGAACCAGAGTTTTAAAGCCCTGAAGCGCCGGCCGAGCTGAACGCCCCAGTCGCGGTAATTATTGACGCGCTCTTTTTCGGGCGTTTTCAGATATTCCGGAAGTATCTCGAAGGTTCTGATCAGCGCTTCGCGGTCCTTCACGAAATACGCCGAACAGTCGAAGTTAGTGAACATCCATTTGTGCGGGTTGAATACTAAGGTGTCCGCCATTTCGACGCCTTTTATCATGTGCCGCAGTTCGGGCAGGAGCATTGCTGTGCCGGCGTAAGCCGCGTCGACGTGAAGCCATATATTATATTTTTGGCATATTTCGCCTATCTTTTCGAGGGGATCTACGGCCGTCGATCCCGTCGTGCCTATTCCGGCCACGACTATGAGCGGTTTTTTCCCGTCGAAAATATCTTTTTTTATGGCCGTTTCGAGCATTGCCGCGTCCGCCGCGAAATTTTTATCGACGCCTATTTTTCTGAGATTGTCTTTTCCGAGGCCGGCGATCTTGACCGCTTTTTCTATTGACGAATGGCACTCCGACGAACAATATGCGGTAAATTGAATGTTTTCGCCGCGCGAAAATCCCGATTCGTTGATATTATAATTCGAAAATTTTTCGCGCGCCGTGAGTATCGACGTCAATGTCGAGGTAGACGCGGTGTCCTCTATGACGCCCGTGAAATTCGACGGAAGTCCCGTCATATCGCGGAGCCATTCCATTACCCGCTCCTCAAGCTCGCTCGCCGCCGGCGACGTCGCCCAGCTCATGCACTGCGCGCCCATCGCCGCCGTGAGCATTTCGCCGAGAAGGGACGGCAGGCTCCCGTTGGCCGGAAAGTAACCGAAGAACGAAGGATGCTGCCAGTGCGTCATGCCGGGCATTATGATATCGTTGAAATCCTTCATTATCGCGTCGAAAGATTCGCTCCGCCCGGGCGCGGAAGTGGGGAGCCTGGATAATATTTCGTTAGGCGCAACAGGTGATTTGACCGGATATTTTTCTATTTCTTCGTAGTATTTCGCGATGTATTCGACGAGTTCGTGGGCGTTGCGTTTAAATTCGGATATGTCCATATTTAAAGTTTCCTTTCTATTCAAGGCTCGTTGTGATCGTTGAAACTTTTTCGCCGGATAAAATTCTGTATTGCATACTGCCGCCATTTTCTATTTTATTTGTTATTCACATGTATAGAATATAAAAATGACGTGAATTTGTCAAGCAAATATGGTTGATCCGCCGTATTTAATTTTCCATTTATCAGATCATATTTAAAATTTCGGGGCGTTAGCGCATTTTATAACTTCTTTGGAAGCGAGTTATAGCCCTTTTCGCCGAATGGATATAATTTTTCAACCCATTTTTTCAGCAGCATCTCCAGTTCGAAAGCGTAATCGTGTGTCTCATCCTCGTTTTTTTTGATGGTTTCGAGCACTTCAAAGACGAATTTGTCCGCGCCGTGCGTTCTTAAATCCTGCATAAGCGCCTCATTCGTGTGAAGACATCTTTCGAGCCCGAAGTTGAAACGATTCTGGGCCGCCGTAAGATTTAAACTTCCAGCCACCAAAATTCTCTGATTGACGGTGTTTCTGATTTGATAAACGCCTTTTTCCTTCCATGATTCGATATAAGTTCTTTTAAGCTGATTTTTCTTTTGCATTTTCTTTCTCCTTTTTTGAAAATTCTTTCGTTTTAGAATTTCTTTGATGTTTTCGAAGCATAAGCCTTACATGCGGTTTTGATGTAATTGCGGCGCGCTTTAACTCAGCCAGTACTCCGAGCCGTCTTTGAGCCTTGACATGAAGCCGTAATCTATCAGAAGCCTTCTTATAATAACGTGCTTGTCGAAAACGCTTTTCAATATTTCGTTTACCTGCTTTTCACTGTATCTGACGCCGCGTTCGAATCTTTTGACTATGTGGCGTAATATTATGAGTTTCTTTTTTTCCTTGACGGGCAATTGTTTTAAAACGCCTTCGCGCCCTTCGGGAAAATACGCGTCAAGAACCTTTTCGTTTTCTTCAACGGTTATATTGTAACGGCCGTCGACGAAATTGGCTTCTTCCGGTATGGGAATGAAATTTAATTCGGGCTCTTTTGAATTCAAACCCGACAGCTTCATTAAAGTCAAAAATGCCCTCGCCTGACGCTCCTTTTCGCGGAAATTAAAACGGTACTGCCTTATGGTCGATTCGCTGCAGCCCATTTTATCAGCTATCTCATTATCGCTTTTTTTGTCCGCGAACATCAGCAGCGCCTCTTTCTGGCGCGCGGTGACTCCCAGCGTATCCGGATCGAATTCAAGGAGTTTCTTCAATACGGAAAAATGTTTTTTTTCGATATGGATGGAAGCGGCTTTTTCGGCATCATAAAAATTATTGCCTTCCTTGTATATCATGCCTTTTACAAAGCGAGTCCGGCAGAACATGCAAATGTATTCGGTCCGGGCTTCATTATAAGCGTAACCGCGCGCTATGATTTCGACGGGAAAATCGAAGATGAAATTTTCCGTTTTCATAATAAAAACCTCTTTTGATTAAAAATGATAAACAATATATGATTTTGTTTATCATTTTACTATTTTTATTATTTTTTGTCAAGAGCCGGATGAATTTATTATGGATAATGCCGCAAATTCACCAATCATTATTGATTTTAGAAATGCATGCGATTTTTTAGGCGAGCTCGGACGCATTTCACTATTGACGTGATCGTTTTTTATCAGGTAATAAAAATTGCTTTAAATTTATGTAAACAAAACTTGACAAAAAGACAATTTTATTTTACAATTAGTAGTGTAAGCTTTACTAAGCGGAGGTGACTATGTGGAATTAAAAAACAATTTAAGAAAACTACGGTTTGCAAACGGTGAATTAACTCAAGAGGAACTTGCGGTAGCTCTGGATGTTTCAAGGCAAACTATTCATTCTATCGAAAGTTCAAAATTTAATCCGTCGGTAAAACTGGCGTTATCCATGGCAAAATTTTTTAAGGTAAGCGTCGAGGAAATTTTTTATTTTGAGGAGGAATAATTATGATGAGACAATTTTGGTGCGAGCTCTTTGTCGGAATTATCGCTTTGGCGGCGATGCTGATGTTCGGACCGCGCGGGGCGGTCGCTATAGCATTACTGACTTTTATGCCGCTGGTTTTAAGAAATCAGAAAGCCGATGAACGGGAATATTATTTATTTTATAAAACGGGTAATTACACGATGGGACTTTTTATAGTCGCGCTTACCTTTATAAATCAACTTCAGTTTTATACCGGTTCCGTTATGATAGAAAAAAACTGGTTGAGCTTAAGCGTAGCGGCCTTATTACTTATACACGGCTTTACTGGAATAATTGTATTCAAAACTAATTGATCTTGTAAAAAACTTCCTGACTTTGCCGAAATAAAGATGATGCAAACCTTTAAGGAGATGGCCGTAAAAAGTTTAAATAACCTGTCAAATCCGCAAATGAGCATGTATATGAATTACGTATATTACACGGGGCTTGCTCAAACATACGCATTGAATAAAATCAGGCCGGAATGGCGCAATGAACTTTTCTGAAAACATAAAAACTTCAACAAGATAATATTCGAGAACATGAATATACAGGTGGACGAAGCAAAGATACGAGCCATATTCGCGAAGTACGGCGCCGCTGAAATGCGTTCTGAAATAAGCGTGGTACTCGCTAAAATAAATGAAACGAACAGGAAAAAAATTGAAAAATTTAAATCCGCTGTGGGTAAAAAGTTTCAAATCGTCTTCAAAAATGCTTTGCCTAAGTATGTTTTGATATATGCGCCAGTCTTGCTCGCCGAATATGGAAATACAAGAATCTTTGAAGCGGGATGTTCTAAAATAGAAAGAATTAACGATGATTTTGACCAGCTCGCAAGCATCGATTTCAAAGCCGCGGTTCCGATCTTTTTTGATAAGAAGTCGGGAGAAATTTCTTTTACCATTGAAAAACAGGACAGGCGTAAGTATGAGATTAAGTCAAAGTTAAAGAAAGTAAAGGGAAATAAAACGACTTATGAAAATAACGTAGTATTTAAAAATGAAGTTTTTGATTTTTCCGCGTCTGAGATTGAAGTCGTGAAAATAAACGATAATTATGTAAAAATCATTATAAAAAAATAGATTCTTGATCCAATATTACCCTTGAAAGATATGTAAAAATATATTATACTTGAAATTGAAATTTTAAAAAAACTGGAAGGTTGATAATGATAAAAAAAATATGCGTGTTCTGCGGTTCGAGCCCGGGGAAAAGCCCGGAATATGTAGCTTCGGCTAATATTCTCGGAAAGATACTGGCGAACTCGGGGCTGGACCTGGTTTATGGTGGCGGAAACGTCGGATTAATGGGTGAAGTGGCTAATTCGACGCTGAAAAACGGCGGAAAAGTCATAGGCGTGATACCGAAAGCTTTAAGCGACAAGGAGCTTAGCCATAAAGGCCTGACGGAGTTGCATGTAGTAAACACGATGCACGAGCGGAAAGCCATGATGTCCGAATTATCGGATGCGTTCATAGCGCTTCCGGGTGGTATAGGAACGCTCGAGGAATTCTTCGAGGTCATGACATGGGCTCAGCTCGGATTTCAGAAAAAACCATGCGGCCTGCTCAATGTTCGCGGTTACTATTCTCACATAATAAATTTTATGGACCATATGGCCGACGAGCGCTTCATACGCCTCGAACATCGCGGCATAATGCTTGTTGATACCGACGAAGCGCTTCTGGTTGAAAAGCTCAAAAACTATAAGCCGTCGTTTAATGAAAAATGGCTCGATGAAATAAATATGCAAAAAATGGAATAAATTTTTCGTGATATTTTTATCTTCGTTAAAATATAACAGGCCCGAAGTTTTAAAAAGCGAGTTTCCTTTCAACATAAATCTGATGAATAACTTCGAAGGCATTGAATTCGATTCGCCGGTGACTATTTTCGTAGGCGAGAACGGAACCGGGAAATCGACGCTTCTCGAAGGGCTTGCGGCGGCCGCCGGGTCGATAGCGGCTGGAAACGAAAGCATAAAAACGGATAAAACTCTCGCGCACGCCAGAAAGCTAGGGAAACAATTTAAGCTCGTCTGGAAAAAACGCACGCATAGAGGATTTTTTCTGCGGTCCGAGGACTTTTTCAATTTTACGAGGCGCGTCTCGGAACTTCGCGCTGAAATGAATCAGTATCTTGATGAAATAGAAGAAGAGTATAAGGGCCGATCGGAAAAAGCGAAACAATACGCGCGAATTCCTTACGCCGGATCGCTCGCCGGGCTTACTCAGAAATACGGCGAAGACCTTGACGCCAACTCTCATGGCGAAAGCTTTTTAAAATTTTTCCAGTCGCGCTTCGTTCCTGAAGGTTTATACATTTTAGACGAGCCGGAGGCGCCTCTTTCGCCGATACGCCAGATGGCGTTCATTTCTATGTTAAAGGAAATGACGGGCGAGGGCTCGCAGTTCATCATAGCCACTCATTCGCCGATATTGATGGCTTTTCCGGAAGCGCGCATCATAAGTTTCGACGAAACGCCGCCGCGCGCGGTTAAATACGATGATCTTGCGCAGGTGAACCTTATGAAGGATTTTCTGAACAATCCGGGCCAGTTTTTGAAGAACCTTTGAAATATTCGTGGCGCGTCGGGCGCCTTAATGTTTTCGGCTTTTCGCGCTCGCGTGAAAATAAATGTCCGGTTTTTATTGACAAATCAAAGATATTAAAATATAATTTTCATGTCTTTTAAAAATAGGGAAGGCCCTGAGAAGTAATAAAAATCGAGCCAAGTTATCAATAAACATCTAATATACTGACGGTCCGGCAAAAAAACATATGTCGAAAGGAATTATTAAAAATATGAAAAACATCAAAATACTTGCGCTTTCAATATTCATTATTCTTTTTATTTCATGCACGGTATGGGCAAAAGAAGCTTTAACGACGGGTCCGAAAACTTCGCTTTCAATATTAAGCGCCGGAAACAATCATTTTGTTACCGGAAAAAGCGAACATCCGAACCAGAAGCAGGACCGGATCAAACTCCTGTCCGAAGGCCAGCACCCTTTTGCCGTTATCGTTTGCTGTTCGGATTCGCGCGTGCCGCCTGAAATAGTTTTTGATCAGGGACTTGGCGATATATTTATCGTAAGGACGGCCGGGCATGTAATCGACGATGTGGTTCTGGGAAGCATTGAATACGCCGTTGAACATCTTGGCGTGGGGCTTATCGTCGTTTTGGGACACGAAAAATGCGGCGCGGTGGAGGCTACGATAAAAGGCGGAAAGAGCAGCCCGCATATAGAGGCGCTTGCCAATGCTATAAAACCCGCCGTGGAAAAGGCTAAAGAAAATAAAAAGGGCG
>CAZJFS010000105.1:0-15178 GCA_964545075.1 uncultured bacterium
GGAGATAATGATAACCGGCGAGTTCAATTCGATCGATAAGCGCTTCAGGTCGGTAGAAAGTTCTTCCACTCTGAATTTTTCATTATCGTAGCTTTTCGCTATGGGCATCTTCTGGATATAATCGCATACGATCATAACCTCGTCGACCTTGTGGTCCTGCATGGCGTTGTAGGCGTGCGCCTTGATGCGGTCGATCGTGTCTTCCTTGGTGCCCTCGATGACGTATAAATTGTTCATGTATTTTTCCATCTTGACCCAGCCCTGGGCGAACTTGATGTCATTTTCCGGGTTCGCCTTTATCCTTTTACGCTGGAGCGTGTCGGGATTTATTCGCGTTTCCTTGGCCAGAAGCCTGTAGGTAAGATTCTTTTTGGTCTGCTCCCACGTGAAAAAAAGCACTGGTATCTTATTATTAGAAGCGACGAGCGTCGAAAGCTCGAGAGTGAAATTAGTTTTGCCGCGGCGCGGGGCGCCGGCGATGCCGTATAAAAAGGCCCGCCGGATGCCTGAAATAGCGCTGTTGAGATCGGAAAAAGGTTTTACGGAATATCCGAGGCAGTCCTTTTCGCCTTCGACTTCGCGGATATTTATATCCTGCGCTATTTCGATCATCTGCGATTTAATGAGCTGTATCTCTTTTTGCGTCTGGGAGCGCTGCATATCGCGAAGCTCCTTGGAAATATCGCTCGAAAAATCGATGAACGTCATTTTTCCTTCTTTGTCGCGGCCTTTTATGAAATTTTCTATTTTATTGGATATCTCGCGCAAACTATATTTCGCGCTTTGCTCGCGCATAATTCCGAGATAGGCCATGACCTGTGAAAGCTGGGGCGTTTTCGCCTTTACGACGGCCTCATAGAATTTTTTCATGTTTTCGTCGAAGAGCCTGTTCTGTTCCAGCTTATTTCTGATGATTATCGGATCGACGACTTTTTCACGACCGGCTCCGGCGTAAACGTCCTGTATCATTCTGAAAATGTTCTTGGAATGGATATTTTTGAACATTTCTTCGTTAAAGCCTTCGTTCAGGGTTTTTCCGAGAAGGTATTGATCGTTTATAAATCCGTTCAGGATAGTTATTTCAATCTCGTCGCTGAGATCGCTTTCATCGGACATTGCGCGGCTTTCGTCCGGCCTGTACGCCGGAGCGGCTGACGACTGGGCCTGATGAGGCTGGTTTTCACGCACCGGCCTTAAAGGTTCGGTACGGGCGCTCTGAAAAGATTCAAAAGCGCATTTGCCGCATAATCCGGTAAAGTTGCTTTCAGGTACCATTGAGCCGCATTTATTGCACTGCATACTGTCTAACACCGCCTGTATAAATAGTGTGATTTAATTATTTTCTTCTATTTTAAATAATTATGACACGCCACGAACCGCCCGTGGTCGACTTCTTTAAGTTCCGGCTTCTGCTTTAAACATATATCGGTTTTATAATCGCATCGGGGATTAAAATAGCAAAAATTTCCGGAAGTTTCCACGAAATTCTTATCGACGATCGTCAGGTCCGAGACTTCCTTGTGCGTCGCCGCTTCATTTTCACATTTTTTTATGAAATCAGCCCGTGATTTTTCGTCGAAGCTTAATATGGAGCTTTTTAGAAGGCGCGAATAAGGATGCCGCTGCGATAAAAAAAAGTCCTCGCAGCCGGCCAGTTCCATGACGCGGCCCATATACAAAACCATTATTCTGTCGCTTATGTGGTTTATGACGGAAAGGTTGTGCGAGATAAAGATATATGTGAGGCCCAGGTCCTTCTGAAGGTCCCTCATAAGATTTATGACCTGCGCCTGGACCGATACGTCGAGCGCCGAAACCGGTTCGTCGGCGACTATTATCTCGGGATTTAACGCGAGCGCTCTCGCTATTCCGACCCGCTGTTTCTGTCCGCCTGAAAACTCATGGGGGTAGCGGCCTGTCATGTCCGTGGCTATTCCGACCTTATCGAGAAGGGAGTAAACGTATTTTGACCTATCTTCAAGCGAAGGATGGGTTCCGTGGACGAGAAGAGGTTCTTCGACGATCTTAAAAGCGGTCATTTTAGGGTCGAGACTCAGATTAGGGTCCTGAAATATCATCTGAAACTTTTTGCGGTAAGGAAAAATCTCGCGACCTGATTTGATTTTTAAAAAATCGACTTCGCCGCCGGGAAGGTTTTCGTTAAAATATTTAAGGCTTCCGTCCGTTGCGTCCGTAAGTCTTAATATGGTTCTTCCGAGCGTGGATTTTCCGCAGCCCGATTCTCCGACGACGCCGAGCGTTTCACCGGCGGCGAGATCGAAGCTGACCCCGTCGACCGCCTTCTTATAGCCGTAAACCCTCTGCAAAAGACCGCGTCTTATAGGGAAAAAAGTCTTTATGCCGCTGGCTTTGAGTATAGGTTTTTTTTCATCTTCAGCCATTTTAAATTCCGCGCAATTTTAAAATTAGATCATTTCCTTGAATATTTCGGGTTTAGGCGACGGTATAACTACGGCGTTCACCAGAAGGCCTTTTTCGCCGATAACCTGCGTTCCGACTTTTATCGCTTCGGTAACGTCCGAAACGGAACCCGTAAGCGTGCAGAACGCCTTGCCGCCTAACGCCATGGCGAGCCTTATTTCGATGATCTCGACATTTGCAGCTTTTACCGCCGCATCCGCGCCTTCTATGAGCGAAGCTACGGAAAACGCCTCGAGAACGCCGAGCGCTTCGGGTTTGGAGATGTCGGAAGCTCCGCGTATCGCCCGGAATATAGATTCGTGAACGTTAGGGATAACGAACGAATCGACCAGCGTATGCGCCGCCGCGTTGATTCCGGCTTCGACTGATGCTTTTACGGCCGCCACTTCGCCGCCGACGAGCGCCACGAATTTTCCGGAGCAGATAGACCTGAGAAGTAAAAGTTCAGTGTTGGCGGCCTTCACCATTGTGTCGCCTATGAGAAAACCCATCGCTACCGATGAGGATTCTATAATGCCGATAGCTCTACTCATATAGTATTCTGCCTTTCAATATTTTATCTATTTTCTTGCGATGATTATCGCGTCTTCCGTGACTGAAGCTACCCTGCCGTCTATCGACGCATGTATATTCGCGCCCAGCTTTCCTTCGGGGGCCGCCGCGACCAGATCGCCTTTTTTTACGAAAGCTCCCGAAGCCGCGATCGGAACGGCCGGCGCGCCCACGTGCTGGCGCAGTTTTAAAATTACCATATCCGGTTCGATCGTTATTTCCGAAAGGCCGGCGTGCCCTTCGTACGTATCCAGCCCTATTTTAGCCAGAAGTTTTTTGATTGGCACTTTTCTGTATTGAGCCATGGGATGGGCTTTTATGCCATCCTTTTTGATCTCGAACTTGACGCCGGTCGCGGCCGCGTCGCGTTTGGCCTGACCGCACATGAAATTCGGGAGCAGCCCCTCCGGGCACGAATAAAATCCGCATAATCCGCATTCTACGCATGAAGCCGCCCATTTCGTCACAAGCGGTTCTGAAGAAGCGGTCATTAAGAGCGTTCTCATAACGCGGTGCGGTTCGACCGGGTGTCCGACGAGATAGCGCGGGCAAAATTCGGTGCAGTATGAGCACTGATCGCACGCCGATTTTCCGATGCGCCTGAATTGAAGCTGTTTTTGAGTTTTTTTGAGTATGAATTGATGCTGCGCCGAAAGCACTATATACCCGGAGGAGGTTTTAGTGACCGGCGTTTCAGCGTCGAACACTATCGAACTCATCATCGCTCCGCCCGCCATGAAAACCGGGTCCGGGACGAGTATTTTCCCGGCGTATTTTAATATTTCAGAGATCCTGGTTCCTACGGGCACTTTAAGCGTGACCGGATGCTCCACTTCGCCGGCGATCGTTAAAAATTTATCCGTGACCGCCGCCGACTTAGTGGCCGCCATGCATATGTTATAAAAAGTTTCGACGTTTGAGACGACGCATCCGACGGCGAGCGGTATCCCGCCTGGCGGAACTACGCGGCCCAGCGCGTCATATACTAAAACGACCTCGTCGCCCGAAGGATAATAATCGCCGAGTATATGTATTTTTATTTTGTTATCGAGCTTATTCGCCGAAATTATTTTTTTAAAGCTTTCGATGGCATCCTTGTTTTTCCCTTTCAGGGCGATAATGCCGGTTCCCGCGCCGGTCTGTTCCATTGAAAGCAGAAGCCCGCCCACGATTTCATCGGGGAAGCGCTTCATCAATTCCTTGTCCTTGCATAAAAGCGGTTCGCATTCGGCGCCGTTTATAAGCACCGTGTCGACTTTTGCGTTCATTTTGACGTGCGTGGGAAAGCCGGCGCCGCCAGCGCCGACTATGCCTGATGTTTTGATGATGTCTAACAGATTCATTGAATACCTCTATTCGTTTTAGAAGCAATTTCTTTAAACTCTATATTTTACTATTAAGTTAATAAATTTGTCAATGCTTTTGCCTGATGATTTTAGTTAAAAACCTGAAAACATTTTTACCTGGGAAAGCCTTTCGATATCCTGAAGAGGCAGCTGAACGAAATTTCGGACTATTTCAGGATCGTATTTAACGCCGGCGTCGGCTTTTAATATATCGATCGCTTCGCTGACGGTAATCTGTTTTCTGTCTAAAAGGCCGTGAGTCATGGTGTCGTAAGAATCGACGACTGAAACTATCTGGGCCCCGAGTGGAATTTTATTTCCGGCCAGGCCGTCAGGAAACCCTGTTCCGTTATATCTTTCATGGTGATGAAGGATTATTCCCATCGATTTTGTCATGGATTCGAGCGGCGCGCAGATCTCATAGCCGAAATTCGGATGTTTTTTATATATTTCATATTCTTCCTCCGTGAGCGGGTCCGCTTTTTGAAGTATATTGGAGGGAATGCCGATCATGCCTATATCGTGAAGGTAAGCGCCGAATTCTATATCGGTTATTTCCTCTCTCGTAAGCTTCATTACTTTCGCGCATTCCGTCGCGTACATTCCCACGCGCCTTGAATGGCCTTTTCTTAGCGGAATCTTCAGATCTACCGCGAACGCGAAGGACATTATAACGTTTCTTGTGTTTTCCAGCTGGCTGTCGAGGTGTTTATATTTTAAAAGGTTTTTTACCCTGGTCAAAAGTTCGCGCTTATTAATGGGTTTCGTCAGAAATTCATCGGCGCCCAGTTCAATGCCTCTGAGTTTATCGTCCAGCTGGTTTAACGCGGAAATTATTATTATGGGCGTTCTTCTTAACTGTTCGTTACTTTTGACTTCGCTGCATATTTCAAATCCGTCGATGCCCGGCATAAGAACATCGAGCAGCACGAGGTCGGGTTTGGTGGCCTTTATTTGCGCAAGAGCGATCTTTCCGTTTGAAAGCGTATCGACGATATAGCCTTCCTTTTCAAGTATCATTTTAAGGACTTTGAGGTTGCTCTCATTGTCGTCAACGGCAAGCAATCTGTAACCCGTGGCGGGCGCATTTATTTGGACCATAATTAAAGTTCCTCCAGCAATTTTTCTATCCTGGCGTCTGAAAAGTTTTCAAATTTCAAATCGATCGATCTCAAATAATCGGTTTCTGAAAGCTCCTCGATATTTTTAAAGTTGACGAAAATCGTCGGGACTTTCGGGAAAAAAAAGGTCTCGCCGAATTTATTCGCCCATTCTATAGCCGTTATGGACGCCTCGCGCCCGGCGTATTCGTAAAAATCAAAGCTCATAAGATCGGACGGGCTGCTAAGCCTGTAAAGATCGATATGATACAGGTTGTAGCGGGACCCGCCATATTCCTTGACTATCGTAAAGGAAGGGCTTAAAACCGGTTCTTTTATACCTATGCCGGCGGCCAGTCCGCTCACGAAAACGGTCTTGCCGCTGCCGAGCTCGCCGTCGAGCGCGATTATGTAAGAATCGCCGGACTTTGAAAAAAGACTTTCTCCGAGCTTACGGCCTATTTTGAAAGTATCGGCCGAAGATGAGGTTTTTATGTGCGTGTTTTTCATGATAATATCCCGTTCAATGTTTTTAAAATGTTTTCCATTTCATCCGGACCCGTCTTGAATAAAATAGCTTCGCGCCCGTCTTCGGCGTTTTTAAGCCTTATCGCGCAGCTGGCCCGCAAACCGCATCTATCCGCGACTTCCTCGATATTTAAATATTCGTAAAACTTGATATTGCCGTCCGCGAAAAAAGGAGACAGAAGCCCGCAAAGATCCGATATTTCTTTGCTTTTGCCGTTAACTCTAACGAAACAGCCGCTTTCGCGGAGCGCCCGCCTTATTATCTTATAATCGGCGTGGTCTGATTTTTCGGTATAAATAACTTCCAGGTCTTTTGTTTTCGCGCTTTTTTTCAAAATGGAGTAAAGCCTTCTGGCGTTTGAAAAACTCCTGTTGATATTAAACTCAAAGCGTTTTATCCCTTCTCCGTTTTTTATTTCATTATTTTCTTTTTCTTTTTTTCCGGCTTTTATATCGCCCTTACCGCCGATTTCATTTTTCGTGAGTACCGCCCATCCGGCGCTTCCGATCTCGGACAAAAAATATGACGACGGGAACTGTATGATATGATCCGGCCTTAAGATTTCGCTGGTGTTCGCGCAATATGGATCGGTGAATGAAAACCCTATGCAGGTGCGAAGTCCGAAGCTGTCCGCAAACCTTTTGATTTCCTCGAAATCATACGCCCTGAATTTTTCAAAGGACGGCATTTCGAAATATATTAGAAACGTTTCCCTTTTAATGCACCGGTCGATATTTCTCAGGTTTGAAAAATCACAAACGCTCGCATCCATTGATTTTTTAAAACATTCGAGCGCCTCGCGAGAGATGTCGTCCGAAACTACGGCGTGCGGTCTGTTGGTTTTTGAAAAAGCCACGACGTCTGAAACGACATGCGCTATCGCTTCCGCCAGGGAGCCGCGGCGCTCGAAATTCATCGCGTCCAGATATTTTTCAAGGCACGCTTCCGATATCTCTTTTTTTCCGGCAACGGCCGTATCAGCTAAAGGCATGGCGGCGCTCATCAATTGTACCGCTTTCTTTTCGAGGACGCTGGTATCTTCAATTCCTCGCGGTATTTCGTGACCGTCCTCCGGGCTATCTGTATGCCGGATTTGGCGAGGGCGTCGACTATGAACTGATCGGAAAGCGGTTTGCTCGGGGGTTCCGCGAGTATCATGTTCTTAATCGTTTCCTTTACCGATTTCGTGGAAACGTCGTCGCCTGAAGACGAATGAAGCGAGGTCGAGAAAAAATATTTCAGCTCGAAAACGCCCCGCGGCGTTTGAGTGTATTTACCCGACGTTACGCGCGATATGGTAGATTCGTCGAGTCCGAGCTCCATCGCCACTTCGTTTAAAACAAGCGGCTTGAAGAAGGAAATGCCGTTTTCGAAAAAATCGTACTGATGGCGCACTATGCATTCGACGACCCTTTTTATGGTAGTCCTGCGCTGCTCTATCGATTTTAAAATGAACCTCGCCTTGTCGAGATTTTCCTTGATGAAATCCATGACCTCTTTAGTGGCGGTCTTGCTGCGCATCAATACTTCGTATCTGGGGTTGATTCTGATTCGCGGTATGCCGTAATCGTTGACAGATACTACGTATTCGCCGTTTATTTTTTCGATGAAAACTTCAGGGTTTACCGTGAAATTTCCGTCGCTGGAAGCGAATTTGAGTCCGGGTTTCGGATTGAAGTTATTCACTATATAATCGACGCGTTTCTGGACCTCTTCTACGGTTATTTCCAGCGCCGCCGCTATATTTTTATATCGTTTTTCGGAGATTTCCTCCAGGTGCGTATCGATAAGTTTCCCGAGGATCGGGTCTTTTTCGGATTCGTCGAGCGCCTGATATTGAAGCATAAGGCATTCGCGGGCGTCGCGAGCTCCTACCCCGGTCGGTTCGAAGGATTGTATCGTTTCAAGGACATCGCGAATCTCATCGATAGTTACTTCCATGCCTTCGAGATCGTGATGTTTCAATATATCTTCAAGGGGGATTTTTAAATAACCGGAGTTATCGATATGGCCGACGATGACCTCGCCGATCTTAAGTTCCTTATCTGAAAATATTGCCGATTGGAGTTGTTCGGTCAGAAAATTTGCCAGCGTTTTTTCCTGCGAGACGAAATTTTCAAATGAAGGCTGTTCCTGCCATTCGAATTCTTTTTCTTCCCTGTGAGATGTTTTTTCGAGATCGTCGTAATATTGTTCCCAGTCTATTTCGTTATTTCCGGCTTTCATATCGATGGTTTCGAGCTCTTTTTCATATTCCTGAGAAGGCTCGTTGTCGCTTACGGCTTCCTCCTGCAGGGGCGGCGCGTCTGAACTTTCCGGCGCTCCTTCGACATTGGTTTTCGTTTCTATCTCGTCCTTGCTCACGCCGTCGCCCGGTTCCGAAAAATCGGATTTGGCCTCAAGCAGCTCTATAACCGGGTTTTCCTGGAGCTGTTTCTGCACCTCGGTAGCAAGTTCCTGGATAGGCATCTGCAGAAGCTGTATTCGCTGTAAAAGTTTCGGGGTCATTATAAGTTTCTGCTGTTGTTTCAGCTGGAGGGAAGTATTAATACTCATCGGTCGCTCACTTTTCTCTCCTTGAATCAGTCATGATTTGTTTCATGCGGCCAACCGCTTCAGAAAGTCCGTTAAACACGGACCTTGATATTATCGAGTGGCCGATGTTGAGTTCCTGTATCTCATCTATTAAGCATATTTTCATTGTATTGAAATAATTAAGGCCGTGCCCCGCGTTAACTAAAAGCCCTAGTGAATCGGCAAATTTAGATGCTTTTTTAATTTTATTATATTCTACGTCAGGCGAGTTCTGTTCGAAAAACGCCGCGTAACGTCCGGTATGGATCTCTATGGCGTCGCCGCCGACTTCGCGTGAAGCTTCTATCTGATTTTTTTCAGGTTCGATAAAAAGAGAGACGAGCACTCCGGAATCTTTTATGATCTTTATTTTCTTTTTAAGGGTTTTAAGGTTTGAAACGACGTCCAGACCGCCTTCGGTGGTGCGTTCCTGTCTGCCTTCCGGAACCAGGGTGGCCATGTAGGGTTTGTTTAAAGATGCGATCTTTACCATTTCATCGGTCGCCGCCATTTCGAGATTCAACTGGAAATATTTTGTGGCCAGAAGAAGCTTGAGATCGCGATCGGTAATATGTCTGCGGTCTTCGCGCAGATGAGTCGTGATCTGATCGGCGCCGGCGTCTTTACAGATATATGCCGCCTGTATCGGATCGGGTTCGACACCGCCGCGGGCGTTTCTAAGTGTCGCTATGTGGTCTATATTTACGCCGAGTCTTATATATTTATTCATTGAAAAAAACACCTTCTTTAATTTAAGGAAATCATTTATGTTACCTGGCTTAGGCATTATGGATTATAATTAACTTAATAAATTTTAGCATTTTTTATGCCAATTGTCAAATAAGCTTACCTTGCACCGGCGTTCTCTGGAATAGGCTCTCTTTCTTTAAGATCTTTTTCACGCGCATTGGCCGGGACTGTCTTATCTTCGCTCGTAATAACTTTGATAGTGATTTTTTTTATCAAAACCCTCGCTATATCAGCACAGCCCGCCATAGTCGCATAGTGAGAAATGTGAATTTGTCCATCGAACGCTTAAAATAAAAAGAGGCTGTTTCAAAAATTATCTTTTTGAACAGCCCCATTTTGTATTTTGAATTTTTTTTATGAAAACTTATTTTATTTTGTTGTTTACGCTCTGCTTTTCAAATTCGATATTGACGACCTCGGAAGCCGTTTCAATTATTCTGTGATCGTGTTCCGGATCGTGTTCGTCAAGATTGCCTTCCCATAGATATTTTTTAGTTTCGCTCACGATGACGCCGCTTAAAGCGAGAAGCGCTATAAGATTCGGTATCGCCATGAGCGCGTTCATCATATCGGCGAAATCCCATACCAGCGGAAGCGACATGACCGATCCCGCCATTACGGCCGCGACCCAGAGTACGCGGTAAGGTTTTATCGACGCTTTTCCGAAAAGGTATTCGACCGCGCGTTCGCCATAATAAGACCAGCCGAGGATGGTTGAAAATACGAATGTGAGAAGGCCGATGCTTAAGATAACCGGGCCGATATAGCTGACTTCGGCGAAGGCCGCTCTAGTCATGAGCGCTGATTTAAGCGGTACCGGGGTAAGCGCCATGGGCGCGATCGTGCCGATAAGCGGAACGTCGGCTAAAGTCGTCGTTAAATGGCTTACTAATTTAGTGCCGTCAAAAAGGCCGGGGTCCGCGATTGTGCAGGAAACAAGAACTATTCCCGTCATAGCGCATACTACGACCGTATCCCAGAAAGTTCCGGTCGATGAAACGAACGCCTGTCTTACGGGGTTTTTGGTTTGAGCCGCCGCCGCGACTATGGGGGCCGAACCCAGGCCTGATTCGTTCGAGAAAAGTCCGCGCGCGACGCCGAATCTGGCCGCCATCATGATGGTCGATCCGCAGAATCCGCCGGCCGCCGCTTTAGCGGTAAATGCCGAAACTATTATCAGCTGGATCGCCGGAATGATATAGGCCGCTTTTATTATGAGTATCGCGACGCAACCGAGAACGTAGAATATCGCCATGAAGGGAACGAGGTATTCGCACACTTTCGCGATAGATGTTATGCCGCCGAGAATGACTATCGCGGTTATAAATGTCATTACGCCGCCAGATAAATAAGGGCTTATACTATAACTTTCGTTGAGCATCGTTGAAATTGAATTGGCCTGGACCATATTGCCGATACCGAAAGCGGCTATCGCGGTGAATACGCAGAAAAGCACCGCGAGCCATTTCATGCCGAGCCCTCTTTCAAGGGCGTACATCGGGCCTCCAAGCATGGTGCCGTCGGATGTTTTTACGCGGTATTTCACTGAAAGCAAAGCTTCGGAATATTTGGTGGCTATACCGAAAACGCCAGTAAGCCACATCCAAAGTACCGATCCCGGTCCGCCGAGGGATACCGCCGTCGCTACGCCCACTATATTTCCGGTTCCGATCGTCGCCGCAAGCGCGGTCATTAAAGCGCCGAACTGGCTGACGTCGCCCTTGCCTTCTTTTTTTCTGTTCAATGATAATTTTATCGCAAGCGGCGTATATTTTTGAATGAATCTCAGCCTGAATGTAAGATAAAGATGAGTTCCAAATAACATTATCAGCATTGGCGGCCCCCACAGGTAACCGTTCATAAGATTGATAAAATCGTGAATATTTTCTAAGATCATGTTTTGATTCGCCCCTTTCTATAATAAAAAAATAACAATCCCAAAACAATATTATCGGATATGTTTTAAAATCATTGAATTTTACGGCGATTAAATTTTATTGCAAAATGATCTGAAATATATTAAAATGATCTGATAGATAAGGATTAGCTTAAATAAAAATGATTGAAAAGGAAAAATGTTTATTTATGCAAAAAATTATTTTTGACAGGGACGGGCTAACCGTGAACATGGGCGGTATGGAGGATCTTGTAAAAGGTTCCGTTGAAGTTTTTCTGGAATTTTCTCCGCAATTTTTATCGAAAATTAAAAACTCCATAGATTTGAAAAATATGATGGACGTAAGATTGAACGTTCACAGCCTTAAAGGTTCGGCTTTGAACTCGGGGGCCACGGCCATAGTTGAAACGCTTAAAAAAATAGAAGCGCTGGAACCCGGCGATAAATATTTTGCGGAAGCCGAATGCCTTTTTATCGAACTTGAAAATGATTACGCCGACTACGCCGAAGAAGTTAAAAAACAGGGGTTGATCTGATAAAATCATGAAAAAGGATCTTTTTTCAAAAGTCGGAATATTTAAGCAAAATCCTAAATGGGAAGCGTGTATTTCGCGTGAGCGCAAGCTTTATTTAAGGGATAACGAGGTAAGAAGCGAATTCGCCCGCGATTATACGCGAATAATCCATTGCGGCGCGTACCGCCGCCTGAAGCATAAAACCCAGGTATTTCCGGCGACGCAAAATGATCATATTTGTACGCGAATTGAGCATGTGACGCATGTGGCCTCCGTCAGCAACACTATTTCATTGTTTTTAGGATTGAACGCCGAGCTTACCGCCGCTATCGCGACCGGGCACGATCTGGGTCACGCGCCTTTCGGCCATAGCGGAGAGGCGCTTTTGAGTAAAATATCCCAGGCCGAAACCGGAGACCGTTTCTGGCATGAACAGAACGGGCTGCGGTCGGTCGATATCATTGAAACGCTCGCCGGGCCTGACGGAAAGGAATGCAACCTCGATCTTACGTACGCCGTGCGCGACGGAATAATTTCGCACTGTGGAGAAGTTAATGAAAATGCGCTTTTTCCAAGGGAAGAACCGGTCGATCTGAATCTGATCGAAAAACCTAACCAGTACCTGCCTTTCACGTGGGAAGGCTGCATCGTCAAGATCGCGGATAAAATATCTTATCTGGGCCGTGATATCGAGGACGCGCTGCTTTTAAATATTTTAAGCGTCGGTCAGATAAAGGAGCTTAAAAAAATATTGAAGGATACGGTTAGGATAAATAAAGTGAGCGAACTTAATAACACGGTTTTGATGCACGATTTCATAAAAGACCTCTGCGTTTCGAGTTCGCCCGAAAATGGCATCCGCTTTTCCGAAAAATATCTCGATCTGATAAATCTGGTAAAAGCCTTCAACTATAAAAATATTTATTTTCATAAACGCCTTTCGAACTATATTAAATATGCGGAACTTGTGATAAACTCTATTTTTGGCGTTTTAAAAGAGTTCTACAGCGAGAGCGACCCGCTCGGCGAAATGAAAAAATACGAAAAATTCTATCCGAGCCTTACTCGTTCATTCACCGAATGGATATTGAAATATTCGGACCTTCGCAATAATAATAATGACGCCGTATTATGCGCGCAGATCGATAAATATGAGAACAGGATACTTTATAAAATAAGGGAACGGAAGGATTTCATAAGATGCGTGATCCAGTATATTTCCTGTATGACTGATCATTTCGCTATCGGCGTTTTTAACGAGATGACCAGCTTTTAATGATTTTACAAGCCGAATTGCTTGAAAAATATCGCGATATAAAATAAAAAAGAGGCTCTGAATTATTCAGGCCTCTTTTTTGCGTTAATTATTTAATTATAGCGGCTTGTTATTTTATGAATGCAGGCATTTTCGGGATGGTGAGCGTGACTCCTTTTTTCGCTTCGGCGTAAGATATGGTGAAAGTCGGGTCCTTGCCGAAATGATCGTCGTACGGGAAACCGTAAACGAGATTTTTAATGGCCTTTTCATGGAGGACCTGTGAGAAATTGTTGTATTTGCCGTCGTTCAAGTCGGTGCTCTTATAAAAATTATCGCTGTTGCCCCAGTTGGAAGAGGAGAAGACGCCCCTGTTCAGTGCGGCGCAGATGCAGGCGTGAAGATTTCTTTCGGCATCCTTCCCGCTGTTTGCCAGCGGATAGCCGTCGCAGTCCCATACGACCTTGGTCGGAGGAATGGAATCGATGACATATGTGTCGCCGATGTCGGATGTGCCCGCGCCCACGCCGCCGGTTACCTTGAAGACCAGCTTGTCCTTGTTCACCGAGCCTTCGGCGGTGTCGACGTATCCCTTATAAGTCCAGTTGCTGTATGAAAAATTGATCTCGTTGGTCTTGTAGTGTTCCCAGCCTTTGGCGATCGCGGTGTCCAGATGCTTTGAGAAGATGGACATATCTCTCGGGCACACGACCCTGATAATATTGCCTTTGCCGTCTTTTACGACGCAATTTTTCCAGTCGTCGGTGCGGGCCAGGAATACGTTCGCTATTTCGTCGTTACTCGTCACGCTGAAGCCTTTTTCACTGCCGCCGCTGGATTTGAGTTTGAAAGCGATGCTGAGAAAATCGACGATCGTCGTGTTCGAGGTCACGGTAGTGCCGTTGCAGGTAAGCTCGACCTTGTCGAAGATAGTGTTGAGGTAGTCGCCCGTGTGGGATGGCTGGACCATCTTTTTGGCGTCATTGTCATTTACGCCGAAAACGCCCTTCTTGTTGAAAAATATCCATACCCTTCCGCCGAACATGTTTTTGAACGGATGGTTGTACGCGAACTGGTTCTCGACGGTCGACTCGAGACTTGTGAACGGGAAGCACCAGTTAGCGCCGGCCGCGTCGCTCGTGCCTATCTTCATATCCTTCGTTTGAGGATCGTAGTAATAATAGTTGCCGTTCGAGTCCTGGCCGGTTATGGCAAGATATATCTCCGAAGTCTTGTAGCCGGAATTATTGACGATCGTGACGGGGAATCCGTCGACAACGGGCGTTCCTTTTAAAATTATATGCGTGATCTCGCCGGGCGCGGCCGTGGCGTCGGTTACGCTTTCAAACGTAACGCCCTCTTTCTGCGCCATAATCGTATGAGCAGTGTTGGGAGCGACGTTTTTGAAAAATGTCATGCCGTTATTATAAGTGGTTACGGCCGTCCAGTCCAGAACTCCGCTCGCGTTGTAATGCCCCTTCGCTTCATATGCCGTAAGCGCCGTGTCGCCATTTTTTTTAAGATCGACGGTGACGCCGGCATCCTCGATTCCGACGGAACGCTGTGGATACACGTCGGAGTGGACCGTTATGTAGGCTTTTGCCGGATCGTAAGGATTGGCTTCGCCGGCCAGTTTGGTCCACTCACTGCCGGCTATCTGCATGATGGTATGCTCCGTGTTTGAATTAACGCTGAATCTGGTGGTCGTGGTGATTAAACCGGTTCCGAAGCTTTTGATTTTATATTTTCCCTGCTGTATTCCGGTGAACGTATATGAGCCTTTCTGGTCGGTCACGGCGGCCATGGATACGCTGGCCGCGGCTGTGATTCCAGCGGTTGCGTCCGACGAGAGAACGCATGCGACTCCGGATATGGGCGAATTCGTGACGGGACTTATCACCGTTCCGCTTATAGTGTATATCTGCGGTATCGCTACGAACGTATCGTCGGTAAACATTGAGCAACCCGAAGCGATAAATAAGCTCAGAAACAGAAGGGAAAAAAGCATTCCCACCGTTGGAGTGAATTTTTGCGATTTTTTTATTTTTGCGTTTTTCATAAATCCTCCATATTTTTGATATTTAAAAACAATTTTAAAATTTTGAATATTATTCTATACCGTGTTACAATTAAAGTAAAGTAAATGTTTTTAAGTTTTGCTCTATATAACCGCAAACCACGCTTTTTCTCCGGGTGACCGGTCGTACTTTTCAATTTT
>CAZJFS010000106.1:0-4722 GCA_964545075.1 uncultured bacterium
GAATCCTTCGCCGTAGTTCGCTCCGCTGCCCGGCGCGAATGCCGCATGGCCATATTGATCGTAAGCCGCGCGCTTTTGTGGGTCCAATAATATGCTGACCGCCTCGTTGACTTTTTTGAAGTGTTCTTCCGCCGCCTTATCCCCAGGATTCAGGTCGGGATGGTGTTTTTTCGCCAGTTTCTTATAGGCCTGTTTTATCTCGTCTTCCGAAGCCGTTTTAGCGACGCCGAGAAGCTCATAATAGTCCTGCTTTTGTTCCGACATATTCTATCTCCCGCTTAATTTGATTGCGATTCCGAGCCTTCCGGTTTTTCGCTTTTTACGCTTACTTTGGTAAGCGAGGGCCTGATGACTTTTTCACCGAGTTTATAACCTTTTCTGAATGTTTCTATTATGCTGTTGTCTTCGATGTCGTCGCGCGTCTCGGTAGTTAAGGCCTGATGAACGTTAGGATCAAAAAGCGTCTTCGTATCTATTTCACATAACGAATATTTTTCGGTTATCGTGGTCAGGAGTTTTTTTATTTTTTGAATGCCTTCATAATCGATCTTCGAATCAGGTTTTATTTCGTCAAAGCAATCTAAAACGGCGAGCAGCTCGCTGAAAAAAGATTCCATCGCGAGCGTTTTATATTCTTCTTTTTCACGAATAATGCGTTTTTTATAATTATCGAAATCAGCCTTCATGCGCTGAAGAGAGCCGAGATAATCAGTGGTGAGCTCTTTTTGTTTTTCGAGCTCTTTCCTCATTTTTTCGATGTCCATTTCCATTTCTATATCAGCCGGTTCGTCCGTCTTATTTTTATCGGCGGCCGCGTTTTCCTTGCTGTTGATATTTTCAACCACGTCGCCGGCCGGTTTCTCCATGGCTTTTGACATTTCGACGACCATGTTGAAATATTTATCGACGAATTCGTTTTTCTTTTCGGCCGCGTCCTTCTCTATTTCGTCTATCGTTTTTAATATAATTTCTTCATCGACATGCTTGAGTTTTTCCTCGCCGATAGTGGCGGCGAGCTGTCTTTTGAACATTTCTATGTTTGCGCTCTGCGACATCGCGTTCATGAAGCCCTTGATCTTGCTTCTGATGTCCGACCTTTTCTTTTCATCGGAAAACGTCGTTTCTATCTTGTTTTCGACGTAAGCCGTAACTTCGGCGCTGACATAGATCGCTTTTATCTTATCTATGGCTTCCTGCATCCTTTTGACGATGTTTTCTTTTTTAATGAGTTCTTCGAATTTCTTTTTGTGAGACATATCTATTCTCCTTCTATTTCAAATGCAATAAATTATTTTTCGCGTAAAATGTTGCTTAATTTGGCCGCTATCTCGCGCACTATCGATATAACGCGGCCGTATTCCATTCTCGAGGGGCCTATTATTCCAAGAAGTCCCGTCGCGTTGTCCGCTCCGCTGTATTCGGACGCTACAAGCCCCAGATCGAGAGCCGCGAAATCGAACAGCTCGTCGCCTATTAAAACCAGCGTATCGTTTTTAAAATTTTTAGGGCTGTTCGCGTACATGAGTTTTATTAGTTTTTCTTTATCGTTTAATATCTGGATGAATAATTTCATTTTTTCCGAATTTTGAAATTCCGGATTTTTAAATATATTTTCGGCTCCGTTCATGAATACGCGTTCGTCGGTGCCGTCGCATTCAGAACCCCTTAAAATTCGCATTATGCAACCGCAACCTTCGTCGGCATTTTTAGCGCTCTGCATAAATTCCGAGTAAAGCGCCCGGTCCACTTCCTCGAGCGTGAATCCCGCCGGAAGGCCGTTAAAGCTAGACGCTACATGGTCCAATTTTTCCTGCGTTACGTGGAAATCGACTTTAAGGCTGAAATGCTCGATGAGGCCGCTTCTGCTGATAAGCGTTATGAGAACGCTTTCATCGTCCACCATCATGAACTGTATCTTCTTGAATTTTTCGGACGAAAGCTTGGGCGCCACGATTATGCTCGGATAATCCATGGTGCTCGTCATGGCTCGCGAAACGTCCTTCATGAGTTCGCGTATATGCTGTTTTTTTCTGGCGTATTCGTCCTTGATCTTTTTTATCGCGTCGGTCTCTTCATCGGAAAGCCTGTCCAATTCAAGTATGCAGTCAACGTAAAAACGCATTCCTTTCTGGGTTGGAACGCGCCCGGATGACAGGTGCTGCTGCGTTATCAGACCCATATCTTCGAGATCCGACATCTCGTTTCTGATAGTAGCCGAGGATATGGGAATATTAAATTTTTTCGATATAGTTCGCGAACCTACCGGTTCCGCGAAGCTTATATAGTCTTCGACTATCGCCTGAAATATCTGCGTCTGTCTGGCCGTTAAAAGCATATTTTAGTTCCTTGAAATTTATATGTGAGGTTAAATTTTACGCCGGGATTTATAAGGTAGTAGGGGCACGACAAACTAAATCTCACCGCGCCCCTACTTTTTTATACTATGCCAAAAACTGGCGGTTTATTACATCATTCCGCCCATTCCGCCCATTCCACCGGGCATTCCGCCGTGCATGTGACCGCCGCCGGCGCCTTCTTCTTTTTCTGAAGGTTTGTCGGAGATGAGAACTTCGGTCGTAAGAAGTATTCCAGCTATCGAACCTGCGTTCTGCAATGCCGAGCGCGTAACCTTAGCGGGATCTACGATACCGGATTTTATCATATCTTCGTATTTGCCGGTGAGAACGTTGAAGCCTACGCCTTTAGGCGAGCTTTTTACTTTCTCTACTATTACGGAACCTTCATAGCCGCCGTTCATAGCGATCTGACGAAGGGGTTCCTCGAGGGCTCTTCTGACTATGTTGATGCCTATCATTTCTTCCGCGTCGCATTTTATTTTATCGAGAATAGGTATGCAGTGGATGAGGCATGCGCCGCCGCCGGGGATTATGCCTTCTTCAACGGCCGAACGGGTAGCCGCGAGAGCGTCTTCGATTCTTGTCTTTTTTTCTTTCATTTCTGATTCGGTAGCCGCGCCGACTTTTACAACTGCAACGCCGCCGACGAGTTTAGCGAGGCGTTCCTGTAATTTTTCCTTGTCGTAATCGGATGTGGTGTCTTCGATCTGAGCGCGGATCTGGGTGATCCTGGCTTTTATGTCGGATTCTTTTCCGTATCCGCCGACTATCGTTGTGTTGTCTTTGTCGATGGTGACGCGTTTAGCGCGGCCGAGCATTTCGACCGTCGTTTTTTCGAGTTTGAGGCCGAGCTCTTCGGATATCTTTTTGCCGCCGGTGAGGGTAGCGATATCTTCGAGCATAGCTTTTCTGCGATCGCCGAATCCCGGAGCTTTTACAGCTACGCAATTGAGCGTTCCGCGGAGTTTGTTTACGACGAGAGTAGCGAGAGCTTCGCCTTCTACGTCTTCAGCGATGATGAGCATGGGTTTACCCATCTGGACTATTCTTTCAAGAAGAGGAAGCAGGTCTTTCATGTTCGAAACTTTGGTTTCCGAGATGAGGATATAAGGATCTTCGAGAACGGCTTCCATTCTTTCAGCGTCGGTTACCATGTAAGGTGAGATGTAACCTTTATCGAACTGCATGCCTTCTACGACTTCGAGGTCGGTTCCCATGCTCTGACCTTCTTCAACAGTGATGACGCCGTCTTTGCCGACTTCATCCATTGCTTTGGAGATGAGTTCGCCGATATTGGCGTCGCGCGATGAGATCGAAGCGACCTGAGCGATGGATTCTTTCTTGTCAACGGGGATGGATGTTTTTTTGATCTCTTCAACGACTGCGGTGACTGCTTTTTCGATGCCGCGTTTTATAGCCATCGAGGAAGCGCCGGCCGTTACGTTTTTGAGGCCTTCTTTTATCATTGCCTGAGCAAGGACTGTAGCTGTGGTCGTTCCGTCGCCGGCTACGTCGTTTGTTTTCGTAGCGACTTCTTTAAGGAGCTGAGCGCCCATGTTTTCGAATTTGTCTTCGAGTTCGATCTCTTTAGCGATCGTAACGCCGTCATTGGTGATCGAAGGCGATCCGAATTTTTTGTCGATTACAACGTAGCAGCCTTTAGGTCCGAGTGTAACTTTTACGGCTTGTGCCAGCTGGTTGATACCTCTTTCGAGTTTTGCCCTTGCGTCAGCCTGGTATAATAATTCTTTTGCCATTTTATATTTTCACTCCTTGTTTAATTATTATTATGGATGTATAAACTGAAATTAATTGCCGATTACTCGTTTGTTACAGCGAGGATATCCGTTTCGCTGAGGATGAGATGTTCGACTTCATTGATCTTGATCTCGGTGCCGGCATATTTTGAAAATAAAACCTTATCGTTTACTTTTACTTCCATAGGAACTTTCTGGCCGCTTTCGAGTATTTTACCGGTTCCGACAGCTATTACCTTACCCATCTGAGGTTTTTCTTTTGAGGCTGTGTCAGGAAGGTAGATGCCACCTTTTGTTTTGTCCGTTGTTTCTTCGGGTTTCACTATTACCCTGTTGCCGAGTGGTCTGAGTTTCATGTTTTCCATTGTTAAAATTCCTCCTTGTTTTTTGATTGCGATATTATAGCGTTCTTGATTTTTTATTTGTTTGTTAGCACTCACGTCTGTCGAGTGCTAATCAATGCACCAATTATAATTGAATTAAAATTCCTTGTCAAGGATAATTTGAGATTTTTTAAAAATAAATATTTTATTTAAACTTGTTTTTCTTCTTTTTCTTCGACTTTTCTCACTCAAAAAGGTTTTTTCAACATTTCCAAAGATGTTTTT
>CAZJFS010000106.1:4822-15058 GCA_964545075.1 uncultured bacterium
TAAACCATTAACCAAAATAGGCATAGCATAATTATCAGCTCTGAATTGAGTTTTGGTGATTGGGCTATAATTTTTTCAATTTTGGCGGGTGTTTTTTTTCTTTAAATAGCTAAAGAGGCTTTGATTTATAACTAAATTAAGTTTCAGAAGACCAGAATTAAGATATTGACACTTCCTGTCGATACGTGTTATAATATAATCGTATAAATAAAAAAGGCGTGATTCAAACGGTTTCATCAGACGAAATTTTAAAAGTTCTATATCAGGATAACTGGAAAATAAAAAATAAGAATGGATCACACCTTCAACTTATACATGATAAGAAAAAAGGAAAAGTGACGGTTCCGCATCCAAGAAAGGACATAAATACAAAGACGTATCAAAGCATACTGAAACAGGCGGGCTTAAAATAGTTATGTTTGACGGGAGTGATAGGCATGACCAACATAAAACACAAAGACAGATATATTTTTCCGGCAATATTCGAACATTGTGAAAATAGTTATACTGTTACGTTTCCAGATTTGCCAGGTTGTATAACGGAAGGTAAGGATGTAGATGAAGCGCTGAAGATGGCGAAAGAAGCTATGGAATTGCACCTTTATAATATGGAAGATGACAACGAAAAAATACCGTCACCAAGTAAGCCTGAAAATATAAAGCTGCCGAAGCATTCCTTTACAAGCCTGATTGAAGTTTGGATGCCGCCCGTTAGAAATGAAATGCAAAACGAATACATAAAAAAGACGTTAACCATTCCGAAGTGGTTAAACGATATTGCGCTGGAAAAGAAACTTAATTTTTCACAGCTACTTCAGACGGCGGTAAAAAGCAAGTTGGGCTTGCTCTAAAGCTAAAAATGAAGTTTCCAGGAGATAATTTCCATTTCTGAAGGATTACTCATTTGAGCTCAAAAATAACTATATAACGCATTCTGCTTTTGAAATATATGAAAAAAACTTTTTTTACGTTATTTATATATATTACGTTATCATTATGTTTGTTTTCGTTACCGCTTTCTGCCGGCGGTAAGATGAGCGCGTTCCTGCCTGAAGAAGTCGGAAAATTAAAGTTGGGCATGACGCTCGACGAATACAGGAAAACCTTTCCGAGTTCGCGGTGCGCCATCGGAGATTCGACTCTGGCATTATATTTCATAGATATAAAAAGCCATCATTTTTGGAATTCCGCCGCATGCTGCTTTAAAAATAATACCATGAATTTTTTAGCTTTAATTGTGATAGACACCTCCGAAAATAACGTGAAAGAGCGCAAAAACAAAATATTCAATAATATCGATACTGAGGCGTGCGCCCTTATTAAAAAACTTTTATGTGAATTCGGAAAGATCGATAAAAAATTTATCATATTAGAAGAAGAAAGCGCGGATAAAGTTTATTACGAGCCTTTGCTGATATGGGAAACGGATACTTACGATGTCCATTTGCATTTTACGTCAGCTAAACATGTGTTTGACTTAAAAGTGCCATCTATTTCACTAGCATTTTCCATGAAAGACGAGGACGTTTCAGACCATTACCCTAAGGTATTGCGTGAAGACGGAATAAGCGTCAAATTCGACGGAAATATCAGTGAAAAAATACTTTATGATGAAAACGTCAAATTCGATGATATTATTAGCGATGCCATCAAAAAAGTCATCGGAAGCTTTCAATTTGGATGGCTTTTTTGATCTATGTAGCATATAGACGTCTGATTTATTATTTAGTATTAAGAAGGAAAAGCTCGTCGGGCCTGATTTCAACACAATTTGTCGTTTCGCGGTTTTTAACGAAGAGTTTCATTGAAAACTGCTATTTATGACCGGTATACCGCTATAAATATTTTCTGGATTATAACATGCGATAAGCGTGCTGTTAATCCGGGTATGGTTCTGGTCCAGCCGCGGTCCTTTTGTCGATCACGCCTATAATCGTTTGTTTATTTTTTACCGATAAAGTTTAAATAAAGTGTATGGGAATTACATAATGAATGAATTTAAACAAAAAATAATTCTACTGGTTGAACCGGATTCGGTTGTAGCTGAGGCTTTAACGCTTGCGATCAAAGGGTTTGGATACGACGTAGTTACAGCCTTTTCCGCTGAAACGGCATTTGAATTAGTTATTAATAATAAAAAACTTAACCTTGTCATTATGGATGTTGAGCTTGGCGGCGATATTGCCGGCATCGAAACTGCCCGCCGGATACTCTCCGCGCGAAATCTTCCAATAATTTTTTTAACGTCTGGTTCCGATAAGAAAATAATCGAGAAAGTCCGCGGGATAACCCGTTACGGCATTATAACAAAAAATTCAGGCGGTTTTATGCTCCAGTCGTCTATCGAGATGGCGTTTGAATTATTCGATACTTACGAAAAATCACTAAATAGCGAAGCGGCTGTCAGGGCTAAACTTAACACCATACTTTTGCCCGACGGCGATATCGCGCCATTAAATCTCAGCGACATAATCGATGTACACGCCATACAAAATATAACAAATTATTTTTACCGGATCGTTAATATCGCCCTTGCCGTTATTGATGTTAACGGCAAAGTTCTTGTTGATGCCGGCTGGCAGGATATCTGTACTAAATTCCACCGGGTCCATCCTGAAACCTGTAGATTTTGCGTAGAAAGCGATACGAAGTTAACGCGAGACGTCAAAAATGGAACTTTTAAGATATACCGCTGCAAAAACAATATGTGGGATGTGGCGACTCCTATAATCGTTGGTGGAATGCACGTTGGAAATCTTTTTCTCGGACAGTTTTTCTTTGATGACGACCAGATTGATTATGATATGTTTCTGGCTATGGCCCGCAAATACGGTTTTAATGAGGTTGAATATATGGCCGCGCTTAAACGCGTGCCCCGCTTAAATCGGGAAAAAGTTGAAGCTATTATGAAATTTTATGCCAGATTCGCTGAAATGATATCTAATTTAAGCTATGGGAATATTCAACTGGCCAGATTGCTTTCCGAAAGGGACCGTCTGGAAAAAGCACAACGCGAGAATGAGCAGAGATTTCAGCAATTCGTCGAACATTCGCCTGTCGCCATGGCGATTTCATCCGGTATCGATGAAAAAATAATTATGTTAAATAAAAGATTTACCGAATTATTCGGCTATACGATCGAAGATATTCGGGACAGTTCAAAATGGTGGCTTCTGGCTTATCCCGATGAGAAATACCGCGAGGAAGTTAAAACTAAATGGACAGCCAAGGTTAAAAAGGCGGTCAAGGATAAAACAGATGTCGAAACGACGGAAACGCCGGTCACTTGCAAGGACGGTTCGATCCGCCATATCGAGTTCTATATGTCGTCTATAAATGAAAAAAATATCATTACGCTCGTTGATGCCACAAAACGCAAGCTTGCCGAACGCACTCTCATCGAAGCGAAAGAAAAAGCTGAAGCGGCAAGTATCGCTAAAAGCCGGTTTGTAGCCAACATGAGCCATGAACTCCGGACCCCGATGAATGGTATCATTGGATTTTCAGGTCTTTTATCTTATACCGCCCTCGATAAAAACCAGAAAGAATTTAACGACATGATAAAAGTTTCAGCGGAGCATCTTCTGGATATTATTAACGATATACTTGATTTTTCAAAACTCGAGGCCAAAAAATTTAAACTTGATAGAAAACCTGTTGATATCCGTGTTACGACTGAAAACTGCATATCGATGATATCCGAACAGGTTAAAAATAAAGGCATTTCTCTTTCATGTGAAATAGATCCGAAAATAAATTATAAAATTTCAACGGACCAGTTAAGAGTGAAACAGATACTTATAAACCTTCTTTCAAATTCCGCGAAATTTACGCATGAAGGCTGGATCAAAATTAAAATATCTGAAATTGAAAGAAAAAAAGACATTTCAGTGATATCTATTTCGGTTCGCGACACCGGAATTGGAATCCCGCCGCAAAAAATAGAAGATATATTCGGAGTGTTTCAGCAGCTCGATGATTCCAATACCCGCAAATATGGCGGGACCGGCCTGGGGCTTTCAATAGTAAAAGGGCTTGTTGAAATGATGAACGGCGAGATAACGGTTGAAAGCGCGCCAGATAAAGGCAGTACTTTTACGGTAACGATACCCTTCGAGATAAGCTTGGAGTCATTTGAAAATGATGAACCAAGTTGCGCGAAAAAAAGTCCTATAAGCGCCGGAAAATTAAAAATACTTATCGCGGAGGACGATGAAATCAATCAGAAATTTATAGTCGCGCTGCTTAAATATAATAATCTGGAAGCTATGACCGCATCGAATGGTCTGGAAGCGCTATACTATTATGAAACAGGGAATTTTGACGTTATTATAATGGATGGCCAGATGCCGGAAATGGATGGATTCGAGGCATCTAAAAAGATCAGAGAGCTGGAAGTTAAAAACGGCGGGCATATTCCAATAATAGCCCTGACGGCATATGCAATGGAAGGCGATCGTGAAAAATTCATTGCGGCTGGAATGGACGATTATATTTCTAAACCGATAACGGATGAAAATATTGTTATTGAAACTATATTAAAATGGTCGCGGAGTGTGAAAGCGGGCATATAATATTATTTTATTGAACTTGACTTTTAATATTTCAGAATATATTATTAATGGAATCTTTTAATTTTATTATATTTTTATTGGGGGGCAATAATGTTACTTTCGAAAAAAGAATATCTTATTAAAGAGCACGTCGGAATGATGAAGCTTACCGAGACTTATGATATATTTGATCCCGCCACGAATATTAAGATCGGGATCATGAAGGACGAGCCTTCAAATTTTTTAAAATACTTAAGGCTTGCGGTAGATAAAAGGACGCTTCCCACGACTATAAATATTTATGAAGATGAAAATCAGCCGCCCGTTTTTTCGATACAAAAGTCCTTCACGTTCATCAGATCGCAGGTCTTTGTTTTTAATTCAAACGGTGCGAGCATCGGTTATTTTAAAAGCAAGGTATTTACGATTGGCGGCGGGTTTACGGTTCATGATCCTTCGGGTAATCAGATTGCGGACGTTTCAGGCGACTGGAAAGGCTGGAATTTCAAAATAACCGATATGGGCGGACAGGAATTGGGCGTCATAACGAAAAAATGGGCCGGCGCGGCGAAAGAGTTTTTTACGTCGGCTGATAATTATATGGTTTCGCTAAGCCAGACGTTAGAAGAAAAACCGGTCGTTAAAATACTTCTTCTGGCGGCGGCCCTTTCGATAGATACAATTTATAAGGAAAATGAATAAAGAAATTTTTTATGGCGCGGATCGCGCCATTTTAAATATATCCCGAAAATAACGGCGTCTTTTATTTTAAAATGCGTTGAATTAAAGACATGCTTGAAATTTGGATAATGGCTTATCAGCTGATATATCTATATACCAGAAGTAAGCTCAAAGCGCTTAGTATTATGAGTGATACCCAGCCGAAGCCTTTTTCGAACGAGGTGTGGACGAATTTTCCCATTACTTTCTTATCCGCGGCTATCGTTATGAGATAGAACAGAAATATAGGAAGCAGAAGGCCATTCGCGACCTGTGACGCGCGCATTACATATAAAAGAGGCATTCCCGGAATAAGAACGAGGGAACATCCGATTACGATCATAACGGTAAATATGGTATAAAACATCTGCGCTTCCTTGAAGCTTTTTTCGATTCCGATCTCCCAGCCGAAGGTCTCGCATATGGCGTAAGCGGTCGCGAGAGGAAGTATCGCGGACGCGAAGACGGACGCGTTAAAAAGGCCGAACGCGAAGAGCAGCGACGAATAGTTACCCGCGATGGGTATCAGCGATTTTCCGATATCTTCGACGGTTTCAACCCTTATGTGCTGTTGGAAAAGCGTCGCTCCGCAGGCAACTATCATAAAAAAGGACATTACGTCGGTCATAAGGCTTCCTATCACGACGTCCCACTTGCTGATATGGTAATTTTTCGCGGTTATGCCCTTTTCGAGCATCGTGGCGTGCATATAAAAATTCATCCACGGCGTTATCGTCGTTCCTATGACGCCGATAAGATCGAAAATATATTCCTGATTATATTGAATGGTGGGAACGAAAAGGCCGTGCCATACGTCATTCCAATTAGGCTTCGCGTAAAAAGCCGACAGGACGTATGAAAAATAAAACAGGCACGCGAATATGAAAATGCGCTCGACGAGCTTGTAGGTTCCTTTTACGACTATCAGCCAGACCAGGCACGACATCATTATGGTCAATAGATATGTCAGCGATACGAGAAATATTTTGTTCTGGAAAATGGGCATTTCCTTTGAAAGGTTGATGCCGATGATCTGAATGCTACTGTAAATTCCGGCGAATTCAGATGTCGTGGTTCCGAGATTAGCCATGAACACGAGCATTAAGAGGACAAAAGCGCCCTTGACGCGGAATTTTTCGCGTATAAGATCTCCTAGGCCCTGACCGGTAGCGGCGCCCATGCGGTAGCTTGCGTTGAGCGTATATATTAAAAGTATGGTGACGGGAATGAGCGTCCATAGCATCGAGTAGCCATAATGAGCGCCGGCGATCGAATATGTGGCGATGCCGCCCGCGTCGTTATCGACGTTGCCGGTTATTATTCCGGGTCCGACGAGCGAGAGGAATATAAGCAACTCTTTCCATCTGTGTTTAATTCTGGTTAACAATACATCACCAATCGATTATTATAATGCGATCCTTAAAACTTGAAAATTAGTTTCCGGGCTATATAGTGATTTAAAATTCAAAAACAATTTATAGTTATTCCATGCCCTTCATAAAGTGAGTCACGTTTTCTTTATTTTCCACTATGATATCGATAACGTCATCAAGAGTAACTATTCCATGCAAAATATCGTTTTCGTCCACGACCGGCAACGCAAGAAGGTTGTATCGCCCTATCTTTTCGGCGACCTCGTCTTTATGCTCCGTAAGCAATGCAGAGACGACCTTTCGATTCATTATTTCCGTTAATTTCTGAAACGGTCTAGCCATTATGAGGTTTTTAAGCGTTATGACGCCTTTTAAGTAACCGCCTTTTTCTTCAACGTATAAATAATAGGTGGTTTCTATATTAGGCGCGAGAAGCCTGAATTCGGAAAGCGCCTGTTCCACGTTAAAATCGTCGGGGAATGAGATATATTCGGTCGTCATAAGCCCGCCGGCCGTGTCTTCGTCATGGCTCATGAGTTCGCGGACTTCCTCCGCGCCCTGCGAGTTCATATCGGATAGTATCTCTTCGGCCTGGTGTTCCGGCATGTCGCCCAATATGTCGGCGACCTCGTCGGGCGGCATCATTTCAAGGATGTCCGCTGCCTTTTCCGTGTCAAGCGATTCGATAAGCGAAAGCTGGAGTTCCGATTCATCTATTTCGGATAACGTTTCAGCCGCGGTCTCCTCGTCGAGGGACTTGAATATTTCGGAGCTTTCCTGGACCGAAAGCTCTTCCATTATGTCCGCGATATCGGCCGGGTGAAGAAGCGAAAGCTTTCCATAAGGAATATTCAACTTTATCTTATGACCGCTGGTTCCGATCGGTTCTACGAATTGCCAGGATAATATTTTATCGGGTATTTTTTTATTGAAAAATGATGCTACCGCTTTAAAAAGGCGTTCAAGGCTCAGGCGTCTCATCAGTCCGGTCGGGCCGATATCCGCGCCGATGGCGATAATTCCGGATTTAACGAACGTCAATTTTATGTCGTTGACGCGGACGATGCGCATGCCGCCAGTATCGACGATTTGCTTATCGAGGATGTCGCGTTTTAATAAAATTTCAGCGGCGTTTTCGTATTCTCCGTCTTCTGGTATGGGTTTTTGAATGAAATTAGGTTCGTTGATCAGTTTAAAATAGTCGAGCCGGTATTCGGCGATTGAAAGATCGTCGACCGCTATGGTTTCTTTGTTGTTGGCTCTGATTATAAAGGCGGAAACGAAAGGGTGCCTTAAGTTGAGTTTAATATCGATGGCGATATCGTCTATGTATCCGATGACTTTATCGTTCTTATCATAAACTTTCAGGTATAAAATATCCGACAGGAAAAAAGTATTGAATTCCTTTAGAATATGCGGTTGTTTAAGCTGTGTGGTTACAGTCTTCACAGTTTATACCTTCTTTTAAGTTTTAAGATTTCACATCGCTATTTATCACCATTCACAGTGGTTATGAATAAGGCAATAATACACTTTTAATCAGGTATAGTCAAGAATTTTTTAACGGATAAATAAAAAATCATTAACTTGATATGCACCGGTAACCTGATATACACCGGTTATTTTGATTCCAAATTTATTGAAATATATCGTTTGTTTTGATACAATGGCTTTGTTAAAAATGATTTGTTCATAGGGGGCGAAATGTTTTCAGAAAATAAAGCCGTTCAGATCCGTCGCGAATTGATCAAAAAAACCACGTTGCTTTTTATGAAGGACGAATTATCCGCGAAGTCGGATCGCATACCGATAGAGATGTTTCCGAAATATTCCCAATCGCCACGTTGCTGTATTTATAAAGCTCGCGCGATAGTTAAATATCGTCTGATGGCTCTTTTCGGATTTGACGATGACGATGAAAAAGATGAATTGACGCCGCTTTCAGAATATGCGAAAACGGCTGTGGAGCGCGGCGCGATAACCCATCCTCTGTTAACCGTTATTGACGAGGCCTGTAGTTCGTGCGTCAAAGTCAATTATTTCGCGACCAATGCTTGCCGCGGTTGCGTTGCGCGTCCGTGCATGAGTGTATGCCCGAAAGACGCTATCAGCGTTAACGCCGGACAGTCGATCATCGACCACAATAAATGCATTAACTGCGGAAAATGTATGAAAGCCTGCCCTTATCATGCGATCATATATATTCAGGTTCCGTGCGAGGAAGCCTGCCCCGTAAATGCCATAAGCAAAAACGAACACCAGAAGGAATGCATTGATTTCAACAAATGTATATATTGTGGAAAATGCATAAATAAATGCCCTTTTGGGGCTATAATGGAAAAATCCCAGTTGATAGATGTTTTAAAAGCCATAAGATCAGGAAAAAAAGTCATTGCCATGCTGGCTCCTTCGATTATGGGACATTTCAATGCGTCTTTAGGCCGGCTTGTTACGGCCATAAAAAAGATGGGATTTTTTGACGTGGTAGAAGTAGCTTTGGGAGCGGACATGACTTCCGAACATGAAGCGCGTGAATTTATCGAACGTATGGAAAATAAAGAAAAATTCATGACGAGCTCCTGTTGCTATTCATATATCGAGCTCATAGAAAAGCATATACCGGAATTAAAAAAATATTTTTCAACGACTAAAACGCCTATGCATTTCACCGCTGAAACGGTCGCCAAACAATTTCCGGATGCCGTAAAAGTGTTTATAAGTCCATGTGTTTCCAAAAAAAGCGAAGCCATAAAACTTGGCGTTGTAGACCTTGTTATAAATATCGAGGAACTTGGCGCAATGATGGAGGCGCTTGAAATAGATCCGGAGAAATGTGAAGAAACTGAAATTAAAAATATGGCAAGTTCACGCGGCCGCGGATTTCCGGTGACCGGCGGAGTTGCGGCAGCAATTAAAGCGGTTGTCGGTGACTCGATTAATCCGACGCTCATTGGTGTACTGTCCCGCCAGAACGTTAAATTACTTAAAAATTATGCGACAGGCGAGTGTCCCACTAATTTTGTCGAGGTCATGTCATGTGAAGGCGGCTGCATCAACGGACCATGCGTTATAAATAATCCGGCAAATGCCCAGAGGCTGTTCAATGAGTTTTATGATGCGGAAAAAAAATAATTTGTTCTTTGATTTTATAATTTAAATGCTACAATTTTTACGAGTGTGAGTTATACGATATAAGGCCGAGGCCTATGGGAAATTAGAACATGAATATCAGCAGGTCCGACAAAAACAAAGCCGTGTCATTTATTGAATTATCCATGGCGATAATAATAATTTCAATTCTCGTCGTTTTTCTCATTCCTAATGTTTCTATTACGTCTAAAACTTCAAAAGCCTTGAGGGCCAAAGGCGATCTCGAATCTATACATAACGCGATATTATTATATAGAGTTCAGACCCGCGGTCAGAATCCGCCATCGATAGACGCGCTTGTCGGGAAATATCTTCCGGTGATTCCGGTCGATCCGTGGGGCGCACCTTATCAGCTCGATGCTAAAAGTTATGAGATCTTTTTCATAGATCGCGACATTAGCAAAAAGGTCGCGATAAAATACAGCAATAAAAATTAAAAA
>CAZJFS010000107.1:0-15025 GCA_964545075.1 uncultured bacterium
ACCTGAGAAACCGCTTCTGGTAGAATTTTTGAAGCCGGTGCTCGTGGAAATATACGGCCGGGGTTTTTATGAGGCATTGTTCGAGGAAGCGTGCGAGCGATGAGCGCGCCTGATGCGGCCGGTACGGATGGCGGATCATTTTTCACAGGCATAACGCACGCGGTCGCGGGCGTTCTCTGTTTCGCGCCGGGCGCCGTATTCGTGCGCATGGCGGCAGGTATAAATCCTCTTGAAATAACGCTTCACAGGATGGCTTGGGCGGCCGCGGCCATATTCGTTTATTCAATATCGGTAAAACATGGTTTTCTGATAAATTCCCGTCGGGAGGCGCGCGATTTCGCCCTGTTCGGGCTCGTAGCGGCCCTGCATTTCGGATGCTTCGTCGCGTCGCTTTCTTTCACGAAAGTTTCTCACGCGCTCGCCCTCTGCTATACGGCCCCGATATTTGCCGCGCTTTTTTCCGCGGTAATGCTGAAGGAACGATGCGGCGCCGTTAAAATCTCCGGGATAATAGTTTCATTCGTAGGAATAAGCATTCTCGTGGGTTTTGAACCCGATATCGGCCCTGAAATATTGAAAGGCGACGCTCTCGCGCTTGTTTCGGGCATCACTCTCGGGCTCTATCACACTCTTGGCAGAATGTACCGTGAACAATACAGCATGCCTAAATATAACGGCAATGTATATCTTTTTGCGGCAATGTATCTTTTTGTAACGCTTATGACCTTGAGAGCTGTTTTTCCGGCTGGATTCGGGTCCGTATATACGGCGTACTCGCTCGCCGGCGTTTTCGGCTCGACCCTTTTCGGAACTCTTCTGGGCCATCTTTTCGTGAACTCGGCGCTTCGTCGCGTCAGCACGGTCGTCGTTTCGCTTATAACGACCCAGGAAGTGACGACGGGCGTCATATTCGCCTATTTCGCCCTCGGGGAAGCCGCAAGCTTGAATTCGGCGATAGGGATATTGATATCATTAGCCGGCATTGCGATGGTCATAACGGAAAAAAACGGCGGCCAATAATATGCCGCCGTTTTTTATTTTGATTATATAAAAATCCTGATTTAATTGAACCGGATATGATTATAAATGCGCTTCAGTTTATTGATTCGCGTTTTATATTTTGCTTTTTTTTGTTTCGGTCTTTTCAGCTGGATTTTCAGAGTCTTCCAGCAGTTTAAAGCTTCCGGTCTCGTCGGTATTGAGATATAAGCCGGTATATTCTTCGCCCCAATCTTCGATGCGCGTATCGTCGGAAAGCTTCATGCTGCGCCTGCCGCCTTCGCCGAAAGTCGTTTTTCCGGTTTCGATCTTGATGCCGTGTATGTAAAGCCTTCCGTTATGAAAACCCGCTATGCCTTTTTTTATGTAGACCTTTATTTCGACCCTGTGATTATCTCCAGGGCTTACCGGCACTTTTCCGAAGTCGAAGGTTCTGATCTTGCCTTCGGCGGTTTTTTGAGCTATCTCTTTACCATCTATTATCAACGTAACGTTAGACGGCGCCGGTTTGTTTTTTTTGGCTTCGACCTTGAATATCATATGCAGAAATCCGCATGTGCTATTGTCGGCCGCTGGATACGCGAACACTTCTTTTTTTCCGCCGCAGCTTTTGCAGATGCGTTTTCCGGTGCCCTTGCATTTGGGGCAGCGTTTTTCCTGTTCGCGGAAGAGTTCCGTGTTGCTGCCTGCCTGACCCGTGCCGTTGCAATAGCCGCACTTGACGTTTCCGGCTGCTTTACATTCGTCGCATTTTACGGGCCTTCCGGTTTCGGCGGCCGTCGCTGCCTGCGCGAATCCGCAGATGCTAAGAGCCAGAATAAATAATACTGCGATGGAGATGACCATGAATTTTTTCATTAAACTACCTTCTTCTATTTGTATTTAACGCCTTCCGCCTTTTTTCAGCATGCGGAAGGCGTTAGTTTTAACTTAATTTTTTATGAGCGAAAGCGCCTTGTCAAGATCGGCTATTATGTCGTTGACGTCCTCTATTCCAAGTGAAAGCCTTATTCCGCCCGGATCGATACCGAATTTAACCTGCTCTTTTACGGGGATAGCGGCATGGGTCATGGACGACGGATGCTCGATGAGGGTTTTTATCATTCCCAGGCTTACCGCGAGAGTTATTACCAGGGATTTGTCGGCAAGGTAATCTATTATCACGGAACCTGCTTTTGAAGCTTTTTCAAGGCTTCCCTTCAAAACGAAATAGAGCATGGAGCCTGGCGCGAAATTGCCGTCGTAATCGACCATCTGTTCGCGCGCTATCTTATGCTGAGGGTGTGATTTGAGTCCCGGATATAAAACTCTGGCCACCTTTGGATGATTTTCAAGAAATTCGGCCACGCGCATTGCGTTTTCCTGTTGTTTCCTCATTCTTACCGGCAGCGTCGGAAGACCGTAAACGAGCGTCGGCCATGCTGATTTAGGCGCGAGCACTCCGCCGAAATCCTTGCGGTACATCATAAGCTGATGCTTGATGCTGTTTGGGCCGATGACCGCGCCGCCCATGTCCGTTCCGAACCCGCCTATTCCTTTGGTGAGGCTTTCGACGCAGACATCCGCGCCGAGGGTGAGGGGCCTCTGGCAGAAAGGCGTTGAGAAAGTGTTGTCGACAACGATCTTAATTTTTTCTTCCTGTTTGCGTTTTTGGTTCACGCCGTCCACGATCTTTCTAAGCGCTTTAATATCGGTTATTTCGAGTATCGGGTTTGAAGGGGTTTCAAGGTATATGACGCGAGTCTCTTTTTTTATTTCCGCCATGAGCTTTTTTTGATCGAGAAGATTCATAAACGTGACTTTTTTATTGTCGCGAGGATACCAGTTCGCCAGCAGACTGTATGTGCAGCCGTAAAGCGTATGATGCGCGATTATATGGTCTCCCGAACGGGTCAGGATGCCGAGAATAGCTGAAATTGCAGCCATGCCTGTCGTGAAGGTTATGCACATTTCGCCGCATTCAGCCGCCGCGAGGCGTTCCTCAAGCATTCCGCGATCCGGCTCTTCAAGCCTGTCGTAGATCAATATAGGCGCTTTGTGGAAGCTGTCGATGTTCGCAAATTCTATAAAACCGAGCGCGCCGCGCTGCGACGAACTAACGGCGTAAGTGACTGACGAGGATTGCGGCGGTATTACATGGTGCGAAAAATCCCACTGTTCGCTTACGAGTTTCGGGCCGTGTATCAATTGCGAAGAAACGCTGTAGCCTTTTTTGGGTGTTTTTTTCATTTACCTATCCCTCCTGATTTGCTTGTAAATTATTTGTTTATCTTGATGTTCGCCTGACCTGATCCCGACAGAATAACGCTTGCCGTTCCCAGATATCCGTCGGAACTGTAAGCCGTCATGCTATAAGTGGCGGCCGGCAGGTAGAACATATAGTTTCCTGATTGATTAGTATATGTGTAGATGTTGAATTTGTCAATTGAAACTTTCGCGTTCGGTTGCGGAGTGAAGTTAGTGTCATAGACCAGACCGAAAACTTGATAGGGTCCGGCTCCGTTTATGGAGGAAAGCCCTATGTCGACCTCCGAAGTTACAGCGCCTTCGGCGGGATCAACGTTGATCGTGACCTTCGAATCGCCGTAACCGTAGCATGCGGTTGAAAGCGTATAAGAGCCTGCCGGAAGAGTCAACGAATATTTTCCCGATTGATCGCTGGCGGAACTCCCCGCGCTCGGTCGCGTATAAATCCTTGCGTTCGCGACGGACTGGCCGGAAGCTATGGCGTATATCCTTCCGGTTATCGTATAATATGAAGAACCCGAGATCGAAGCCGAAAGCGACGCGTCTATATAAAAAGCGCTTTCAGCGCCGGCGGTGAATGTCCGCGTATAAGTGTAATAATTTTCCTTTGAAAATTCAAGCGTATATTTTTTAGAATTTGTGATGGAAAATGAATAATTTCCGTTTATATCGCTATAGACGGCTCTGTCCGGAAGCTTCGTTCCCGAGGCCGCGTCATAGGCGCGTATGAAAACTTTGTCGATCGCGTTTCCCGTTTTCGAGTCAGTGATTTTTCCGCTCAGCAAGGCGCCGGCGGCGCCATCGGTTTCTATTAGAATGTCCTCGGCCGGGAAATATTTCTGGCCTTCCAGCAGATTGAAAGGACCGTAACGCCGCGTTTTATATCCGCTTTTAGAGATTTTTATATAAATGGTCTGGGACGATGGAATTTCATCGAGTGAAAAATATCCGTACGAAGCGGACTGAGTATACGCGGGAAGGTCCTCGACGGTGATGGTAAAAGATGAAGCGTCGGCGTTATCGGATGTTTTTATGCGGCCTTCGATCGCCGCGGATTTTTTTAATGAAAGAGATGATCTGATTTCATTTTTTTTATCAGCGATAACGTCCGCGCTGAAAGTATTTATGAATTTTATTCCCGATGGATCGTTGCGTTTTGCGATAAGCGTGTATGTTCCGGGCGGAATGTTGTTGAATTCAAAATAACCGGCCTGATTGGTGAACGCGAAGCTTCCATTCTCTAAAAGCGACACCTGTACGTTTGGAGTGGACGTGAGCGCGCGCTCGGGCGAATTAAGGCTGTTATAACTTTCGGAAACTATATATCCCGAGAGAGAACCCCGGCCTGTTTGAAAAAAACCGGTGGCGTTTCCGTTTGATTGCGCTGTTAACAAGTTATCGTTCTGATTTCCGAAGCAGCCTGATAATAAAGAGTGCACAAAAAAAAGAAGAAATATCGCTATTGTTTTTGAGGTTGGGTTCATTTTTTTTCTCTCTGGGCCATTATCGAATTTATGATCTTAAGTTCCTGTTTCATTTTGATCTGGTTGGTGATAAGCTCGGCTTTTTTTTTAATGCATTCAACGTACTTCTGGTCCGTCGCGGGCTGAACCGAAGCCAGCTCGAGAATGTAGGTGTCTTTTATGTCCGGGAGTATCAGCGGATAAGTGGAACGCTTGATGCCTGGCGAAGTGTTGGTAAGTTCGTCATTGACTTCGGCCTCTCTTTTTTTCTGAGCTTCGATATCGAATTCAAGGTCCGATTCGCGTTTTTTCAAATCCATCATGGTGTAATTGGCATACTGCGTGAAAAGATCCAATTCGACCGTCTGTGCTTCATCCGTGTCTGAAAACCCTGATGAAGCGTCAAGTTCGACGCCTTCCTCGGTGAGTATTTTAACGTCTTCCGGCACCTGTTCGATCGCGCGTGAGAAGGTTTTTTCTGAATAAGTGATCGGGTTCTGGTAGCCTTCAGGGAGAAAAGCCGCCGAAACTTCGATTTCCATTTCGCCGCTGTTGAAGTCTTCGTTTATTTTAAGGCCGTTTATGATGTCGCTTAACTTAACTTCCTTGCCTTTGATTTTTCTGAAAAGCCTCGGGCGGTCATAGCTATAAACAAGACCCATCAAGGTGTTGCCTTCGAGCAGTTGAAAGCCTACCTTGACGCCGTTTTTGCCAAGTGGAGTGACTTCCATGGAACCGCGCTTGGACTTGGCGATGTCCTTGGATATTATCTCGAGGACTTTTTTGGTGTCGAGTTTTACCCGGTCTTTGATACCGGCGACAAAAGCCTCGTTGCTTGACTGCTTGAGATAAATGGTGGTCAAAACGACTATGAGTCCGGTTATTATGAAAATGAGGATAATTTCATTGTGCGTATATCCTTTATTTTTTTTATGGCGCGCGATATGTTTTTTCATATTAATCAAGATAGTATTTTAGCATATTTTATTTTATTTTTCAAATGCCGCGGCTTATTATTTTTTATTATTTTCAATATTGGTTATAAAAGCTGATATTGCGCTAAATGCTTCCGGGGTCAGTTTGACGTTCGGGTTGGTATAGGCCGTCATATCTTTTTTGTCTTTTGTCGGCTTGAAAACATGATTTGCGCCCTTGACGATCTTTTTGGAGAAGTTAACATTGTTTTTCTTAAAGGCGGTCTCGAATCCGTCGAGTTCCGCCGGCGCGACCTGCGCGTCAAGCTCAGCGTATAAAAGGAGCGCGTTGTTCTTGAAATTTTCGGCGAGTTTCAAAGGCGTTATATCGAGATATTCTTTCATAAATTTCGGCTGGCTGGCGATGCTTGTTAAAACCGCGTCGTAGCTTGGCAGCGCTGACGGCGCCTTTAATTTGGCGTCGCGGCCGTTTTTAACGCTTTCAATAGCCGTCGCCAGTTCTTTCAGGAAATCCTCGCGGTCCTTTTCGGATATGGACTTTATTTCCGAAAGCCGCTCTTTCGTCTGCGAAAGCAGAAGCTTGTCGAAAGGCGTGAAAGGCGCCGCCATCAATATGAGCCCGCCGATTTGCGCGCGAAGCCCGGGCTCCATGGAAAGAGCTATCAACCCGCCTTCCGAATGGCCCAGAACATAAACTCCGGAGCACTGAAATTCTTTCATGCCGGCGGCGTGTTTCAGTGCGGAAGAAGCGTCCGCGACATAGTCCGAAAACGGAGAATCGCCTGTTTGCGATGATTTGCCTATGTTTCGTTTGTCGTATCTGAAAGTGGCGATATCTAACATGGCGAGGTATTCCGCGATGTCTTTTAAAGTATTGACCGGGCCGTTTAAAAGCGGCGAGTTTCCGTTATGATCCGTCGGGCCCGATCCGGCGATCAAAAGCACAAGGGGGATCTTGCGCGTTTTGTCTTCGATGACGGGCAGAAGAAGCTTGCCGTAGATGCTGGTTTTCCCTTTGGATTCAAAGTAGGTTTCGACCTCTTTTATTTTTTTCCCGTTGAGCACTGAAACGTTTTCAGCTTCAGTTCTGGATTCCTTGATTTTTTCCGGTTCGAACCCGGGTATGGCCATTTCGAACCGCTGCGAGGGAATTATGACCGCCGCGAGCGAACCGTCTAAAGCCATATAGGCGCTGATTTCAAGATTAGCCGTCGTTTCGATGATTTTATATTTTAAAAATTCGGCGGTTTTGGCCAAAAGCTTTCCGGTGACGGCGCCCTCTTTTTCAATGACGACCTCCGTCGTCATCGCGCGCTGCGGAATGAAGCACGTAAATGATTGACGGCCGCCTTTTTTTAGCGAGTAAGCGTTGACGACGGTCAAAAAATTGTTGGCGTTCATATTGTCTAAAAGATACAGCGGGCCAGATTTGGGAAATATCGTCGTTTCGGTGGTGTTTTTTTGCGTGAGGGAAAAGTCGATCCCGTCTTCCGATATCTCGCATTTAAGGTTCTGTTTAACTCCGGCGACGCTGGATGTCAGCACGTATTTTTTTAATTCATAGGTTTTGGCGTTAAGCGAATATTTTTGCGTGAGTTTTATTTCCGTGACGGTCCGAATGGCTATTTCGGAGCTGCCTTCGAAAGTGCCGTCTTCCATAAGCCGCGTTTTTAAAGTTTCAGAACCTATTTCGGTTCCGGCCTGTTTGAATATATATTGGCAGGCTTTGAATTCTTTTTTTACGCCGGCTTGCTTTTCCGCCGGTTCTTTTTTTTTGTTTTTTACGGCTTTTTCAGGCTTGACCGGTTTATCTGTTTTTTCAGTTTCGCTTTCGGCGACGGTCTTTTTTTTCGCCACCTTGTTTTTCCCGGTTTTTTCTTTGGGCGCCGATTCGGAGTTTTGCGGATGAAATGCGAACGCTATAGCGAGTATGAAAAAAAGGAAAAAAGTTTTTTTGATTTTGATCATGTTCAGGATACCGTCCTTGTCATAAAATTTAAAAATACAACCGAATCCGGCGGTTTTTAATAAAGAGCCGGATTTATTCGCGTTAAGTATCGGCGTTTTTTACCATGATGAATAAGCCGAGCCGTCAAGGCTTGTGTAGATGGATATCTGATTTCTGAAATATGCAGTGTCGGACGATGGAAATTGAATATCGTAGATCTGACGGTCGCCAAGCGCGATTGAAGAAGTGGTGTTGAATTCTTCGAGAGTCATGTGTTCGAGGCCGCCTCCCGGACAGTTGGTTAGAATGAGTATCCAGGCCTGATTTGAGCTTGCAAAAGGATTTATGGGCGGACTTTTACGCAGATAAGGTTTTCCGAAGGGATTCTCGGCTTGAAATTTTTGATCTCCTTTTTCTTTGTCGAAAAAAGCGAGAGCCGGAAAACCATTGGGATAATAACCGTTATCGGCTTTGAAATTATCTATCGCGCGCCGCGTGTCCGATAATGCCTCTCTTAGCTCGATCTCTTTATCGCGGATGAAGATGACCTCGCCAAGGGGGATCGCGGCGGTGGTTAAAATGCCCATTATGACGATCGTGGTCATAAGCTCGATCAGTGAAAGTCCCTTTTTTTCGAATAATTTTTTCATGATTTCTCCGGTTTTACCAGTCTTTATAAAGAGTTTCATTTATGGCGATGCGGTCCTCGCGCGGGTATTTGATGTCCCAGATGCCCCAGTAATAAACGTTATTCGGGTCGCCAGCCGGACCCGGGATGAAATATTTGAATGAAAACTTTAATGCGTTGATAGCGTCCTGTTCGGCCTGAATTCGTTCCGGGGAGACCTTGCCGTTTCCGTCTCTGGCGAGCGCCAAGTTTAGAGCGTCGATATTTGCTTCGGCGTTGGCCTGTTCCGAAGTTTTTCCTTCGGCTATTTTCTGGGCGGTTAAGGCGGGAACCGTGGTTAATTGTACTAACGCCTGAAGTTTTTGGATCATAAGCTGTTCGAATTGAAATACTTCTACGTTGTGCGCCGTAAAATAAGCTATGTCGGTTTCGTAGCATCCGAACTTGGTTTCGTCGGCGCCGTTCCTGAATTCGGTCCAGCTGCCATTAGGATTATATTCGGTCGTTCCGGAAGTTACGACGACCCAGTCGTAGCTGTCGCCCGTGAAAGGGTTTACCGGAGGAGCGTTGCGCATGTATGAAACCGTGAAATTGGAGTTTTCAGCCGCGCCGCGAAGTTCGATGAAGGACGCGGGATAAGTTTTAAAGTCGGCGTAAAACCTGTCGATAGCCTTTCGCGTTTCGGAGAGGGCTTGCTTGAGGTTGGATTCCTGCTGTCTGATTATCATGAGCTGGCCGAGAGGCATAGCGGCGGTGGCTAAAACGCCGATTATGACCACGGTCGTCAATATTTCTATGAGCGTGAATCCTGTTTTTCTAATAAATTGCGCGCGCATACGAGTTTTAGATGATTGCATTATTGCATCCTCCACTTGAAAATTATATCACAGTTCAATTCAAAGTGCAACTTTATAATGGCATTAAGTTTTAATAAAACAAGTTTTGCTTCAGCACTTGAAAAAAGTAAGTTTTAATGATAGAATTTAAATAGCTAACTTATCAGGCGGTGAACATTTTGCATAATATCGAAAATAATATAAGAGTGCTTGTCATTGCTTCCGGTTCTTCCGGAAATTGCGTGTTCATAGAAGCGGGAAAAGCTAAAATACTCGTCGACATTGGAATATCATGTAAGCGCGTCGAAGCGGGGCTCGCTTCCATTGGCGTCAGTGCGCACGATATAAACGCCGTGTTCGTTACGCATGAACACAGCGACCACGTCTCGGGGCTGCCGGTATTTCAGAAAAGGTATCACAAAAAAATGTTCGCGACGGCTGGAACGTTGTCCGCAATAGGTCAGATAAGTTTATTGTCGACGCTTTGCGACATCACGGCGGTGCGACAATTTTCAGAGACCGCCATCAACGGTTCCGCCATATCCACGTTCATGACGGATCACGACGCCGCGGAGCCGTTCGGATTGAGCGTTTCGGCCGGCGGTTTCAAGGTGTCGCTCGCGACCGATCTTGGATACGTCAACAAGGCGGTCTTCGAGCATCTTAAACATTCCAACGTTATGATATTCGAATCTAATTATGATGAAAAAATGCTTATCGATGGAAGTTATCCCTGGCATTTGAAGAAACGCATAATGGGCAAACGCGGTCATCTTTCGAACGCCGATTCCGCCGCGGCGCTTCTCGAACTCAACTGGGAAGGGCTTTCACGCGTTTATCTGGCGCATATAAGCCGCGAGAATAATACTCATGATATCGCGGCCGGAAACATGCGAAACGCCTTCAGAAACGAATGCCACGTTCCGGCGCTCATTACCGCCCGTCATGATATGGCCAGCGAATGTTTCCAGAATTTTTAACTTTCTTTAAAACAACAAAACAACGCGGAGGTGTATTTTATGGTTTCAACCAATGAAAGGGAGATAATCGACGATATAAGAAAAGATCTTAAAAGCCGTAACAGGTCGGTAAGGGCCCTGGCCTGTAAATCTCTTTCGAAATTTAAAAATCAGGCAGCCGCGTTCCTTCTTGTCAATATGTTGTCGGACCGCGACCCGGACGTCCGCTTTCACGCTTCAGAAAGCCTTTTGAAAATAGGGGAAAATTCCGTTTCAAGCGTTATAGCGGCTCTTGGACATGATGAATGGATAGTCCGGCGGCAGGCTTTTGAATTGATGAAAAAAATGGCGCAATCCTCGAGTTCAACCCTTCAAACTCTGAAAAAAGCGTTGAATTCAGAAGATCTTAACGTGAAATTCTGGACGGTCAAGCTTTTATGCGAGCTTGGCGATCCCGATATAGTGCCTCACGTGAAAAAAATTTTTAAGAACGGTAAGATCGAGGAAAAGGTATCCATTATTAATGCCGTATCCGGCGAAAAACTCGATAGCGAAATAAAGGATCTTATTATAAACGGCCTTTCAGATGCCGCGTGGCGCGTTAGAAAGGCTTCCGCCGATGCTCTTACGAAATCCGGTATCGCCATCGCCGGGGAGATCGTCGAAAAACTTTCATCTAAAAACATCGATATATATTACTGGGCTACGAGAATACTCGGGTCTCTTAAAGCCGAATGCGCCGTCGAGCCCCTTATAAAGATACTCAGGGAAGGCGACGAGGAGCGCTCGGAATTCGCCGTGGCCGCGCTTGGTGAAATAGCCAATCAGCGGGCGAGCAGATCGCTCATAGACTTGCTGGATTCCGATTCATGGACTCTGAGAAAAACGGCGTCCGAAGCGCTCGTGAATATCGGCGAACCGGTTCTCGCTCAGATTTGCGCCGCTTATTCGGCTGAAAACGCTTCCGACGATATGCGCTATTGGTGCGTCAGGATCGCCGGCGATCTTCGCGCGAAGGAAAGCGCATCGTTTATTTTAAAGGCGCTCGACGACCCGAAATGGTTCGTAAGATCTTGCGCCTGCCATTCGCTCTCTCAATTCTACGATCTTCAGAATGAGCATATAGAAAAACTTTTCCTGCTCAGATATGATAAAAATTCCGAAGTGGGGAAATCCGCGGAGCGCGCTCTTGACGCTATAGGCGGCGAAAGGCTTATGGAAGCCTCCAGAACGATCGTTGAAGGACGCGTAGATAACGAACCGGTCATTTCTTCCATGACCGAATTCTGGGCCGCGCGCGGCGAAAAGCTGGAGTCCAAAAAAGGGCAGCTCCGGCGTGAAAATCTTTCCAAACCTTCGAAAAAGGTTGCGTTCAAAAGAGAAGAACAACCCAATGTCGACTGATTTCAGGCGAGCGGTCCGGCTGATGTTAACGGCTGCAATGATATATTTTTGCTGCTATATTTCCTCTTCGGCCGTCGGCGGGAGTGAGTATTCCGGAAAATATTCGGGATCTAAGGCTTGCGCCGGTTGTCACTCGAAAATTTATGACTCGTGGTCAAAGTCTCTTCACGCGAAAGCGCTTATTCTTTCAACCGAAGCCGTTTCACTTTCCGAGTTCGCGGCGCTTTTGAACAACTGCGATAAGGCCGGCGTCGCGCCCGGCGAAATAAAATACGCGGTCGGGAACCATTGGACCAGAAGGTATGTTAACGCTTCCGGCGTCGTGCTCCCGTTTTTGTATTCGCTTCCTGAAAAGCGATTCACTGATTATTTCGATAAAAACTACAGGCATTCGAATTTTGATGCCGAATGCATAGGCTGCCACGTAACGGCCGTTACCGACCCGGGCCCCGCGGGACCAGGATCGGCGGGCGTGAAGTATGCCGAGGCCGGCGTAGGCTGCGAGGCGTGCCATGGCCCTGGCGACGCTCACTGCAAGAGTTCTGACGTGAAAAAAATAATCAATCCCCAAAAACTCGATAAAGAAAAGGCCTTAATGATATGTATGGCATGCCACACGAATGGTTATGATGTGTCCGGAAAATTTAAATATCCTATAGGCTATACCGCCGGCGGTGATCTTACAAAATATTTCACCAATATGGCTCCGAAACCGGGTCAGATGACGAGCGGCGTTTTAAAAAAATTCGACTACTCGGGCGATAATTCATTTGCCGATCGTGCGCGTCAGTTTGACTACTGGAAATACGTCTTTCTTTCCAAGAGCGGACTGAGCTGCTCGGACTGCCTTGATTTCAGAAGCATAAAAAGCGGGCTTTCGGGTATACGTTCGGCAGGACGGAAAAAATCAGACATGGAATTTTTCACGAAAAACCAATTATGCCTTACCTGCCATGCTAACGCCAAGCCCTTCGAACATAACAATAATGCGGCGAAAACGGCTATAATACATTCTGGCAGCTCTTTTTCGATCCCGAGAAGCGCTTCGGGCGCGCCTGATTTCAATTCGCCATCGTTGAAAGTTACTGAAAGTTCAGAGGTTTCATGCTTGTCGTGCCATCAGGCCCAGTCGGTTCATGATCACAAATTCATTCCTGAGAGCTCGGACTAATATCAGTATTGTTGACAGCCCTCGGCCATAAATGTTATAATTAAATCATAATGAAGGCTAATATGAAAAAACGAAAAAAAATTTATTTCGCGGTATTTTTCGCGGTATTTTTCGCGTGTTTTCCATTAGCGGTATCTTTTTACGCACATGCTCAGATGCCTCCATTGAGCCAGCGCGAGCTCAATACTCAGAACATGGCTTTGAACCGGTGCGAACAGTTTTTAAAGGCTGGACGCATGGAAGACGCCACGAAATGCTTCGATGCGGCGTCAGAATTGAGACGCGCGACCGAATTAAACCCGAATTATAAAAGGGTTGCCGATATATTTATCAGTCAGAGAAAAGAATACATAAAAAAACTTATGGATGAAGGCAATAATCTTTTCATGGCCAGAAAATATGTGGACGCGAAAAAGCTTTTTAAAAAAATAATAAGCGTAAATCCGGAAAATGCCCAGGCCGATGATAAAATCAAGCTATGTGAAGAGCAGATCAAGTTGCTTGAAAGAGTCAGAGAAACGCATCACGATTCGAAAATTGATGTTACGGCGCTTGAAAAAATTGATTTCGAAGAACTGAAAAAGACTTCGATGAGGGCTCTCGCTCTTTTAAAATTAAAGAAGCTTAAAGAGGCTTTGAATCTTTTTAAGGAATGTCATAAAAAAGATTCACATAATCCTTACTTCGCCGATAAGATAAAATTTATCGAAGGATTGCTAAATGTTCTGAAAATATCGACTTCATTTAACGCCGCGGTTGCCAAGAATTTTCGTGATCCAACCTGCGAAGTGATGCTCGGAGAACTCGATACGCTTGACGGCCAATTTCAACTGAGACTTGCCGCGCTTGAGGACAGGGAACTTTCCAGGCACCTCAACTCCATAGGTGAGTATTTTTTTCTCAAACAAAAATATGCCCAGGCGGAAAATGTTTTGAAAAAATGTATTGAGTTCGTGGGTGATCGCAATGAGATAAGATATCTGCTTGGAAAGATATATTATCACAACAATCAACCATGGCTAAGCTACCAGAAATTCAAGATTCTTCAGTCGTCGCAGGAGCTGGACCCGGCGATTTCCATGAGCGTAAAATTATTTTATTATGAGCTGATGTTCCGCATATATAAATTGCTTTTTTTAACGATGTTTTTCCAATCGTGTATGATGGCTTTTATGGCTTATCGTGGATTTAATGTCGTCGATTACGCGTATGACGGCATGATCACGAGATTTTTTACATTAAGCATGCGCGAGGCTTCCTATTATTATGAAAAAGGCATGGTGTATATCAACAAGGGTGATTATAAAGGCGCTCTTACCAATCTGCGAAAGTGCGTTTCGCTGGATAAAACGAATGTCAAGGCGTTTTACAATATAGGCTTTTCCTTATACAAGCTTAAAGAATATGAAAAAGCCAGAATAGAGTTTGAAACGTTGCTCAAGGCCATGCCGAACCATCAGAGGGCTGCTTATTATCTGGCGCTGCTATATGATTCGGTAAAGCTTCAAAAAGAGGCCATAAGAATGCTTGAATTAGCGCGCGGCATAGCTGTTACCAGCAGATCTTTTTCAAATATAGAAATAGACAAGAATAGAGGCCTTTACCTTGAAACCTTCCAGGAGTACAAGCTTTCAGCCGATAAGATACTCGGATTGAACGAGGATGTAATAACGCCGGCGGATAAAAGTTGACGGAATTTAACTTCACCGGGAGATGAGTTATATGTTTTTACGAATTGTTTTTACTATCAGGCGAAGAGCCGCCGTGTCGCTCGTCGAAGTGCTTATAGCGCTTACTGTGGGCGTAGTAGCATTTTTCCCGATTTTATCGCTTTTTCAAAGCGGCGTGAAGGATTCGTTATATGCCACGTCCTGGACGCAGGCGCGCGAGTTCGCGAAAGGTTATATGGACAGGGTGTGCGCCATGAATTTTGATGAACTTACCGATACCGGCGTGGCGCCCTTGAAGGTTGACGGAATTCCGAATTATTTTCCTAAACAGGATAACGTCAGGGGTACTATCTTTTATACCGATTGTAATATTGAAAGCGTCACTCCAGCCTTCGAGTACAGGACGGTAAACCGTGCCCGCCAGTTGATTCCCGCTCCTCCCGCTCCGCCTTACTCGAAGCAGATACTTAATAAACTGAAAAAAATTACGGTCACCGTCAAATGGAAAGGCATGGGAAACAATCAAGGCGCAGCGGTTATGCTTGAATATAAGCTTGCGACTTTGAAGGCCGATCTTTACAAGGGAACGGTAGATAATTAATAAATTAAAACGTGATATTTGCGGAGGCGTTTTTATATGATGGAACTTGCGAAAAAAATAAAGCCTGATTTTACCATGCAGGGGCGGCGAGGGTTTGCTCTCGCGCTCGTGATAGTTTTTCTCGGGGTGTTTTTCACCATGGCCACATTTTTTTACATGTTCAA
>CAZJFS010000108.1:0-14790 GCA_964545075.1 uncultured bacterium
CGAATCCCGGACTTGCGGAATTCGCGAAAATATCATGCGTATACGGCGACGAGGAGAACGCGGCATCTTTCGCGGACGCAAAACCCTTAGAACCAAAGATTCCGGCAGAAAAAAAAGTCGTAGCGGAAACCGATATAACGAAAAAACTCGAACTTAAATCCGATGAAGCCATAGATCTGAACGCGATCGTAAAAGAGCGCGTGATCGAAGCTCAAAAAGCTGAAAAACCGATTCTCATAGCCGACGCGGGAAAAAACAAGACTGCCGATAAAATTAGAGCGGCCGAACCGGAAGAGGAAATAACGGCGGATCCTTCGCCAAATAAGGCCGCCGATAAAACTTTAAAAAATGAAAATTCAAAAAATATAAAAGAAACTGATAAATCATCTAAATTAAAGAAGAATAAGTCCGATAACAATAATCTAGAGAAAGACAAGAAAAGCTACGATGAATTCTTTAAAAAGCTCGACGAGCAGAAATTAAAGGTCCGCAAAGCCGACGATGAAAATTCATCTTTTGATGATATCGAAAAATTTTTAGCCGCGAAAGAGCAGAAGAACGGCTATGTAAAACCGGCGAAAAAAGAGAAGCTCAGCGGGTTTAAAGACGACATATACGAAATGGCCAGAATAGGCGAAAGCGCCGGAGTCAAAGGCAAAGACGCTAAATCGAAAACAACGGCGAAAGCGATCGAAAAAATTCCGACCTCAGGCGAAGAACTTAAACCTTTAATAGAAAGCACCGAAGAAACGGCCTTAGAAGAACCTGAAGATCGAAGCATAGTCGGAAGATTATTTAAAAAGAAAAAGAAGAGCCAGAAAAAAGTCACCGAAAAATACGCGCAGGAAAAAGACAGCGATAAGCTTTTAAATGAACTCAAGGATAGCGACAGCAAGATACTTCCAGAAGACACACTGGCTTCGATAGCTAAAAACGAGCTCCCGGAAAACTCTAAACCGAAAACGGTAAAGGGCGCCGTTAAAACGGAAACAAAAACGCCGAAGATATCAATTGAAAAAAGCGGCGAACCGGACCTGAAACCAGAAAACAACGGATGCGTGGGAAATATGAGAACGCTCGTTGATATGGCCGCGAAATACATTGAAAAACACCCGGAAGCAAGAAAGATATCAATGAATATGCTTATAAGTGAAGGGCTTTTGAAGGAACCTCTTAAATGCTCCGCGGGCGGAAGATACTTGATCGACATCAACGGCGGCAAAGCCGAAGTAACCTGTATAAACGTTAACGGCACCGGACACGGAAAATATTAAAAATATAAATAATTTGAAGATCCTAATAGCGGGAGGCGCACATGAGAGTCAAAGCATTTACACGAAGCATTTTCTTACTAAAAATAATAGCACTAGCCATATTTACGGTTATTATAACTTCAGGCATTGCCGCCGCGGCAACGACGGTGGTCGCCACCGTTCCGGATGAGCGCGGACTTCGGCCCTCAGGTTTCGGCGAAGCCGGATGCCGCGAGCTCGGAATGGGCGAGGCGGCGGTAGCATTATCAAATGACGCTTCCGGCGCATTCTGGAACCCTGCCGGACTCGCATTCTTAAAGCTCGGCAAACGCGAAGCCGAAGTAATGGTAAAAGCCAACGACAGGAATAAGGCTACTTACGACTCGGTCGCGCTTACAGGCTCGGTATATTCAGATGAAAAAAAAGCGGAATTTTCAATACAGCAATACCTTGAAAGCAATATGAAAGCTCCGGTTTACGATAAAAAACTCAATTATAACTATGGAATCGGCGGTATTTTTACCAACCAGTACGGCGGAGTACGCGTAAACAATTTAGTGTTCGGCGTCGGCAAAAAAATCGACAAGATAAAAGGTCTCGCGATTGGCACAAAGGTCCGCGTAGCCGGCTACACGGATTACATGAGCGCTCAAAACACGCTCGAAGGCTTCACTGAAGTCGCGGCCGGAGCCGGAGCGATCTACGACCTCAATAAATTCGTAAAGGTAGGACTCGCGCTTGACAATCTTGTAAAATCCAGTAAATATGAGTTACCAACGTGCCTCACCATGGGCCTGGCGATAAATATCGCCGAAGGAACGGTCATAGCCATGGATGGCTACAACCTGATAGACCAGAAAAATATACTCGGAAGCACCGAATTCCGCGCGGGCGTCGAAAAAGCGTTCATGGACAATGCTTTTACGATAAGACTCGGAACCAAAAACGGTAATTTGAACCTCGGCTTCGGAATGCAGTTCACGCCGGAATTCCACTTTGATTACGCGTTCATGGCCGATTACGACACAAACATCCAGCAACACTTTGTTTCTGGAAACATTAGATTCTGATTTTTTCTCCCCAATAAATTCAAGGAAGAAAATTTTACAAGGAAATTGTGATTACAGGCCCCTTAACCGGGGCCTGCTTTTTTTATATTTTCAACTTATATCCAAGTCTCGGCACGACGCTGACGATCGCGCCATATGGCGCGATTTTTTTCCGAAGCCTCGATATATGAGGGTCAAGGCTGCTTGATTCTATGTAGTTATCGCCCCAAACGTTTTTTATCAGATCATCGCGTTTAATGAGCTTGCCCATGTTTTGGTTCAACGTCTTAAGTATCAAAAACTCGGTATAACTTAAACTTACCGGAACGTTATCGACGATAACCTCTCCGGTTGAAAAATTAACGTTGAGCCCATTAAATGAAAAACATTCATCTTCCTTGTTCCGCGGCTGCGGGACGCCTGCGCGCGGAGCGAATACTCTTCTGGATATTGCTTTTATTCTTGACTTGAGTTCCTTCAAAGAAAAAGGTTTGCATAAATAATCGTCGGCGCCGGTTTCAAGCCCCATAATTCTGTCCTTCTCGGAAGCGCTGCCCGAAAGAATTATTACGGGAATATCAAGCCCGATCTTTCTCATTTTTGAAAGTATATCAAGCCCGCTGCCATCGCCAAGGTTAACATCTAATACTATCATATAGTAATTTTTAAGCCATTCGGACGCTCCGCCGCTCTCTAATTTTTCCGAAGCGGCGACGAAGCTGTTTATCGAGTCTATTTCAACGCCCTCTGGTTGAAATGAACGCGCAAGCAATTTAACGAGAACCATATCGTCTTCGATAACAAGAATTTTTTGGTCGCTCAACCCCATTTTTATTTCTCCGAACAATTATTTTAAAAAAACGCAAAATTAATTTTAAATATTATACCATTTCATAAAATTTTATTCAACATAAATTTAAGAACCGGCAACTTCAAACGCATAACTACAGCCAATTTAAGACTTTTTTTAACGCAAGCATGATGATGAACAATAATTATCAAAAATTATAGCCCGAACATCAAAATTTAACTTAGTTAGGTTGATGATCGGGCCATATCTATTTTTCGTCGGATTTTTGCGGTCAATTACTTGTTTTGAGTTTGTTTATCGACTCTTTCAGTTATTTTTCCGCCCTGTTTAAGTTTGTTTTTAAGTTCGCCGATCTTCACATAAAAATCACTGTATTTAAATTTTTTAAAGCTTTTTATAAGATCGGATTTCTCAATTTCGGTCTTCGCTCTTTTTATGCTTTTTAAAACATCGGCGGAGGGCAATAATATGACATCGCCGTCTTTTAAGCCAATATCGCTGAATTTAGCTTTGTTTATGTCAAAATCAATAACGTTGATATTATTGAATTTTAAAAGTTCCGTAACAAGAGACGTGTCGTCAAGATTTTGTTTGGCGAAATTTTTAAGGGACTCTTCGGCCTTAACGACATAATTTTTAAACACATCGTCACCGGCGCTTGAAACGCCATAAAAACCTAATGATAAAGTAATTATCAATAAAATGGAAAACAAAGTTTTTAATGATTTCATAGCATATCACTCCTTCGAATTTTTTCAGTTATTTATTTATTTATTAAATGTTCACGAAAATATTTTACTACTACTATTTTACTACAAAAAATGAAAAATGTTTCAATATTTATTAAAATATTTATTTATTTAATCTTTGATTTCATTGTTCAACTGGAAATTCTTATTTAAAAGTCTTGGGTATATGGTGTATTGAACCTTAACTTCCTCATGCGCGCGTGAAACGTTTTCATCAGCCAGAGCGCTTATCTTAACCGTAAAGTAAACCGGTTTGAACTTATCAGGGTTATTTTGAACGGCAGGATCGTAATTATGCTTTATTCCGAAATCCTTGATCCTGCCGCGGCCGAATCTTTGTGAGTTCCCGTCGACGGTTTTTACTATTTCTCTGGCTTTTTCATCGAATTCATAGCGGATGACGGAAGGTTTATTAGACTTGCCGCTGTCGGTCCACAAAGTTTTATTATAAAAAAACGATTTTATCCACGTATCTTTAGTCTGCGTTATAATATCGGTATTATCGCTGTCCAGGGTCGGAAGCGAAGATAACTCATATCTTAATCCTTCCATCAGGATTGAAACCGCATGTATGTTCTGAAGCTTTTCGCCTGAAGTTCTAACGAAAAAATAGCTGTTGGTGAACATGTTATAGCCGACCGACATTACGCCCACCGTCAGCACCAGCACGACAAGCACTTCGACTATAGTAAAAGCCTTGTTCATACGTAATTTCATCATAAATTCACCAGTTTTCGAACAAGCGTAGATAATTTTATAGAAACGGGCCTTTTCGTAGTAACGCCCTTATCGCCTTGCGCGCTTATGACCCAGCTCACATCCACGGTAATCTTTCTCATTTTATATTTCGCCTGGCCGCCGTTAAATTTTTCATCTATTTCTTTCGATATGGTCACTTTTCTTGTAAATGCTGATTTAGCATCCGGTTTTGCCATTTCATCCGGACCTATCTCAAGCGCTTTAAAAGCTGTATCGTCATCAACCTTGTCCAGATCTTTAAGTTTTTTATAAGGCGTGGTTTTTATGCGATCTATCATATCGGCCGCGTAAGCTATGCCTTTCATTTCTTCTATCGTCGATTCGGCGCCGCGCCGGGCGTTCATGATGTTCATGACTATCGGAACGAACGCGAAAGAAAGTATCGCTATGGCGACAAGAATTTCAATCATTGTAAACGCCTTGTTTTTGAAGTTGTTTTTTACCATTCCGAAGTCACCGTCCATTCCTGTATGGTCGGCATCATATTGACCGAATAAGCGAATTCATTGGTTAAATAACTCGCTTTTGTCTTCGGATCGGGATCGGGATATAAGATCGGGTTATATTCGATAATCGGCGAACCAGAGGCGTTCTTTCTCATTCCCGTGAATTCATCGAGTTTTATCGAATTTACGGCTATGCCGCCAAAAATATCGACCGTTTTCTGAGGATCGGTGACTGTCAGGGAACCCTCGATCGCGCCTTTTTTATCGTACAGCGAAACGAGATGGGCGCAGACTGGATTTCCGTCCACTATTATTTTATCGCCAAGGCTGACTATAGTTAAAAGGCTTGCCGCGAGAGCGCTTTTTTCTTTAAGCGTCTTTCCGTCCCTGATGCTTTTTCTATCTTTTATATCTATTTTCTTTATCTTCACGCTTTTCTGGCTCACTATTATTCCGCCGCGTTCGATATCGGTGATAACGGGAATCTCAACGTCTACGTCCTTATCGAAAACCACTACCTTATTGAGCGTAAGTTTTCCGCCCTTAACGACTTCGTCCCAGAAATCCTTCTGTTCATCCTTTGAGACAAGCATCGTCTGGCGTTCGTTAAAATAAGTTTTAATGAATTTCATCTTATTGAGATCTTCCGTGATATCGGCATAACCCTTAACTATGTTTTTGGTGAACGTTGCGTCATCTTTCGGAATTATAGAATTATATTTATTCGCGAGCTTCGGCTCAAACATTTTTTCAACGTCTTCAGGTATGCCGCCGGTGGTCGAAACAGGATAGGCTGAATGAATATAAGTATTATATTTTATGTCGGACATGGCATTTTGAAAATTCGGCCAGTCGAGGCCGAAGGACCACATAGCGTATTGTTCGTCGGTGAGAAAAATAACGTTCTTGTGTCCCGGAACGGGGTTCGGATAATTCGTCGGGTCCGTGCAATGGTTGCAAGTGCAGGGAGCAGGCTCGCCGTTTTTGGCCGGAGAATGGTTGGCGTCACCGGTATCCCACAACATTTTATGCGTGCCCGAATCTATGAATTTAAAAAAACCGGCGCGGTTGAAATTTCCGCCGGATTTATCGCATCTGAATATTCCAAGGGTAGCGAAAGCGCGGTAAACATTCCCGAGCATTACGTTATTTATATTGCCGTTTCCGCCGGGAGCGTCGGGCGAATCGAAAAAATGAAAAACCGACGAAAGCGCCTTTATGGCGGATGCGCTGGAACTGGTCGAACTCCCTTTACGGCAATATATATCGACGACGGAATTTAATCCTACAAGCTGATCGCTGTTCTGGCTGACAAGATCATCGGAAAATCCCGACTCATAAAAAGCGGCTTCGTCGTCAGGCTTTTGTTTTCCTTTTCCAGCGTTTCCGACGCTTTTATTGAGGTAACACGAAGCGGGAGGCGGGGCGCTGACCCTGAATAAGTGGTGGTCTTCCCCGGTTTCCTTGGCGCCTCCGGCTATATTTATTAATATGGGTTTTTTCTGATTCGTTTCATTTCCGCCGCTTCCGAGGAATACCCATCCGGTCTGGCCGCCGTTGGTATTGCGCACTATTACCGGCATGCCATCGGGCGCCGGGGTGCCGTTCTCGTTGACCTGTATGAGGTTGAAAGCTCCGCACGGGTTTTCTTTACCGCCGTCAGGCATGGCGATGGTTATGTCTTTATTTATTTTATCCTGTTTGAAAGCGTCCCTGAGGAAAAAACTGAATCTCGAAACAACCGGAAGAGCGCTGCATGTAAGTTTTATCGCCCTTTTCTCGCGGATGGTCTGAGATACGTTCATGGCGTCGCTCCAGGCCCTTGCGGTAACTTCGGCCACGCCCTGTTTTTCGGCCGAATTTTTAAGCGCTATTGGAGCTATATCAGAGAATTCACGCAAATATTTGACTTCAATTTTTATAGTGACCTTTATTCCAGGATACATTTTTGAATACTGGTCGACTATTTCCTTCAAGAGCGGATAATTAGCGGGAGTATATGTCAATTCGTTACCTTTGCCGAAAAGTGTAGGAATTATCTGGCCGTTAAGATCTTTCTGATATATGGCGGTGAAAAGCTTTGAGTTCTGGTCGTTTAGCTGCGCCTCGAGTTCGTTCAATCCTATGGCGCACGCCGCGTCGGCAATGTTAGCGAGAACGGAGATACGCGAATAACGCCCGGCAAGATGAGCTTCCTGGCGCAGAAGGCTCGAAAGGCTGTAAAAAAGAATGCTTATTATGGCGACCATGGCGACTATTATAGCGGTCGTCATGCCATTTTTTCTTGGCGATATTATAATCATAAAAAACCTTCATTTTTCCATGGAGAGAGCCGGACGCAAATCAGATCGAAAAAACCGCTGGAACGAAAATAACCTTTGTTAAATTCAGCAAATTCGGTTTGTAATTTAAAGTTCAATAAAAAATAACACCGATATTACTCAGTGTTATTATAAAACATTTTTTATTTTTTTTCAATTGTTTTGTATTATAAAATTATTATACTTCACATAAGACATGCGTTTCATATCGCCGGAGTTTCTACTTGATTTCGCCATTGCCGCTCTTAAGATTGTTTATGACGTTATTTATGGTCGTGCTCTGTATCTTTGTTTCGGCCGTCTTTTCGATAAGCGCGGCTTCAGCGGTCGAGGCGCCAAGCGAAACAGCGGTTGTCTCGGCGAATATTTCTTCGATGTGTTCAGCCTGTTTTTTAACGGCTTTTTTCGTTATCAGTTTTTTCGCGCCGGCAGTCAGATTGAATTTTTCACCAGAAGCGGTATCCGTCACTCTTACGCTTCCGAGCTGAACGCCGACTTCCGTTTCATCCAGGACCCTGCTCACCGTAAATTTTGTTCCGGTCACTTCGACAAAAGCATCGGGGGTCGTCACGGTGAATGAATTCAAAACCTTAGGAGTAACCTCTATTTGAGCTATGCCGTTTTTGATTACAAGTCCGGTGTCGGTCATTTTGAACTTGGAGTTATGTTTGAGTATTATTGCGGCGGCGCTTTTATAGGATATTTTGAGGTCTTCCGGTCCTTCGACGAAATAGAACTCGTTGAGCACCGGCTCTTTAACTCCGCCGGCTATGCTTCCACGCTCTATGCCGATAATGCTTTTTTTGAATTTCGGTTCGACTTTTTCGGGTATAACCGCTATTCTTTCAGCAATGCCGTTATTTTTTTTGAATTTTGGTTCGACGGGCTGCGGGGCTACGTTTACTTCGATCTTGTTATCAGCTATTTTTTCAGGAGTGTTGGCGTCATTTGAAAAATGCTGGTATCCGAAAATAACCGCGGCGGCGACGACGGCGAAACCGACGGCGAATGAGAAACGCTCACGCGTCATGCCAAGAGCTGCCGCTATACGATCCATTATAGACGGTTCGTTTGCGGGAGCGGTATCAACTTTGAGAACGGCTGATTTTCTAGGTATAACCTTATTTATTATATCTGAAGCAAGATTGGCTGGAACTTCGACCTTGTCAGACGCGATCGACGCGGTCATCTTTAACATGCGCTCCTGCGCCTCGGCGCATTTTTTGCACGAAGCCAGATGTGATCTGAGTTCGGTAATAACGCTGGCAGCAACATTAAGTTTTTCGATCTTGCCATCGCATTCGAGTATGAAATTTTTCATTTCCTTGCAATTCATAGCCTTCACTTCCATTTCTCAAGTAATCTGCTGTATTTTTCAAGCAGATAACCTTTGGCCCTTTTTAACCTGCTCTTTACTGTGCCCAGCGGCACTTCGAGTATGTCCGCGATCTCCTCATATGAGTAATCGCCCCAGAAATATAGTACGAGAACTGTTTTATAGTTTAACGGTATCGTGTTTATTATCGCCGTTATAGTTTCGGTTTTCAAGTTATTTTCAACCCGCTCGTCGGGACTGGCGCTTTTATCTATGAACTGTTCTTCGTAATCTCTTCCGTCTTCTTCGTTGTAAAAATTTTGAGCTATCGGGACCTGTTTATTTTTAAATCGATCTTTATACAGGTTGAATGTTATGCGCGAAAGCCAGGTGGACATTTTAAACTCTGGATTATATTTACCTATGAAGCGAAACGCTCTTAAAAATACATCCTGAGTAAGATCGCGAGCCTCATCTCCATTTCTTATAAGACGATATGAGAGGCTATAGACCATCTTCGTATACTTGGTAATAATCTTCTCAAACTCGGAAGCATTACCTTCTTTAACTTTCGCTATTACATCTAACTCGTTAAATTCCATCAAATCCCACTGAACTTTTCCACACTACATTTTACTTTAAAAATAATATAAAAGTTCCATATATTTTTTTTATTTTTAAAACTTCAAATCAAGATACAAATGATAACACAATAGCGGTATTTTTTTCAAGAAATTTTAAAATTGCTTTATTCTTATTTTTAGTTTCAGTCGGCAAAGCGCCGCTTTTAAACTTGAGTATAGGTTTAAAACAACAAATTAATCTTAAGATTGACAGATTAATGATAAATTGATATAATCGCTTCCGTTGTATTAATACTACATAACCACTAAAAAAGTTCAAATAATAAAAAAATTTATGAAAGGGTAGGGAAAAATATATGCATGAAGGTATAAAAGGCGGAAAATACACAATGGCCATACATGGAGGGCAAGTTTTAGACCCTCTTTACGGCGCGGTGTCAGTGCCCATATATCAGACCTCTACTTTCGCATTTTTATCAGCGGAAGACGGCGCGGCCAAATTCGCGGGAGAGGTAAAAGGCTATAAATATACGAGACTCGGAAATCCTACTGTAAAAGCGCTTGAAGACGCGGTCTCGACGCTTGAAAATGGATACGCGGGACTCGCCACGGCTTCCGGAATGGCCGCCATAAACGCCGTTTATATGACATTCCTCTCGAAGGGCGATCACATAGTTTCGACCGACGCGGTTTACGGCCCTTCAAGACTTTTGATCGAAAAACATTATTCGCGTTTCGGCGTGGAATACACATACGTTGACTCTTCCAACATAGAACTCGTAAAAAAGGCCATTAAAAAAAATACAAAGGTATTATATATCGAAACGCCGGCCAATCCTACCCTCGCGATAACAGATATTAAAGAATGCGCAAAACTCGCTAAAAAACATAACTTGATACTTATCGTCGACAATACTTTCATGGGCCCTCATTTACAACGCCCGCTAGAGCTCGGCGCGGACGTCGTCGTTCACTCGATGACAAAATCGTTGAACGGCCATTCGGACGTCGTAGCCGGCATGATAGTGACTAAAAACAAAGAATTATACAAACAGATCCAGGCCGTTCATTTCTCGTCGGGCGGGACCATCGACCCTAACCAGGCTTGGCTTGTCTTGAGAGGCATCAAAACCATGCCTCTGCGCGTCGAAAAATCAGACGCAAATGCTCGCGAGGTCGCCAAGTTCCTTGAAAAACACCCGATGGTCGAATGGGTAAAATATCCAGGATTAAAATCCCATCCTCAGCACGAACTGGCTAAAAAACAGATGGAAGGCTTCGGCTCGATGCTCAGTTTCGATGTCAAAGGCGGAGTCGAAGGCGGAAAAACGGTAATGAACAATGTCAAAATAGCCACTCTAGCCGTTTCTCTCGGCGGCATAGAAAGCCTTATCCAGCATCCGGCGTCGATGACGCACGCGGCGATGGGGCAAAAGACGCGGCTGGAAGCAGGAATCACCGACGGCATGATACGCTTCTCGGTCGGATGCGAAGACTGCGAAGACATAATAGAAGATCTGAACAACGCCTTAAACAAAATAAAAATAAACAAAACGAATTTGAAAACTAAAAAAAAGTAAGAACCTGAAAAAACCAAAACCGGAAGAATCGTGAAAAACGAGCTTCCGGTTTTTCATTAAAATCAGAAAGAGGTGGGACTAAATGTTAAGAGAGAAAAAAGTATCGGTAATCGCTAAAAGCCTTGTTTTTGTTTTGCTTATGTCAACTTTTCTAATAGCGGAAGCGGCTTATGCTCATGAAAAAAACCGCGAATATGACCGAAGAAACATTTCAATAGTCCCGCCCGATAACTATAGCGACAAATATTTCATCGACGCGGGAAATATAGCCAGAGTATCGATTTTAATAGACGGCCAGAGGACCAGAATATACTGCAAAAATGGCGAATATTTCATTGAAGGCCGGGAAGGCCGCCATTATTCACTTTTAATAGTAAGCAGAACCGACGGAAGGATCAAGGTAGTTTCATCGGTTGACGGCCTCGACGTAGTGGACGGCTCATCCAGAAAAGGATACGACAGAATGGGCCATATCATAAACGGCTACGGAAGCGCCAACATACGCGGATGGAGAATATCCGACAACGAGGTCGCGTCTTTCTGCTTCGGTCCAATATCCGAATCATATGCCATGAAAATGGACAGGCCTTCGAATATAGGCGTAATAAATTTCGCTTTTTTCAGGGAAAAAGAAGAATACGTGGAACCGCCAATATATATCGATCGCGGCATGAGCGAATATGAAAAGAGAGAAAACTCAGGCGGCGCGGAAAGAAAAGTTTTATCCGATACCGGATATTCGTCGTCCCCCAAAGAGCGCGTTCCTTCGCAATCCATAGGGACCGAATTTGGCGAAAGCCGTTATTCATCAGTCAAAAGGGTTGATTTTGAAGAGCGCACTTCTTACCCGGAACACGTCATAAACATAAATTACGCCAGCCATGAAGATCTTGTAAAACGAGGCGTTTTTGGCGGAGGCGACATCATTATAATCAACGACGAGCACTTTATTCATCGCGATTCTCACCAATATTCAACTCCGCCTTCGGACTGGCGCAAAAAATAAGGCAGGGACATGGAAAATTTTAATTCCAATGATTTTATAAAAAGGCTTCTCGGATTTTTAAAATCACCCACGCAAACGGTCCGGGATGCCATCGACGAAGAGGCAAAAACAGACGCCATCGCCGCGCTCGCGCTCGCGAATATCCTGGCGCTCATAGTCACCGTCCTGATGTATTTTTATTTGACGTATAAATACAGGGCGCTGGCCGATTTCATAGGCGGCTTTTCATTGATGAAGATGCTTATAAAAACTGTTTTCAATGTGAATATAGGATTTGCCTTATCGGTAGCGGCTTATTATCACGTCGGAAAAGCTTTTAAAGGCAGCGGCAGCCTGAATGAAGTTTTCATCGCATTAGCGATGATCTGCGTTCCCGTAAGCATACTTTCAACAATCGGTTCAGCTTTTCCGGTTCTTTCAGGCGCCGCCAGAATTTTAAACCTTGGGCTTGAGTATATCGCCGTAAAAGAAGCGCACCGTTTTGACGAACCAAAAGATGTAATAATAACGGCGATAATAGCATCCGTAATATTATATATCGTCGGATACGTTATTTCGTTCGTGTTTTAACGGAATAAAACCGGCCTCGAAATCTACATATTAACGCATATGAACATCAGGGACCTGTCCCTGAAATATTGATGGGCCGCTTCGACTTTCTCCGGTTCGAGAAGGTATTGATTCGTCCTTACCTTCGCAAATACATTCTTCATAAACAATTCGTCCTTTTCGATCTCGGCGAGCCGTTCGGGCGCCCCCGAAACGCTTATGAAAACATATTTTTTTTCAAGCAGGACGACGACCGACATATACCATTCGCGCACCGTGGCGATTATATTTTCGGGAAGATCGCCTTTCACGTTCCTCTGCATGAAGCTCTTAAAATCGTTGAAGTTCATCCCCAGCGATATCGAGCGCATTATCGATTCACGATTTATCGCGAACTGATAAACGCGGTCGATCGAAAGAAGATCAGCAAAACATAATATTTTAATATACTGTGAAATATCAAGCGTATCGGTTATATAATTAAAGTCAGGAGTTAGAACCGCCATGCGCTTATGGATCTTTTTTTTCGCGGCCATGTCGTCGGAAATCGTTTCCATGGTAGGAAACATTATTTCATAGACTTTCTCGCCGAACGGAGAAAGCTTTATATAAACCGGCTGCTGATCGGAATATACGACCTCCGCCATGCCGAAGCAGATAAGCGATTTTATAAGCGGCTCGGCATCGGAAAACTTGCATTGAAGCGAACGTATATTGAAATAAAAATCCGGGCGGAGTTTTTTCAGGACGATTTCTATAAGTTCGTTTTTCTGCGCCAGGACGAATTCTTTCAGGAATTTTTCTATATTGACCTCAAGCCATGACGTTTCGCCCATCACTTCGGCTTTATGGAAAAGGTTGGGAAGAATCCTCTGTTTTTTCATCTCGCCGATAACTGGAATGAAATCAGTGAATTTTCTAAGCGTATCAAGCATCGGCGCGCGGCCGCGGGTCTCTTTTATCGATTCGTCCAGAAGGGACGAGGCGCGCTCTGAAAGCGTAAAATCACGGGCGATAAAAAGATGGAGATATTTTATAAAATAAAGATGCGCGTCGAGATAAGTCTTCGACATTTTATACGAGTATTCCGCCGGCGGGAGAGTGGCTATATATTCTCTTATTTCCTGAGAAGAGCCGGTTATAGAGGTCCCTTCTTTTTTGTTTTTGTTAAAATAGTCGAAACAGATCTTGAATATTTCATCAGGAATAGCGAAATAATCTTTTTTTATCTGGAATATGAACCCGCATCTTCTAAAAATATCTACTTTTCTAAGATGATCCTCGCCCTCGATCCTGATCATAGTATTGAGCGGATTGGACAGTATAAGCGATTCAAAATATTGTTCGTGTTCACTGGTGAAATTATTGCGCAAAAACATTCGTAAATTCTCATGATTCGAAAAATATTCGGCGATCTTCTTACAGAGCGAACGTTTCAAAGTAGGGTCCTGCGTATGAGCTATAGTCTTGCTGTGATTGTAAAACTTTACCGTTTCGTTGTACAATTGAGTGTTTAACGCTAAAAAAAGTTCGATAAGTTCCATCTTTATTATTTTCCTTCTATATGTTGCTTGCCTTTAAGTTTATTGACTATGACGTCCTTGGCGAATTTCGCGTCTGTATGGTCCGGCTGCAGCTGCAGGGTCTTATCGTAGCATATGAGCGCGTCCTCATACCTGGCGATGATATTTAATACGTTACCCTTGTCGTACCAGGCGACGGCATTCGACGGGTCTATCGCCAGCGACTTATCGAAATAACGGAGCGCCTCTTCGTGACTTCCAAGGTTGGCCTGCGTATTGGCCATGTCATATAATGTGACGGGCTCGTTCGGATCTATTTCAAGAGCCTTGTAATAGCATTTTATCGCTTCTTCATATTTATGGGCGGTACATGATATAAGGCCCTGCTCGTTTAAAACGAGGCCCTTCAAATGCCATATCATCTTGTTCTTAGGATCTATTTTCAGCACCCTGTCATAATAATTTATGGCTTCCTGATAATTTCCGTATCCGTGGAGCGTATATCCTTTTTTGATAAGCGCCTCGAGGTTCTCCGGTTCTATTTTCAGCACCGTATCATAGCATTTTACCGCCTCCTCGTGGCGGTTTATGTTGGCAAGCGCGAGTCCCTTATTATACCATGTGTCCTTATCGCCGGGCTCAATTTCAAGGACCTTTTCAAAACATTTTACCGCTTCCTCGTTCTTGCCCGAAGTGACCATGGCGACGCCTTTGTAAAACCAGGCATTGGTGAATGTATCGTCAAGGTTTATCGCCTTGTCGAAACATTTTATCGCTTCATCGAATTCGCCTAAATTGTAAAGAGCGTTTCCAGTCCAATACCATACGTCCGCATATCTTTCATC
>CAZJFS010000109.1:0-14731 GCA_964545075.1 uncultured bacterium
CCCGCGACAACCGTAGGATCGCCTTGAGCGTCCAGGTGGAAGATTTCAGGGTGCGTCCATACGTCGGCGCTATCATAAGCGACGAATATCGGGACGTCCCCTATTATGGATATGCCTTTATCGTTGGCGTATTTTTTGGCCGAGAGCCACTGGCGAAAAAACAAGAATTGGAGAAATTTATGGAAATCTATCGTTTCGGCGAGTTCTTTTTTTGCGGCTTTTAATGCTTCCGGTTCTCGCTTGGCAAGGGCCGGGCTCCACTTCGACCAAACGGCTCCTTCATTTTTTTCCTTCAGCGCCATGAAAAGAGCGAAATCGTCGATCCATGATATGTTCTCAGCGCAGGAGCAAAATTCCTCATAATCTTTTTTTAAAGCGGTTCCGGCGGCTGATGCGGCAAAATTTTTAAAGGCTTTTTTATACAGGGAATACTTATAAATTATCACCGGGCCGAAATCAACGTTCTTTTCAGGAAATTCAGGGATCGGTTCAACGTCCCCGGGCGAAAGTATTCCCTCTTTTATAAGCTTATCGGGGCTTATCATAAGAGGATTTCCGGCGATCGCCGAAAAACAGGCGTATGGTGAATCGCCGTAGCCGGTGGGTCCGAGCGGCATTACCTGCCAGAGTTTAGCGCCTGATTTTTCCATGAAATCTATGAATTTATATGTGTTTTCTCCAAGATCGCCGATTCCGTATCTTCCGGGAAGCGACGTCGGGTGCATTAGAACGCCGAAAGACCTTTTAAATCTCATTTTTTATTCACCAGCCATTTTTCATTATTCCGCTTAAGCGATAGAGCTTTGCGCCATATTTGAATAAAAATAACATAAGTTGCAGCCTTTTGTAAAGAAAAAAATATTTTCTTGATTTTTATCCGATTCTGTTGTATTTTAACCGTCTGAAATAAAACAAAACACTAGGGGTGGTAATAATGAGTATCCATATCGGCGCTAAAAATGGTGAAATAGCTAAAACAGTATTGCTTCCGGGCGATCCGATGAGAGCTAAATTCATAGCCGAGAAATTTCTCGAGAACGCCGTCTGCTATAATACCGTCCGCGGCATGCTCGGATTCACCGGAAAATATAAAGGCAGACCCGTTTCAGTTCAGGGCAGCGGCATGGGCATGCCCTCCATATCCATTTACGCTAACGAACTCATATCCGAATATAAGGCTGAAACGCTTATAAGGATTGGTTCCTGCGGTTCGATGCAACCCGACGTGAAATTAAGGGACGTTATTCTGGCCATGACATCCTCGACTGATTCAAGCATGAACAAGCTTCGGTTCAAAGGCATGGACTACGCGCCCTGCGCTGATTTCGGGCTTTTAATGAAGGCTCACGCAGCCGCCGCGAAGAAAGGCGTGGACGTAAAAGTTGGAAACGTCCTTTCGGCGGACACTTTCTATGATGATGATCCTGAAGCATGGAAACTCTGGGCTAAATTCAGGGTTCTCGCGGTCGAGATGGAAACCACGGCTCTGTATACGCTTGCCGCTAAGTTCGGCGTGCGCGCGCTTTCAGTGCTGACCGTCAGCGACAGCCTGGTCACTCATGAAAAGACTTCCTCGGAAGAGCGTGAAAAAACTTTTACGGCGATGGTTGAAATAGCCCTGGATGCAGCCGAATAAAATTTAATATAAAAAAATGCATTTCAAAAGGACTCTCTTTTAAAAATATAACTTGTTTTTAAAAGCTTTTTGTGATAATATTTAAATAAGGATATATTGGTTTTAACTGTGCTGAAGGAGAGTGATTTTCATGGATGGAGCGTCACCGGCAAGCAGTCAGAGCAAGATGATGATTCAATTGCAAATGCTCAAACAGGCTAACCAGATTCCCGCGGAGATGGCTGATAAGTTGATCAAACAGACCGTGAATCAGGTCAAAGCAGGCATCGGCAGCGGAAACCCTAACGGAACCATAGACATACAAGCATGATCTTTGCATATTCATTTTTATAAAACATTTACTATTCGCTTCTTTTGGTTCGCTATAATCAAAATGAAGCGATAGTTTTTTTAAATGCCTTAATTATTGAAAGGGGTGTCTCAAATTATACGCGCAGAAAAATTTTTCAAAGGTAACAACGTTCTTATCACCGGCGGCACCGGAACAGTCGGTACCGCTCTCGTAAAGGAACTTTTAAAGTATAAACCCGAAAAAATAAGGATCTATAGCCGTGATGAGACCAAACAGTTCGAGCTTCAGCATGAACTTGCGCAATACCATAAAACAATGCGTTATTTCATCGGTGACGTAAGAGACAAAGAGCGTCTTAAGATCGCCCTTGAATCGACTGATATAATTTTTCACGCGGCCGCGCTCAAGCACGTTCCTGCTTGCGAATATAACCCTTTCGAGGCATTGAAAACGAACGTGCTGGGCACTCAGAATGTTATCGAAGCCGCCCGCGCGACGCCAAGCGTTCGGAAAGTCATCTTCATTTCCACTGACAAGGCTACTAATCCGTCCAATACAATGGGAGTTTCAAAGCTTTTTGCGGAAAGGCTGATCGTCAACGCCAATCAATACAAGGGCGCTTCCAGAAATATAATCTTTTCGAGCGTCCGCTTTGGAAACGTTATCGGCAGCCGCGGTTCGCTTATACCGCTTATAAAAAGACAGGTTGAAACCCACGATTACGTGACGCTTACCGATCCTTCAATGACGCGGTTCATACTGTCTCTTTCGCAGGCCACCAATCTTGTGCTCAAGGCCGCTACGCTTGCGCGCGGCGGAGAAACGTTTATTTTAAAGATGCCGGTGGTCAATATAAAGGATTTTATTGAAGTTCTGGTGGAATATTACGCGCCAAAATTTAAAAAAGCGGCCGAAGACATCAAATTGAAGGTAGTCGGAATACGCCGCGGCGAAAAGCTTTATGAGGATCTTATGACGGGCGAGGAATCATACTGCGCCGTTGAAAGCCCTGATATGTTTATACTTTTACCGGATCTTTTAAGCGATAAGGACCATCAAAAATACTATGACGCATCCCGCATCAAGGTTTACGGGAAACATGCGTCGACCGATTGCAAATGTATGTCGAAGAAACAGATGCTGCAAATGTTTAGTGAACAGAACGTCCTCTTATAAATTAATAGCGGAGCGTGAAAAAATGAATGTACTTCTGACGGGCGGCGCGGGTTTCATAGGGCGCTGGGCATTAAAGGAACTTATTGAAAATGGCCATCAGGTAACTGTTCTGGATGACCTTTCCAATTCCTCTCTCGAAAACATAAAAGAGTTCGAAGGACGAAAAGGTTTTAAAAAGGCTTACGTCGGAACCATACTCGATAACGGCCTTCTTCAAAAGATATTCGCGGAAGGAAAGTTCGATCACGTCATGCATCTTGCGGCTTCCATCAATGTACAGGAAAGTATCGACAACCCCAAAAAAATATTCGATAACGATGTTTGCGGGACTTTCAACGTGCTTGAAAGCGCCAGGGAGAACGGGTGCTCGTTTTTATTCATGTCGACGTGCATGGTATATTCATCGTGTTCCCTGCCCGAGGGAATATCGGAAACGCATCCGGCTCATCCGGCTTCGCCATACGCCGCGGCCAAGCTCGCCGGCGAGAATTATACCTTGTCGTATTTTAAAGCTTATGGCATGAAAACTCTTGTCGTCCGTCCTTTTAACACATACGGTCCATACCAGAAGTCAAATATGGAAGGGGGCGTGGTTCCGATATTCGTGAGCCGCGCCATTCGCGGCGAAGAGCTCCGTATTTATGGCGACGGCACTCAAACACGCGATCTTTTATATGTAGAAGATTGCGCCCGCTTTTTAAGGCTCGCCGCCGAAAAATGTCACGCGGGGGAAGTTAACGGCGTGTTGCTTAATGCGGGTACCGGTAGCGACGTCACAATAAATGCTTTGGCCGATCTTATTTCCGGAGGCAAGGTTAAAATAAATCATGTGGCGCATATACACCCTCAATCGGAGATACCAAAATTGTTATGCGATTCGCGGCTTGCATCGCGAATTTTAAAGTGGTCTCCGAAGTTCGACCTTGAATCCGGTATAGCGATAATGAAAAAATTTTTGAGTTAGCGCCAATTCATTATTAAACGGGCTTTTAAGCCGTATCGACGCTTGCTCCAAATCTTCTTTTTCTTGACATTATGGCTCTTATATTGTATATATTTATTCGGCGGTGATTGTAAAATGAAAAAAAATAAAATATTATTTCTATATCTTCTTTTGTCTTTCTCATTAGTTTTGACCGGTTTTTCCGATGCGCTATCCGCTGAAGGAAAGAAGACGTCCGCGTCGCATATGAAAGTCGGCTATGTCGATCTTTCAACGCTTCTGGCGTTTCATCCTTATATGCAGTATTTTTCCTTCGAATCTAATGTTTTTATAAGACCCATAAAAGAAAAAACCGATAAATCGGATCTTTTAAAGCAAATAAGAGACAGGCAGGAAAAGTATAAAATATTCCGCGAAACCAAAGATGCTGAAATGAAGCGGCTCCAGGAAGACGTTTCGACGGTCGAGAACGAGATAAACAAGCTGCGCGTCAAGTTAAGCCGCGAACAGACCCTTTTAAACCAGAAATATTCGGACGAGTATACGAAACTTTCAGCCGAGAAAGAAAAGAAAGAACGTACGGAAATATATCATCGCGAGCTTTCGAAGCTCGAGCAGGAATATTACAACGACAAAAAAATATATGAGCAGCAGAAATCCAAAATATCCGAGCAGATGAATGAAATAATGCAAAAACTTCTGGAAGTGGATTATTTAAGCCGTAAGGACGGAGAGGATTTTTTCAACGGGATCGTCGCCGAGATCAATTCCGCGCTTAAAGAGGTCGCCGACGAAAAAAAAATACCGGTGGTTTTAAATTCAAATTTCATATCCGTTTTTTCATCCTCGAATTTTGCGGCCCCTGGAAATTATGACGAACAAAATTCAGCCGTCAGGCTTGAAACCCTTCCGATGGCTAATTATACTTCTATCATTGATAACCTGGAACAACTGGAAGCGGCTTCGGCCACTTCGGAGATAGAAGCCGGTTCGGCGGCATTAAGCAGTTATTGCAATACTTTTTTTGGCAGGCGGAAGGAGATCGTCCGTTTGTTTTATAAGAGCGGGATACTTAATCAAATGGTGCTAGTCGGTGGAGAGGACCTGACGCTCGAAACGTTAGAACGTATATTCGCGAAACATTCAATTCCTAAAATTAGAAGTGAAAAAATTATTCGGGCGGTGGGTTCACTTCTTTATAAAATGCCTGAGAATTTAAAGTAATGGGATATTAAATGAGCTTTTCCGATAGTTCTAAAAATATTATTCCCCAGAATTTTACAGTTCTGATAGTCGATGACGAAGACTATATAATTGATTTTTTTAAAGAAGCCATAAGTTACTGGGGATATAATGTAATCGGCGCTCAGAACGCCATTGACGCCATTGACGTTATGCGTGAGACCAAGATCCACTTGCTTATCACCGATAATAACATGGAAAATCCGGATGATGGGATGAAGCTGGCTCTTAAAGCACATGAACTCTTTCCGGATACCATAGTGTTCTTGATGACCGGGCAGTATGTCGATGACGAAACGCTTAAATTTTGTGAGAACAATTTCATATCTTTTCTTCAAAAACCCATAAGGACAAGCGAATTAAAAATACTTATAAAAAACACGGTCAGTAATTACAACAAACAGATCGAATATAAGAGCGATATAGAAACGGCGCGGAAAATAATCGAAAGCACTTTTCCGAAATCGCTTCCTTCTTATAAAAATGTTGACTTTTTCAGCATTTATAAACCTGTTTTTGATATAGGCGGAGATTTTTACGATTTCGTAAGGGTGAGCGATGAGCAGTGCATATTTTATTTGTGCGACGTTCAGGGACACGGCATTCATTCGGCGATCTTTTCAAACACTATAAGAATATTTTTCAGGGCTTTTATCGAAACGACGAAAGATTTGTCCGAGATCGCCGTGCGGCTTAACAATTCAATGTGCGCCGAAACTCATTCCAAATCGATGGCTACCGCTTTTTTTTCCGATTTCAATCCGAAAACAGGCGAATTCATGTATGTTAATGCCGGTCACGAAATTCCTCTGCTTTACAGGGCTGCGTCCGATTCTTTCGAAGAAATGGAAGTGGGCGGGACGATCCTTGCCATATTCAACGATCTTAAATACGAGAAAAAAAACACGCGTTTTTTTGAAGGGGATATTTTTTTCCTGTATACCGATGGCGTATGCGATAATTATAATATAAATTTTCAGGGTTTTAAAATTGACAGCGTAAAGGAAATAATCAAGGAAAATCACTCGGAGAAGGCCGAGGCGATCGGGCACAAAATATTTTCAGCGATACAGAAACACCTTGGTGGAAATCCTCAAAATGATGACATGGCGTTTATTATCTTGAAAATGAATTCTTAGAAAAATATTAAAATATAAAGGTTGAGTGATACCGGCTATGAATGTAAACGTTATTAAAGATGAAAGTTATATTGTTTTTCAGATAATAGGAAACTTCGATCAGCAAGGCGCGATGTTTTTAAGGGAAAAACTGATAAATGATTTCGGTATCGCCGAAGAAGTGCCGGCGACCATGCCGCAGGTAATATTCGATTTTTCACAGATAGAATCCGTTTCCTCTTCGGGCATTGGTCTTCTGGCTTCCCTGCAAAGAACATTCAATAGATCGAATAAACATCTGGCGCTCGTGAAAATTCCGAATTCGTTGCAGCAGATTCTTCGCGTCGCGAATCTTATCGGAGTGTTCTCCATTTATAAAACCCTTGATGAAGCGGTTAAGTTACAGGCCGCGAAATAGAATGGAGTGTTGTTAAAATGTCCGACATAATAAGCCTGGGCGACAGCTCGCGCGGAAAAATAAAAGGTAATATTCTTCTTATCGACGACGATGAGTCAATTTTAAAGCTTCTTTCAAAGATACTTATATATGAAGGACATGAAGTTACAACGGTAATGAGCGGATCGGAGGCGATAGAGTTATTCAGGGATAAGCAGTTCAACCTTGTTATTACGGATATGTACATGCCCGAGCTGGACGGTCTTGACGTAATAAGAAACCTGAAGGATATCAATTTAAACACGCCAATAATAGTGCTGACAGCCGCCGGGTCCGTTGGAAATGTCGTTCAGTCCTTGAAGCTGGGCGCTTTTAATTATATGACGAAGCCGTTTAACGTCGCTGATGTTTGTGAAATTGTTCAAAAAGCTCTTGGCGCATATGCTTCAATAAATTCTAAAAAGAATTTTTTTAGTTTTCTGAAATTATCCAGAAATGTATTTAGGATAACCTCCGATGTAAGCCATCTTGACGAGGTTTCATACTTTTTAAACCACTGGCTCGGTTTTTCCGCGTTCAAATCGACATGGCAGATTCAACTCGCTTTTACCGAGGCATTTACTAATGCCGTTGTTCATGGCAATAAAAGCGATCCCAACAAGTTTGTTGAAGTCGAAATTAATTTTAGCGGCGAAGAAGTAGTCATAATCATTAAGGACGAGGGAGAAGGATTCAAAGTTCCGGACCTTAAAAGCTATACCCTCGGCGATGATATATACGCGAGTTCGGGGCGCGGCATATTTCTTATGAATTCGTATATGGACAGCCTGTCTTTCAATGAAAAGGGTAATCAGATAACCATGACCAAAAAGCGTGATTGAGCGAGGAGAATGAAATGGCTATAAAAACCAGGACGATTGATGGGATTTTAATATTTGACGTGAGCGGCGACGACCTTAATTTTTTAAAGGAAGATCTTCGCGCCGTCATCGAAGAGGCGTCGAAAAAAACGACCAGGATAATAATAAACTTAAAAGACGTTCAGAATATAAATTCACATGTTATAGGCTCGATTTCAGCGGTTAAAAGGATGCTTTCATCATTGAAGGGCGACCTTGTCGTTATAAATCTTTCTGAAAAGATCAGTAATATCTTCAAGGTCGTCCATCTTGATAAAGTTATAAAAACTACCGCTAACGAACAGGAAGCGGTAAATTATCTTAAAAATCTCAATTAAACGATTAAACTAAAAAATATAGAAAGGTAATAAAATGGCTTTTATCGAATCATTTTCGGCTCTTACGGAGGCTGAATTCGCCTTGTTTGCCGCTCTTATTTATAAACTTGCCGGAATTTCGCTCAAGGACACTAAAATGTCGCTGGTTTCGAACAGGCTCAGAAAAAGGCTGCGGGTTCTCAATTTAAAATCGTATCGTGAATACTATGATTATATAGCTTCAAGAGGCCAGAAAGCCGAAGAAGAGACCATTCATTTCATAAATGCCATAACCACTAACGAAACTTATTTTTTCAGGCATGAGCAGGATTTCGAACTTTTAAAAAACGTTATAATCCCCGAGGTCGAAAAAAAGCATACGGGCGTGAAAAAAACGCTTAAAATATGGTCGGCGGCGTCTTCTACGGGCGAGGAACCATATTCGATAGCGATCACGGTGGCTGAAGCGATTAACGACCCTCAAAACTGGAATGTTCAGATAATCGCGTCGGATATAAACCTTGAAGTCTTAAGGCAATGTGAAAAAGGCATTTACGGCTCATATGCGGTATCGCGTCTTACTTCTTACGCCATTAATAAATATTTTGATAAGGTGAAGTCGGAAATTCCACATGGTGAAGATCGTTATGCAATTCGTGAAGAATTTAAGAAAATGGTCCGTTTTAAAAGGCATAATTTAAAGGAACAATTTCCGCTCACGAAATTCGATTGTATATTTTGCAGGAACGTGCTTATTTATTTCGATGTCGAATCCAAAACGCGCGTCGTAGAAAATCTTTATAATTCCCTGACCGATGGCGGCTACCTGATATTGGGGCATGCCGAAAGCCTTATGAGAATAAAAACGAAATTTAATTATTACAAGCCTTCCATATACAGGCGTTAGTTATTAATTAATGGATTTTCCAGCTTGAGTATGCTATAATATAACAACGATAATCAAGTCATTTATATAAAGGGAGGGCGCTATGGAAGAGACCATCCAGGTTAAAATGTCTTATCTCAACAAGCTTCTTGATCAGACAGGCGAAGTTATAATAACCGGAACGCGTCTTACTATCCTTGAAAAAGAAATAGAGGATATTTATGTCCGTCAGAAACCGATGGATAAGAATATGCTTAACCTGGTAAAACAGATATCGATGTCGTCACGTCAGACCGCGAATCATCTTCATAAAAATGTAATGGATATAAGGCAGGTCGAATTCAAGGAGACGATGATAACTCTTCAGCGCCTTGTTCGCGATCTGTCTAAATCTCAGGGAAAACCGATCAAGTTCAAGACATCCGGAAACGATACGATGGTTGATAAGACCATAATAGAAGAACTTTCCGGCGCACTGATCCATCTTATAAGAAATTCGGTGGATCACGGCATAGAGCCGCCGGAAGAGCGAATCGCCAATAACAAGCCGGCCGAAGGCGTCGTTTCCATAAATGCGTATAAAAAAGACCGTTTCATATTTATTGAAATAGAAGATGACGGCGGCGGCATAAACCTTGAAAAAGTTTGCGCTAAAGCGCTTGAACGCGAACTCACGACGCCCGAAAAACTCGAAAAAATGACCGATGAGGAAAAGTTCGAATTTATAATGCTGCCGGGTTTTTCTACCCGCGAGACGGTTTCAGAAGTTTCCGGGCGCGGCGTAGGAATGGATGTCGTGAAAACAAGCGTTGAAAAGCTCAACGGCGTTATAAACATAAGTTCGAAAATCAACGAAGGCACCCGCTTTGTTTTTAAAATACCGATTATTTCGGCTGTAAATATAACCGACGCGCTGATGATCGAAGTGGCCGGATCGATATACGCTATACCTATATCGACGGTCGTCGCTACGCTTTCGGTTAATGATGAAGCAATTAAATCCATTTCGGGCCAGGGCACGATCATTTTCAGAGGAAATACTCTTAACATATACGATCTTAACGCTCTGCTCAATAAACGCATATTCGACGCGTCGCCAAAGAACATTAAAAACATAGTCGTCGTCCGCGAACGCGAAGATCTTATTGGAATATGCGTGGACCGGTTTCTGCCGCCCCAGAAAATTGTTATAAAAATGCTCGACGACTGTTTTGGAAAGGTTAGAGGGATATCGGGCACGACCCTTTTAAGCGGCGATAGCGTCGGCCTTATAATCGATGCTCCGGAGATAATAAATCTGGCTCTCGGTCGCGAAAGCGTTTTAAAAACAGCGTCCGTAACGAGCATTCACATAGATGAATCCGAGCTTCAAAAAAAGCCCGCAGCCGTGAAGAAAGTCGACAAGCCTCTTAAAAAATATAAGGTCGAGATCGATTCGGATGTGGACCCTGCCGTCAGGCTTGAGATCGCTCTTTCTTATCAGGGCAAGCTGCTTGACGCTTTCAATAATAATAAGCCGGTCTATGAGATTGATCTCATGCTTGAAAAAGATATAATCAAATCGCAAAAATCGCGTTTCGACATATACCAAACCGCCAAATCCTGCGGTGATCTTCTTTTCGTTGTCCCCATTACGGCCCATATACCGGATAATATAAAAGATTTTTCACCAGAAGGCTTCGATATGCGCATAAAATTTTTCCTTCTTTCAAACATAAAACCGAAAGATATCGCCGCGAAATTAAATATCGATGAGAATCAGATCAGAAATGTAGGAATAACGGTAAAAGAAGAAGTCGAACATGCTGTGATTCCTGATGAAGCCGTATTCGAGGAAGTTGAGCTTCTGGAAGATTACGAAACTTTTGCGTTGGATACTCAGAAAAATCTTTCGGCGATGTCGCAATGCATTTTAAATCTCGAGGAGAATTCGTCGGATTCGAACGCTATTAAGGAAATATTCAGAGCGGTCCATACATTGAAAAGCGCCACCGCCATGCTTGGCATGAAAAACATGTCGGAAATAGCCCATGAACTTGAGTCCATGCTTGATAAGGTAAGAAGCGGAATAGAATTTATCGATGAAGAACGTATCGATCTTTTATTTGATGTTTTGAAATTTTTTGAAGAATGCATGAAATCCATCAAGATCGGAATAAAGCCGAACGTTTCAAATGCAGCTGTAAAAGAGCGCGTTTTGAAGTTCAAGGAAGAGGCGCCTGAAAAGAAACTTATCAGAGTCATCGACGTCAAAACCGAAAAATTTCAGATAACCGCCTACGAAAATCTAGTCATTAACGAGAAAATCAACCAGAACATGACTCTTTATTCGATTCTAGTCGAATTCATTCCGGATCTTCCCATGAAAATGGTAAACGCTTTTATGCTTTTTAAAAGTCTTAAAGAATATGGCGATATAGTGAAAACCATACCTACTATGGAAGAGATCGATAAAGGCAATTTTGAAATGTATTTTAAGATCCTCTTTTTAACGGCGAACGAGGTCGAACGGTTTAAAGCAGCTCTTCAAACGGAAGAAATAAAAACATTCGACATATCGAAATACGAGGAAAGGTAATTTTTAATGAACGCAAGCGATGATCTTAAAGAAAGCCGGGAGTTGTTTCTGGCTGAAGCCGGAGATTATCTGGAGCTTCTTAACGCCGAGCTTTTAAAGCTCGAAAAGATAAGCGATCGCGAGTCACAAGCGTCCAGTCTCGATAACATGTTCCGGGCGGCCCACAGCATAAAAGGCATGTCCGGAATGATGAACTTTAAAAAAATCAACAAGCTCACGCATAAAATGGAGAATATACTCGATAGCATCCGGCAGGGAAAACAGAAGTTCGCCGATGATATAATCGAGTTGCTTTTTAAGTGTTTCGATCTTTTAACCGCTCTCGTTAGCGCCGTTTCACAGTATGAAACGGAAGACGAGACCGTCGATATAGAAGATGCGATAGGCGAAATTGACGCGGTAATATCCGGTAAAGCTTCCGGCAAGCCAGGATCAAAGGCTCCGTCTTCAGCAGGCTCCGGCGCGAGCGTGAATCTGTCCCTGTCGATATCCGAAGCGGTTCGGGCGAGTTTGAAAGATTTTGAAGACCTTAATTTATTTATAGCCGAGCGTTCGCCTGACAACATATTTGAAATAGAAGTTACAGCGGGCCTTGACGCTCAGGACTATTCAGATACCGGCGCTTTTTGGATATCGCTTAAACAGAACGGCGAGATCGTTCATTGTACGCCCGAGCTCAAATCCATATCAGATGTTTTGAAGGCGGCTCCGGAATCGCACGATATTAAAATTAATATCGTGTATCAGACTAAGCAAAGCGCTGAAAAAATCCGGTCTCTTTTTAACGACGAACGTATATCCGTTCGTGACCTCCGCGAGCCTTTTACGGTTTCAGGGATAGGCGCGGGCGATAAAGGCGAGCGTAAATTTGAAAATTCATCTTATTTGAATATTTTCATCGAGGAGTCATATGAAGATATCGAGAAAATGAACGAGGCGTTGTTGGAGCTGGAGAGGAATCCCGAAGATTCTGAAAATTTCAACACGGTCATGCGCGTCATGCACAGCCTTAAAAGCTCTTCAGCGGCGGTAGGGTTCAACAACATTTCAACGCTCGCCCATGCCGTCGAAAGCCTTCTCGTGGCGTTTAAAAACAGCAAAAGCACAATAACGAGCGAAACTATAACGCTGCTTCTCGGTTCCGTCGACGGGATAAGGAACTTTCTCGCGCTGGCCGCCGAAGGATCCGGCCATGAAATAGACCTGTCGGAAGATGTTATGGCTTTTTCGCGGCTTATTCAATCTTACGGCTTTTCGGGAACCGGCCGTGACGCCTCTAAAAATTCCGGCGATGCGATAGCGAATAATGATTTTAAATTGAACGAATACGAATCTGCGCTTTTGGCCGAGTGCCTGGAATCCGGGAAAAAAGCATTCCGCGTGGATGTGACTATCGAAGAAAACGCGCCGATGAAAGCGATGAGATATCTTCTGGTCGTGAGTAATTATAAGGAGAGCGGCGAAGTCATCAAATGCGTTCCGGAATCCGAGGATGAATTTGAAAAACAGAATTCTCTGGATATGAGCATTCTTTATGTAAGCGGCGAGGACGATCCGGAAAAAATAAAAAAGATCGGAGATGTCGATCAGATAAAAGATATAACGGCCTGCTTATATAGCCACGGAAAGGCGGTTGATCAGGCCAATATCGATAAGGGAAGGCGCGAGGAGGAGCTCGAAGTATTGCGTCCGGCGATGAAAAAAGCTGAAAAAACGTTGAATTCGACCATGGATGCAGGCATTGGAGCGGACGCGGCTGGAAGTCAGACTTTAAGGGTCGACCTGGTAAAACTCGATAACCTTATCAATCTTATAGGCGAGCTTGTTATTATAAAAGCAAGTTTTTTTCAAATATCGAACCGTCTCAACACGATTTTTTTAAATAAAAAGATAATATATGACCTGGAAGATACGATTAGCGACATTGAAAGAAAAAAGGAACATTTCACCAATGATCCCTCGGTCTGTGACCGCATGTCCTTCTTCGATGGCGCCATTAATTCTTTAAAGTCCACGAGCGTTGAAATGAAAGCGCTTTTCAAGACTGAAAGCTACATAATTGATTTCAATTCCGCTGCTTATAAACTTGGAAAGATCATCAACAATCTTCAAACCGGCATAATGGACACCAGAATGGTTCCGGTTGGCCAGTTGTTCAAACGATTTAACCGCGTAGTGCGCGATCTGGCGAAGCAGCAGAATAAAAAAGTAAATCTCGAAATACACGGTGAAGAAACGGAACTCGATAAAAAAGTTATTGACGAACTTGGAAACCCGCTCACGCATATTATCAGAAATGCCGTCGATCATGCGATCGAGTTTCCAAAAGAGCGGCTTGCGGCTAATAAATCCGAAGAAGGCACGGTATTTTTGAATGCTTATCATGAAGGCTCGAATATCTGTATCGATGTCGAGGACGATGGGCGCGGCATAAGCAGCGAAAAAGTATTGAAAAAAGCCATTGAAAAAGGGATTATCGGTGAAAGCGAAGCCGTGAATCTCGCAAGGCAGGAGATAATAGCCCTGATTTTCATGCCGGGATTTTCAACCGCCGAAAAAGTTACCGATATATCCGGACGCGGAGTGGGCATGGATATCGTAAAAAAATCGCTTGAGAATTTAAAAGGATCAATTACCATATCGTCTGATGAAGGCCGCGGCACTAAAATCACTATCCGGCTGCCGCTTACGCTGGCCATAATATCTTCGCTTTTGATCCGGATAGCCGATGCAATATTTGCGCTTCCGCTTGAATCAGTTATTGAAATTACAAAAATATCGAAAGATGAGCTGCACGCGGTTGAAGGAAATCTTACGATAAAACTTCGCGATAAAATATTGTCCATAGTCGAGCTGGCTGACTCGATAGGTATAAATCAGCGGACGGCCGCCGGTACTTATCTTAAGGTGGTTGTAGTATCCTCCGCGAATAAGATGATAGGAATATGCGTCGACGAGCTTATTGGAAAGGAAGAAGTCGTTATCAAATCACTTTCAAAGGATTTTAAAAAGGTCGAAGGGATATCGGGCGCCTCGGTTCTGGGCGACGGCAAGGTTTCACTGATACTTGATGTTCCGGCTATCGTTAAAAGAGTGTCAAAGGAGCTTTGATTATAATGGCCGATGATTACATGGACCCGGAAATGATCGAATTACAGATTAATTATATTGATGATTCGATAGAAAATTTAAACGATTACATCGATAAGCTTTCGACGCTTCAGGGCGATATCGGAGCCTTCGACAT
>CAZJFS010000110.1:0-14529 GCA_964545075.1 uncultured bacterium
GATGGCGCCTAACGGATATCGCGACGACGCCATGGGCGCCAGAAGCATCCAGCGATAGCGGCTAACGTCGTTTTCATTTTCCGACGGAGATATTTCTATGAAGGCGACCTCTTTTTGAACAAAATAAAACGGGGGTCTTATCTGCTTTTTTTCAAATGCGCCGTTGCTTTTCTGAACGTATTTAACCCCGTCCGCCGAGTCGTTGAAATAGACCACTGCCGCGAGATCGCCGCCCGCGAGCTTCATCGTTTCGTTCATAAGCGCCCGGTTGAATGAAAAAAGGTCCATTGGAGTGGCGAAAGTTTTTAAAAATTCGCATATCAAAAGCTTTTTCGGGAGCCCTTTTAAATTTTCGGGCATCACTTTCTTCTGGGGCAGGTTGGATGAGTAATTGGCTTGATGAGTCATGTCACATGCACTTTTAAAAAATTATTTGACGCTTGTCGATTCGGCTACAAGCCTCGTTAGTGTTATTGGAACGGCCGAACCGGGCGTCGCTTCGAGGACTTTTTTTTCGCCGTAGAATATAGGGATGCCGGGCACCGGTGGGCCTGGAGCGGGGTCTTCCGGACCCGGCCTGTATATCTGTATTGTGAAGTTCGTGGATCGCTTGCAGTTTTTCAGATTGACGGTGATCCTGTCGTTACCGCCCGCGGGGCTGAAGCTATATTCGAACCCGGTATTCTGCAGTCCGCCCAGTGATGAAAGCGTTATCGGAGCGCCTTGATTCGAAGTTGCGCTGATTATTTCGGCGTCATCCACAAAAAAACGAAAGTCGGATCCTAAATCGGGATATTTCGTGGTGGACTGGGTTTTATAATCGATATCCAGCGTGACGAAGTAAATATTGATTTCTCCGGTCTGGGGGGCCGCGTAGGTCTTGGCTATGGAAAAAGCCGTTCCCGCGGGAAGGTTCGCCTTGTTGTCGTTGACGAAGCCGAGCGTATCCAATGGGATGGCGAGCCTTCGATCGGTATCTTTCCATCTTATGTAGCAGACGATCTCGGTTTTTTTCCCGAATGAGATTTCGATCGGCTCATGCCTGTCAAACGGGGATTTTGGAATTGTATTGATATATTTCGGCCACAGGTATTCAACTTTTCCGGGGTAATTGCCGCCGTGGTCGAACGCGTAAAGTCGGCAGGCTTTTGCGACCTCGCTCATTAGAACGCGTGTTTTATCTATTTTGACCTGATCTATGGTGCCTGGAAGCCACTGGGCGGCAAAGATCGTTAAAATACCTATGATCATAATTACTATGATCATTTCAGTGAGCGAAAACCCTTTGTTTTTGGTTTCGAGGGTATTTATTAACATCAGGGCACGGTCCTTTTATACTTTTTGAAAATTATATCAAACATTGAATTTAAAGTCAATTTTTTAATGTCCGCCAGTTGACTATGAATTGACCGATGTGTTAAAATAGCTTCCGTTTAATATTTTAGCACATCGGTTATGGTTATGCTAAAATGTCCGGAGGGAAACGCTATCAGTTTTAAAAATATATCGATAGCCATAGCGGTGGCGCTGTTTTTATTTTATTTCATGCTTATCGCCTCGCTTTTCGGTTTTATGGATCGCGCGACTTTTTTTAGCGCCATATCATCCGAGCGCGTCTGGTATTCTATAAAATTGAGCTTTTTTACGGCCGCGGCGGCCGCGTTTCTTTCGGTGCTTGTGGCCATTCCGGCCGCGTACGCTCGCGCTATAACTTTCCAGGGAAGACTTTCGTTGACGCGCTTCTCGAACTTCCGCTCATAATATCGCCTGTCGCTTTAGGCGCGGCGCTTTTGATCTTTTTCAATACCCGCGCGGGTGAACTCATACAGAATAATTTCATGTCGTTCGTTTTCGAGATACGCGGAATAATATTGGCTCAGTTCGTCACAAGCGCAGGCGTCGCGACGCGCATGATAAAATCATCGCTGGACGAGATATCGCCCAGATATGAGATGGTCGCCAGATCTCTGGGCGCGACTCCGTTCAAATCGTTTATGACGGTAACGTTCCCTCTTGCCCGTAAAGGAATTCTGGCTTCGGCCATGATAACGTTCGCCAAATGCATCGGAGAATTCGGCGCAACCGTTACTTTAGCCGGCTCCATGCCCATGAAAACGGAGACGCTTCCGATCTCTATCTATTTGAGGCTTGCCGGGGCAGATATAGAAGGTACGGTGGTTTTTATTCTCATACTTCTAACTTTAGGTCTTGCGATAAATATGGTGTCTCGATCTCTGGGACTGGTGAAATATGATTGAACTAAGCGGCGTGTGCCTTAAAGCCGGCGAATTTTCGCTTGAAAACATAGAATTTACAATACAAAACGGAGAGTGCTACGTCATAGTGGGACCTACCGGTTCCGGAAAGACGCTTTTGCTTGAAACTATCATAGGCTCCAAAAGACATTGCCGGGGTAAAATAATGAGCGAAAACCGTGATATTTCAGCTTTGCTGCCGCACGAGCGGAATTTTTCTTACGTTCCTCAGGATATATGCCTTTTCCCGCACATGACGGTCCTTGAAAACATTATGTATGCGCTTGACATAAGAAAATTATCATCATCTGACGATAGGGCGTTCGCTGAAAAACTTACGGAATTTTTAAATATAGGCCATCTTCTTTCGCGTTATCCTAAAAATCTCAGCGGAGGCGAAAAACAGCGCGCGGCGATCGTCCGCGCTCTCGCATACAGGCCTGCCCTTCTTGTCATGGATGAACCTTTTTCCGCCATCGATGCGGCCATGCGCGAAGAGACAAGGCGGTTGATAAAGCGCATCCATGAGGAGTTTAAGATCACGTCCCTTATGGTTACGCATGATTTCGATGAAGCATATTTTCTGGGTGACGCCATTTCCGTTATGATAGACGGCTGCATCATTCAGAGCGGGCCGAGTTTCGATATTTATAACTATCCGAAAAAATCCAGGGTGGCTGCGTTTCTGGGTGTTAAAAACATATTTTCCGGCGTCGTGGCCGCCGTCGGGGATAAAAAGGTGGTTGTCGGATGGCCTGGCGCCGGCGGCGCCGTCAACATAACCTGCGGGTGCGCTCAGAGTAAATTCCGCGTTGGCGAAAAATTGTCATGGGGCATACGTTCGGAGGCGGTTTATATTTTAGGGCACCACTATAACAACGCCAGCGAAAAGCCCAACTCTTTTGAAGTGATCGTCAGAACGCTTTATACGAGGGGAAAAATGCACACGGCGATAGTCGAAACCGCCGGCGGCGCGATGCTTGAAATAGACATCTATGAAGCCGCGGCCAGAAAGGTAGGACTTGCCGCCGGCGCGCGCATTAAAATAAGCATGGACCCTGATAATATATTTATTCTGGAAAATTAATTAGCTCCCGGTGCTTTGTAATGACCCTGAAGTCCTTTGAAACAAGATAAGAATTAAGCATTTCGACGAACGCGACCGAACGGTGACGCCCGCCGGTGCAGCCGAGAGCTATTTCAATATGCGACTTTCCTTCGCGGACGAACTCGGGAAGCAGAAAATCGATGAAGTCCCATAATTTTTCACGGAATCCCTGAGATACCTGATGCTGCATGATATAATCGACGACGCCTTTGTCGCGTCCCGTAAGCTCCCTTAACTGGTCTTCATAATGAGGGTTGGGCAGGAACCGGAGGTCGAAAACGATATCCGCGTCTTCCGGGATTCCGTTTTTATAGCCGAAAGAGATGAGATTCACTATAAGGTGAGAATTCGGATTTCTGTCCGCGAATTGCTTGGCAATGGCCTCCTTGAGTTTCCATATGGTCATCTTGGAAGTGTTGATGATTATGGTGGCCTTTTCTTTTATGGGGATAAGCAGTTTTTTTTCTTCCTGTATGGCGTCCTTGAGAAGAAGACGGTCGCCCAATGGATGCTTGCGCCGCGTTTCTGAAAAACGTTTTACCAGGACTTCGTCGGAAGCGTCAAGATATAATATCTGATAGCTTATGTTCATTTTGCGCAGTTCGTTTAAGGCGGAAAAAAGTTCGTCGAAAGTAAAACCGCCCCGAACGTCCAATACGAGAAGGACCTTATTTATTTTTCCCTGTGATTTAATGCAGATCTCGCCGAATTTAGGTATCAATTCAGGGGGCATATTATCGACCACGAAAAAATCCAGGTCCTCGAAGGCCCGGGATACCGTGGTGCGACCCGCTCCGGATATGCCGGTGACGATAATAAATCTTATTTCAGGCTGGATGAGCTCATTTTCCATATTTTAACCTCTATGACGCAATGTCGAGTAATATTCCCTTTATTTCATAATGCGTGGCCAGAAGATCAATGTCGACTTTTTTATTGAATTCTTCTTCGATGTCCTTCAGCACTTCATCGACGCGCGTTATCATTGAAATTAATTTCTTAGACTTTCCGCCGGGTAGCGACAGTTCACGTGTTTCTTTCTTGTAGAGTTTTGTGCTTATTTCATTTAATATTGCTTTTATCTTATCTCGATATGTTTCAAACTCTTTGAATGTAGGGTTCTTCTTAAGTGACTGAATGTGCACGTCCAGATCATTTATCATCCGCCTTATTTCCTGGACGTTAAAAGTCCGTTCGGCGCCGTCGAATGCCGCTGAAAAACTCTGGCTGACGGCGGATATCCCGGCTCCGCTTGATCCACCGGCTCCGCCCGCCGCGCCTTTTGAGCTTGTCCCCGACGCCTGCCGGTTCTTTTCAGAGATCCCGCCGGTCGAAGAAGAAGATTTTGGGACTTTTATAGCCATGAATCGTCACTCCCCGGGAGAACCCGCCGCGCCCGCATTTGTTCCGATTTCTTTTTCAATATAGTTTTTTATCGCTCCGAATATCGCTTCGGTCGTGGCGTTGGCATCAAACACTCTTATGCGTTCCGGTTCCTTTGCCGCCAGCTTTAAATATCCGTTTCTTACCCGCGTGTGAAATTCAATGTTTTCAAGTTCGATGCGGTCGGCCGCCTGTTCGATTTTATTCGGATTGCGTTTCCTGAAGGTTCTGTCGAGGCCTATATCCGTTTCAATGTCAAGCATTATGGTTATATCGGGTTTTATGCCGTAAGTCGCGGTTTCCTGTATCGAATTGACTATGTCGTAGCCTATTTCCCGTCCGAAGGCCTGATAGGCGATGGATGAATCGGTGAACCTGTCGCATATAACGATGCCGCCCTTTTGAATGTGCGGAATTATGATTTCGCTGACATGCTGAGCGCGGCTGGCGGCGTATAAAAACATTTCGCAGCGCGGGACCATTTTAACGTTTTCACGCGAGAGCAGAACGCTTCTTATCTGATTGGCTATGGGCGTTCCGCCCGGTTCGAAAGTCATAATGACGTCATGGCCGAGTTTTTTCAGATATTCGCAAAGCATCTGGCTCTGGGTCGATTTGCCGGACCCTTCCGGGCCTTCGAAGGTTATGAACCACCCGCTGTATTTATGATTTCTTCCCATTTTGATATTCCTCGCAAATTTAATCAGATAGTGGGCTTAAAATTACATTTTTTCAGGCGCGTTTATCTTCATTATGTTCAAAATATTTCTTATGACGATAAGAACGACATACATTAAAAAGAGTCTGGCTTTCGTAAGTTCCGCGTCGTCGGTTACGATCCTGAAATTTTTGTCCATTTTTCCCTTGGTGTAAAAACTCTGAAAGAGTTTCACGAAATCTTCGGCGTAATGGCAGATCAGATGAGGAGCGTAGTTTTTAACGATTTCCTCGACGACCTTGGGAAATTCTCCCGCTTTTTTCAATATATTAGTTTCTTCTTCAGAAGAAAGCCTTTTAAGCGTTTCGACTGGCAGCGCAGCTATGCTGTCAAGATCGGTGTCGTAACCGCGGCTTTTGGCTTCGTTAATAATTCCGTGGCAGCGCGCATGGCAATACTGGAGATAATAAACCGGGTTGTCGGTGGTCTGCGATTTAGCGAGATTTATATCGAATTCCAGGTGAGCGTCCATCTTGCGCATGATGAAGAAATATCTCGTCGCGTCTTTTCCAGCTTCGGATATCAGTTCTGAAAGCTCTACGAAATTAGCCGCTCTTTTAGACATTCGCACGATCTGGCCGTCGCGAAGCATCGTAACGAACTGGTGTATCAATATGCGCAGCGTGTCCCTGGGAACGCCCAGCGATTCAACCGCCGCGTGAAGCCTTCTGGTGTATCCGTGATGGTCGGCTCCGAGGAATGTTATCATTTTTTTGAAACCGCGGTCGTGTTTGGTCTTGTGGTAAGCGATGTCGCTTAACGCATAAGTGTTTTTTCCGTCGGATTTGATCAGGACGCGGTCTTTTTCGTCCTCGAATTTAGTTGACAAAAACCAAGTGGCGCCGTCTTTTTCATATGTAAGGCCGTTGCTTTTCAAAAACTCGAGCGTTCTTCCGACTATTCCGTCGGTATAAAGCGAGCGCTCCGAGTAAACCATATCATATTTTACGCCAAGCTTCGCGCAATCGTCAAGTATTTCTTTTATCATTTTTTTCTGGGAGTATTCGCCGAATTCTTCGATCGCTTTTTCGTCTTCTTCCGGTGAAAGGTGCGTCTTATATTTTTCGCCGTATATCCCGATGATTTCCTGCGCTATCTCGGACACATATTCGCCGTGATATCCGTCCTCGGGAAATTCTACCGCTTCGCCAAGCGCCTGGCGGTATCTGGCGAGCACCGAACGGCCCAGGTTCCTTATCTGATTTCCCGTGTCGTTGCAGTAATATTCGCGAGTAACTTTATGGTTGGTGAATTCGAGAAATGACGAAAATATGTCGCCGAGAACGACCTGCCGGCCATGGCTTACGGATATCGGGCCGGTGGGGTTGATGGAACCGAATTCCACGTTTACCATGATACCGTTTCCTATGTTGACGCGTCCGAATTTTTCATTGAGTTTCAGCACGTTCATAGCGTTAGCGTATATCGTATCGCAGCTGAGATAAAAATTTATAAAGCCGGGCGCTTTCACTTCTATCTTTGAGAAAAGGCCGCTTTCGATATTTGCCGCCAGTATTTCGGCCAGTTCCATGGGTTTCTTGCCGTAAGCTTTCGATATTTTCAGGGCGACGTTCGTTGCCAGATCTCCAAAAGCTTTGTCGCGCGGCGGCTCTAAAATAATTTTTGCCGCTTCAAGGCCGGCTGGAACGTTTCCGGAGCCTTCAGCGCCTTCGCATATTTTCAGTGAACCGTTTTCGCCGCATTTTTTGACCGCGTCGAAGATCGCTTTTTTTACATCGCTTAAAATTGTTTGTTCAGACATTCAAATCCTCCGGTTATTTTATAAATGATATTATTTTCAGCTTTAATCATACATGCTATTTTCTTCTTATATAGATCAACAGCATGCCCAGCGCCCCCATTACCATATTCGGGAGCCATGCCGCCAGGATGGGATTTAGCATGTGCCCTTCGCCAAGAGCTCTCCCGGCCGACATTATTATATAATAGACGAAAATTATTATTATTGAAATTCCCATGCCGACCGATCCGCCGGACGAACGTTTGGAGGTCACCGCGAGAGGTGCGCCTATTAAAACGAATATGCATGAAGCGAATGGGAGGGCTGTCTTGTTCCATAGTTCAATCTGCATGTTAATGACGTCTATTCCGGCGCGCTTGTTCTCGTCGATCTTTTGCATGAGCTGGCGGAAGCTCATTTCGCGCGGGGTTGTGTAGGACCCGGAATCGCCTTCGTATGAAGTGTCCGTAGGCATGACCATTTTTTTATACCGTCCAAAATATTTTTCGAGTCCGGAATTCGTGAATTCCCGGATCACGCCGTTGTAAAAGCACCAACTGTAATTTTCCCAGTTCCCGTAGGTGGCTTCGATGATGTTAGGATACTTGTTTCTTCCCGCGTGTTCAAAAACCGTTATGTTCCTTAGCGTGTCGGTGCTTTTTTCATATTTTCGCACGTAGAACATCCTGTTTTTACCGCCTTCGAAAAAAACGTTCTCGGCGATTTTTGGGAGCGGCCTTTTTAGCACGACCTTTCTGTACAGTTCGCGTCTCAGAAGATTTGAGTTCGGCACGAGGATTTCATTCAAACCTATCGTTAAGACGGTCATTATAAGACCTACCCAGATGAGCGAAACGACGATGCGATAAAAATGAATGCCGCCGGCTTTCATGGCTATGATCTCGTTATCGGAAGTGAGCCGGCTCAAGGCGAGGAGCACGGAAAAAAGAAGCGCCATCGGAATTACGAGAACGAGCACCGCGGGCAGGGCGTATAGAAAAAGCTTAATGGTGGTATCGACCGGAATACCCTTTGAAATGATATAGTCGATAAGTTCCATTAAAATGTCGACCAGGAAGATCGAAAGAAAGGTGAAAGCCCCGAAAAAAAAGGAGCTTATGACCTCGCGCAATATGTATCTGTCTATTATTTTAAGCTCAAAAACCAATTTGAATCAACACGACCTATCGAGAAAGTAATGAAAATAATGTCCGTTCGATAAAATTAAAAAAGAGAGATTTTTGAAAATCTCCCTTTTTTATATATTTTTCAAGTTGATTTTCTAACGGGTTAAAAACCAACGTTCTCAACGCGGCTTATTATTGAACCACGACCACCGATCTTTTTCCGCCGTAGCCATCGTCGATCGATTCTTTCGCGCCCGGATCGGCGATCCATTCGGTGTCGTCAACGACGAATTTATATTCATAGCGGCCGGGTTCCAGGAACATCGTGATGCTCCAGTTTCCGTCGCCGAGGTCGAACATCTGGTCTGAATTTATATCCCAATTGTTGAAATCACCTGTGAGGACTATTTTTTTTGCGTTTTTGTTCTGGTATTCGAATACCACGCTTTTTTTGGGCACTGAAGATTTTTCTTCGAATAATTCTTCTTCGCGTTCTCTCTGACCATAGAACTTGCCTACTAAAAATGCGACAAAACCAACCACTAAAAGTCTAAACCACATTGTAAAAACCCCCTTGAGATTTTAAATTTAATTTTATGAGTAATTATTTAAAGCCTTATGACTTTTTTTCTTCGCCGTTTGTTTCAAAGCTGTTTAGCTTTTCTTTAAGACTTGAGCAGTGCTTGCCTTCCGGGTATAATTCAAGGTATTTTTTATATTCGTGAATAGCGAGCTCGATTCTTCCCATTTTTTCATAACATTCGCCGATCATATATTGAACCAGTTCCATGAAGTCGCAGTCCGGAAATTCAATCTGGATTTTCTGGTATTGCGTGAGAGCCTTTTCATAATCGCACATTTTATCATGAAACATGCTCGCGAGCGTCAGCAAATTTATTGGAGTGTCCTTGGAAGTTTCTGACGTTTCACGCAATTTTTTTTCGAATTTTTCTATCTTGCGGCCCATGCGAAAGTTATCTATTAAAAGATCAAGAACCTTAGTTTTTATAATATAGCATATCCACAAAAAAATTGCAATAAAAAATAAAAGTTTAAACTTTTTTTTCAACGCGCCACCTTCTTTCAAAACTTAATTTCAGGGCATGTTTTCAAGGCCGTTGCGACTATGCGCCAAAGCCCGGACGCACCGGCATGAGTATATGGACATGGTTCTCGTTCGCTATTTCCTGTTTTGGGTAAACTTTAACTGGAGCCTGCGGGTTGGTGAATTCAAGAATGCATTCATCTGATTTTATCGTGGCGAGCAGGTCGAGAAGAAATTTGGCGTTGAAATTTATTTCAATGTCGTTTCCGGATATCATGGTTATCGGAGATTCTATTTTCATGGAACCTACCCGCGTTGATTTCGCGGTATAGACTATGCTCGAGGAACCCACGTTTAATTTTATAGTGTTGCTATTTTCCTTGGCGATGCTAAGCGTTTTCCGAAGGCGATTGGACATTTCCGAAATGCTTCCGGATATCTTTATTTTGCATTCTTTGGGAATGACCTGGTTATAATCCGGGAACTTGCCTTCGATAAGGCGGGCATAATACGAATAGGTTTTGGATTTGAAGGCGATCTGGTTTGAAAAAATAACTATCTCGATCTCGTCGTTATTTTCGTCATAATGGCATTTAGCGATTTCGTTGAGCACTTTTGACATTATTATGAGTTCGTTGTGTTCCTTAAGTTCCGTTTCGGTTATCGTGTGTTCGCAAAAAGCGAGTCTTTTGCCGTCGGTTGCAACCGCTCTGAGGCCGTTGCCGAGTATTTTCAGGCACATGCCGCAATAAGCCGGCTTTACCTGATCGGTCGATGCCGCGTATATGGTGTCGCGTATCATCGACTGGAATTTTGAAAGCGAATATTTGAAGGCGAAATTTTCGCCCTTATCGAATGTGGGAAGGCTTGGAAAGTCGTCCGGAGCGAGCCCGAATATTGTGCATTCGGCTTTGCTGGCGACATTGCTGCCGCGTATTTCAATGTTGAAATTTTCCGTGTTGCATGAGATCGTTATTTCACCTTCATCGGAAAAGCTTCCGAGCGTTTCGGTGAAGGTTTTTGATGATACCATGACCTCGCCCGGTTCTTCAATTGCGGCCGGAACGAACACTTCATAATACATTTCAAGGTCGGTAGCGAACAATCGAACCATGCCTTCGTCTTTTTTCGAATTACAGTCGATGAGTATGTTGGTGAGTACAGGCGACGGCGAAGCCGAGACGATAACGCGCGAACAGCTCTGAACCGCCTTTATTAATTCATTGCACCTGGTAGTTAACTTCATTTAACTGATACCGCCTTTTCTTTATCATATATCTTAATTAATTATCTCATAAGCCAGAGCGATTATAACATAAGTTTTTTTAAAATGCAAATCATTAATGATACAAAAAAACGGCAAAAAAACAAAAAAATAGCCGATTGACAAATTCAGTTCTTTGATATATATTTGACTCGAAAATTTGTCGTTAATAAATATCAGCATTGGGAGAGTGGTTAAAATTTTATCCAGCATCTTTAGAATAAAATCCGTCGATGGAATTCTGGCTGAGTCCGCGCATGCCAAGGACCATCTCAAACGTTCGCTTACCGGGTTCGATCTTATTTTTCTCGGGATTGGCGCTATAGTAGGAGCCGGTATTTTCGCGACGATCGGAACCGCGGCCGCCGGTGACGCCACGAGACCCGGAGCTGGACCGGCGCTGATGCTCTCATTTGTATTAACTGCCATAGGGTGTGGATTTTCGGCGCTATGCTATGCCGAGTTCGCCGCCATGGTTCCGATAGCCGGAAGCGCTTACACATATTCATATGCGACTCTCGGCGAGATCGTCGCCTGGATAATCGGCTGGGATCTTATCATTGAGTATGCCATAGGAAACGTCGCCGTCGCCATAAGCTGGAGCGGTTATTTCAGCGAGCTTCTGGCCGGGTTCGGCCTTCATCTTCCGACATGGATGACGATTGATTACCGCACCGCATTCGCGCGCGACAAGATTATTTTATTTTACCAGAGTATGGTTGAGAACAGCTTATACATGATCGGCATACCCAATACTTTGAAAGTGCATTCCTTTCCGACTATAATCGGCGATGCGCCTCATTTTTTCGGCATTCCTATCGTCTTTAATCTCCCCGCGGTCGCGATCGTCGCCGCGCTGACGGTCTTAATACTCATCGGTATAAAGGAAAGCGCTAAATTCAACGCACTGATGGTTATGACAAAGATCGTAGTTCTGGCTTTTTTCTGTTTCGTGGGTTTTTATTATATAAAGCCCGCCAACTTTACGCCCTTCGCGCCTAACGGCTTTTCCGGAATCTTAAGCGGCGCCGCGATAGTCTTTTTCGCTTATATCGGATTTGACGCCGTTTCGACGCTCGCCGAGGAGACGCGCAATCCCGGCCGCGACCTTCCCGTGGGCATCGTCGGTTCTCTCATCGTTTGCACCATAATATATGTACTTGTCACATTCGTTTTCGTAGGCATCATGCCTTTCGCGACGCTTAAAAACATGCTTGCCTCGGAAAAAGCCGAGCCTCTCACCATGGCGCTGAAATATATCGGAACGCTTCCTGAAGCTGGCGGCTTCGCTAAATCTTTCATGAACTATGCCGCCGCGATAGTCGCGTTTGGTTCCGTGGTAGCTCACACGGCCGTGCTTCTCGTGTTTCAGATAGGCCAGCCGCGCATATTTTTCTCGATGTCGCGCGACGGGCTTCTTCCTCCGATATTCAGATCTATCCATCCAAAATATAAGACGCCTTATTTCGCGACGGTTATTACAGGCGTGCTCGTCGCGGTTTTCGCGGCGTTTATGAATATAGACGAAATGGTCGATCTTTGCAATATCGGAACGCTTTTCGCCTTCATACTCGTATGTATCGGCATCGTGATATTGAAGATCAAAGATCCCAACAGGGCCAGGCCGTTCAAAGTGCCGTCAGGTTTATTCGTAAATATTTTAGCTTCGCTGGTTCTTGGCATTGCCACGGGTTATGGAGCTTATTACCTTTCATTTGCTTATCCGACTCTTCCATGGAGTTTTTTGAACATTTTAGTCATTCTTTTACTGGTTTTAGTCGTAGGCTTCATCTGGAAATATGAATCCGCGATTCCCGTGCTCGGTATGGCTTCATGCATTATGCTGACTTCGGGTCTTACGCCGACGACATGGAAAAGATTTTTTATATGGCTTGCGATAGGCCTTATCTTTTATTTTACGTATGGCATTAAAAACAGCCGGCTTAATCCCATAAATCATAAGAAATATGAGGATGGGACGCCCGTGATGGAAGACCTTGACAAATTTTAGTTTTTACGGAGGAGAACACTTGAACTTTAAAAGCTTTATTGAATTGGCGATCGAGAAAATTTTGAGATTTTTCTGTACGACGGCGCACGCTTCTCAGATACACGCTTTAATAAAAGACGGCGCGAGTCTTGAAATAACCGAAATGATAAAAAAAACGGAGTCGGTTATTGAAGAGCGAGATGAAGAGGGGATGGTTCCTCTTCACTGGGCGGTCATATTCGACCGCCGCGATATCATAGAGGCTTTGCTCGCGCGCGGAGCGGATATCAATGCCGCGAGCGATGACGGTTCGACCGCGCTTCACTGGGCGATAAGCCAGAATAACAGAGATCTGGCGAAACTTATCATATACTCGGGCGCCGAAATAAACCCGCAGAATACCGATGGCGAAACGCCGCTTCACCGGGCGATAGAACTTGGCGGTTTGGAACTTGCAACCCTTCTGATCGAGCGCGGAGCCGACGTTAACATACGCGAAAATCTCGAAGAAACGCCGCTTCATATCGCCGCTAAATTTGTAAATTGCGAGATCGTAGAGCTGCTTCTTTCAAAAGGCGTTGATATCAATGCCCGCAACCGCTATAAAACGACGCCCCTGCAGCATTCAATAACATACGGGAACGAAGAAGTAGCGGCGCTGCTTATCAAACGTGGAGCTGAAATAAACACGCGCGATAATTTCGAGCGTACGCCGCTTCATGATGCTTGCGAACACGGACTTTTAGATGTAGTTAAACTGCTCATAGCGAATGGCGCCGGAATAAACGTGAAAGACGCCGATGGCGAAACGCCTTTATTCCTTTGCGCGTCAGAGGACAAAAAAGAGATCGCCACGCTTCTTCTGAAGCACGGCGCCGTAATAGAAGTCAAGCAATAATAGGCGGGGGCCGGAGGGATTTATGGGAAACATTTTTGAAAAATACGCGAAGCTGATAATACATTACTCGCTTAAACTGAAAAAAGGCCAGAATCTTTTAATACGCTCTACAAATCTCGCGGAGCCGCTTTTAAGGGAAATCTACAAGGAAGCCGTTAAAGTTGGCGCGTTACCCGAATTTATGCTGGGCGTGAACGGCGTTTCCAGGATGTTTTACGATCATGCCTCGGAAGAGCAGTTGCGGGCCGTTTCTCCGCTTTATAAATATGCCGTCGAAAATTTTCACGCCATACTTTCGGTAAGCGCGCCGTATAATTTAAAGGAACTTCAAACCGTTCCCGCGGAAAAGAAAAAGGCCGTGAATATGGCTATGACGGGCGTGAATAAAACTTTCATGCGGCGTTCGTTCGATGGAACCATGAACTGGAGCCTCTGCGAATTTCCGACCGACGCCGCGGCCCAGGAATGCGGCATGTCGCGCGATGAATATGCCGATTTCGTTTATTCGGCGTGCTTTTTATATGATTCCGATCCGATAGCGCGCTGGACCGAATTGAAAAAGAACCAGCAAAAATGGGTGGATATGCTGGATAAAAAAGATAAAATACGATTTTCGGGACCTGATACCGACATAACTTTCAGCGTTAAGGGCCGCAAATGGATCAACAGCAGCGGCGACGCCAATATGCCTTCGGGCGAGGTTTTCACGACGCCGATTGAAGATTCCGTCAATGGAAAGATCCGCTTTTCATATCCGGGCATTTTCATGGGGCAGGAGATCGAAGACATTTCTCTCGAGGTAAAAGGCGGCGAGGTTATCAAGTGGGATGCGAAAGTCGGTCGCAAGCTTTTAGACAGCGTTTTCGAGATACCGGGTTCGCGCAGATTCGGCGAGGCCGCCATAGGCACGAATTACGGCATAACTAAATTCATAAAAAACATGCTTTTTGATGAAAAAATAGGCGGCACGATACATATGGCCATAGGCGCCGCCTACCCT
>CAZJFS010000111.1:0-14449 GCA_964545075.1 uncultured bacterium
CCGGAAAGAAGCAGATGGAATTTTCGTATGCGGCTCCGCCGTCTAAAGGTCCGGCGATGCCTCCAGTTAAAGAGGTCGTCGTGCCATTCAATAAATTTTACGGCGACGGTTCTTATAAATACAATTACTCGTTTGTCACGGCCGCCGGAAAAAAACTTACGGCAGCGTCGGAATTTATAGTTACGGCCACGCCGTCCGACGCGAAAAAACCTAATCCGGCGCCTCTTCTTCAAGAGGTAGCATCAATAGTTCCGGCTCCCGGCGAGGTAATGACTGCGGCGCCGAAGGAGATCAAGTTCGTTTTCAACGAGCCGGTCAAGCCGGACGGGTTCGAGTTGAAACTTGCCTGGGACAATAAATATTATGACGGCTTGAAACTCGCGCTCTTTTTTTTCCTCGTGACATTCGCTATTAATATATACGTAATGTACCGCGGCGTCGAAAGCGGAATCGAGACGCTCGCTAAATTCGGCATGCCTATACTTTTCGTATTCGGCGTGATACTCGCGGTTAAGGTCATGACGCTCGGCAAGGTCGAAGCGACCGTTTTAGACGGCCTCGGCTTTATCTGGAACCCTGATTTTGCAGCTCTTAAGAATGGCAAGATATGGCTCGAAGCTGCGGGGCAGATCTTTTTCACGCTCAGTATCTGCACCGGCGCGATACAGACCTATGCCAGTTTTTTGAAGGATAGCGATGACATAGCGCTCACGGGTCTTACGACCGCGGCCACGAACGAATTCGCCGAGGTCATACTCGGAGGATCGATAGCGATCCCAGCCGCAGTCGTTTTCTTCGGCGCGACAGAGACGATCGACATCGCAAAAAGCGGCGCGTTCAATCTTGGCTTTTGCTCGATGCCGATAGTTTTCACCAATATCACTTTTGGCCATATTCTGGGCGCTATGTGGTTCGGTCTGTTATTTTTCGCCGGCATCACATCTTCCGTCGCGCTGGCCTATCCCGCGATAGTATTTTTGAAGGACGAACTCAAGCTTTCGCACGGAAAAGCCGTGGCGGCCGTCGGCGGGCTTATGCTGGCGGCGTCGGTTCCCGTCATAATTTTCTTCGACAGGGGGTTTCTTGACGAGATGGACTTCTGGGCCGGAACTTTCGGCCTCGCCGTCTTCGGATTTATCGAACTGATATATTTCTGCTGGATATTCGGAATGGATGACGCGTGGGATGAAATGCATCACGGTCATAATATGAAGATACCGCGTATATTCTACTACATAATGAAATATATCACTCCGCTTTATATATTCGTGCTGATAGTCGCATGGGGGTATCAGGACGGCATAGGCATACTCAAGATGGCGGGCCAGCCAGAGCAGAATATCGGGCCGCTCTGGGGCGCCCGGATAATGATGGCCGCGATATTGATGATATTCATCGTTCTTATCAAGATCGCATGGGACAGAAAAAGGAAGGTGAGCGCGTAATGACTACGGCCGGATGGATCTTCATGGGCTCCTGCTGGGGCCTTGTCATTTATCTGACATTTTACTGCTTCCATAGAACGCTTAAGATCGAGGACGAAAAAAAGAAACTCCAGAAATAAACCTTGAGCAGCTTTCGGATCCGATGAAAAGGCTTTCAGCCGGACGCATTCGTTAGAGCTTGAATTCTATTTCAAGCTCGTTGAGCTTTTTCGATGTCGGTACGCCGGATTCGCTCCAACCGCGTATGCGATAATATTCTGAAAGAATAAGACCGATGTTCGGAAGATTTTCGGACGCCTTTCCGCTTCCGCGTTTTTTCGTGAAGAGCCGCGGCGGAAGCATATCGTCTTTTCGTGATATTCCGAGGCGGCAGTTTATAAGCCGTTTTTCATTAAATATGCGTTCTCCGGCTTTAAGCATTCCTGCGGAAGAAAAATTTTCTCCGGTTATGAAACTCGCCCAGCGTGCGATATCGTTTATGGAAACGCCGGCCAGTGGAAGGAACTTGCATATCCCGAGCGGGTTCATTATCGACATGAAATTCTGCATTGTTATGGCAATCTCGGCGGCGCTTTCGGAGTCGTTAACCACCGTTTCCGGAAGGCCTATGCCTTCGAAATAATACCCGCAGCCGAGAGCGTAAGAAAGCGCTTCGAGGTGGCATGCGCCGCGGTTCGCCGTAACGTAGTTAGCCGCCATGCTATAGAACGCTCTCGGATCGTGCATGGCGAGCTCCAGGCCTTTGACATGTATCGCGTACTCCGAAGAATTTTTGCCTATTATTTTGGAAGCCTCGCGCACGCCCATTGCGAGAGTTTTTCCCAGCCCTTCATTTTTCGCCATCTGTTCGAGAAGGCGCATTACCATTTCCGCGGATCCCCATCCCGTCTTTACGCCGGGGAGGTCCTCGCCGGTCAATATGCTGTTTTCAAAACATTCCATCGCGAAGGCGATGGCGGATGACGCCGAAATTGGGTCGAGCCCCATTCTATCGCAATATTCGCAGGCGGCGCAAACGAGGTATGGATCGCCGTTGCCTATGAGCGACGAAAAGCCCGCCGCTCCTTCGTATTCGGGACTGTGAGAGCGGAGGTTGCCATATTCGGGATGGATGATATTCATTAGCTTGCCGCAGCCTATCGGGCATGAATAGCATGAATAATGCTTATCGAATGTCAGCCTGGTTATTTGCTGCCCCGAAACGGCGTCGATTTCGGATTCAAAAGACCCTTCACGCCAGTTTTTGACCGGAAGGCTTCCGTGCGCCTCCGAAATTTTCATTCCTCCCGCGGTGCCGAATTCGTGAAGCGATTTTGATTTTTCTTTGATGCCGGGCATTATTTCGCGAAGATCAGAAGTGAGCGCGTCCGGATTGTGTATATGCTGGGTTGAATTTCCTATCGCGACAATCGCTTTGAGGTTCTTTGAGCCGAATACGGCTCCCATTCCTCCGCGTCCGGCCGATCTGGCGTTTCTGCCCTCCGATATGATGGCAGCGATCTTTACCCTGTTTTCGCCCGCGGGGCCGATGCCAAAGACTCTGGCGTTAGCCCCGTGCTCGGCGCGTATGATTTCGTCGGTCGCGAAAACGTCTTTTCCCCATAGATGCGAGGCATCCTTAAAGTCAATGTTATTTCCGTTCTGTATTATGAGATAGATAGGGTTTCTCGCTCTTCCGAGAAGTATTATCCCATCGTATCCGGTCGCTTTTAGTTCGCTCGGAAAAAAACCGCCGACCGTGGATTCGTTCCATATTCCGGTAAGAGGAGATTTTCCGCATACGGACATCTTGCAGGCCGTCGGGAAAGGAGTTCCCGTGACCATTCCGGTAATTACCAATAATGGCGCTTCAGCCGCCAGCGCATCATGGCAGATGTTGAAATATTTTAAAAAATAGTAAGCGGCGTACCCTGAACCTAGAAAATGGGTTTTCGCGATCCTTGGATCAATGAGAACTTCACGATAGGATTGCATTCCTAGATCGATCTCAAGAAGCTTGCCGTTATGACCGAACGCCATTTATTTATTGCCTCCGGCCTTCGGTGCTTCGAGCGTATGCGTGGTTGAAGTTCCGCCTAGATTCTGAGATTTGACGGCCCTTCCTTCGATCTTGAACTCGAGTATGATCTGTCTTATGTTCCCATGCCGCTGGGCCGGCGCGCCGCTGACGCCGCAGTATGCTTTGTTGATGAACGGCGAAAAGTCCTCGACAAAATAACTTACGGTATACGATTTTCCCGCTTCAGGCCTTCTGAATATGTAGTCGGGATATACGAAGATTTTTTTCGCGACGTCCTCGAATTTCAAGTTGTCGGGGGCATTTTCGTCACCGATAGCCCATGATTCATATCTCATGATGCTTTCGTCGTCCTTATCGTTCACTCCGTCCATGGGGGTCGAAATTCCATATTGACCGGCTTTTCTGGCTTCCACTGGTTTCATGATGACATTCTTGTTGACGTTGTCGTATGCGACCATGTCAAATATAAGGCGCACGTCCTCGCTTATAGTCAATGCCGCGAGGTATTCGGCGTGTCTTTTGGGATCGTTCGCTTTAAGCCATTTCATAATGTCGGTATCGTCCTTATAGCTAAAATGCCAGACGTCGGCGGCCACTTCCGGGTGTATGTCGTTGTATGAAAAATAAGGCTTTTTAGCGGTATCGGCATTTTCTTCCTTTAAAACGTCGGAGTTGGGTATCGTGAAAACGGTCGTTTTGTTAGTTTCGGTATTGGTTACCGAGAACACCGGCGTCGGAAGTATGTCGTCATAGGGGATTATGTCTATTATGTCCGTGAAGACTGCGCATTTATTGAGCGTGTACTTTTTGTTCGGGTTCTGAAAAGCCGAAAGCGCTATAGGATCGTTCGTATTCATTTTAGGCAGCCTTACATTTCCGGAGCAGTCTGAAACCGCCGCCACCATTCTGAGCCGGCGTTCATCCACTATGTTGTAGCTTTCAGAGTTGGCTATATGATCGTTGTAGCTCTGCTCGTCGGTAAAAGCCATGTTGGCAAGCGACGCGAAATGTGGATTTATGATAGTGGCGTCCTCGTTGTTTTCCATCTCTTCGATCGCCTCTTCTATGCCTCTTACGGGGCCTGAAAAAACGAATACGGTACAGGCTTTATCCTTGTTAAGTACGATGCCGTTTTCTATTTTTATATCCGTGATCTGGTCGGGTTCGTCCGCGGCCGCCTTGTGGGATTCGGCATTTTTAATCGTGCATGTCCATCCCTTCTCGATCAGTTTATCGAGCCAGATCGGTCCGATCCAGCGGAAATTTCCGTCCGGGGTCGATTTCGGCGAGAAATTCGGTTTGACCGTTTCACCAAGAGTTTTGTCGAGTTTGGTAAGCCCGGTCGCCGTCGGATCTGATTCCTGATAATATGTTTGATACGTTTCGACGAAAAGCGCCATATCGGGTTTCGTATTTCCGAATTTATATCCTTTCGCCTGCGTTCCGTTAAAGTAGCTGTTGTCCTTGACCCAAATTTCAAGGTTGTCGGGATTTTTGGCTGGAGCGTTGCGCGGGTGCTTGAATTTCCATGCTTCGGCCTTCTTATTGAATTCTGAAATTTTATGGCCGGTTGTGGCGAAAAGCGCCGGGGTCGAGAAATATACGGCGTCCGGCGGAGTGTCGTCAAAGACGAGTATCTGATTAATTTCGAAGGCGTAAAACCAATGGTCGTAACTGGTTCCGTTCAGGTCGAAGGTGTTGTATTCAATGATGGCGTAAATCGTGAATTTTATAGAAGTGGGATCGGTCGGAAAAGAGAAGGTCATATTCTGCATATATTCCGTTTGCACGTCAGTCGGATCTGAAAGGATTTTTGAATTGTCCCAGTGAAAAAGCCCGGCCGAATAAGCTGTGCATTTCGTGATTTTGTAGTCCGCCGAATTTAGGTCGGCCATGCCGCTTCTTTTTTTATAGCCGTTGGCGTCCCTGGCGTAATTAAAGTCGAAATTCAGGGTCGTTCCGGCGGGTATTTTAATAGTATCGGCCGGGGCCGGGGCGTTGTTGACATTTATGGCGAGAGGAACATCGCTGACAAGTTTTCCGTTCAATGTCAGAGGCAGGTAGTTATTAACGGTGAGCTTGGGGTCCAGATTCGGGATAACGGCTTTTATATTGTCGACTTGCTTCACCCATTCGGGATCTATTGCATAAGAATTCACCTGGAACGTTAAAGACAGGATAAGAGCGATTAGAAATGAGATTCCCGTTTTCTGGATCACGTTTACCACCTCTTAATACTTATTTTATAATCAACTATTATTGAACATCCGCTCATTTTTATGGCATGTTTACGAAGCGATATTTTATAACATCGCTTAACCTTAAAATATTATCAGAAAAACATTATAAATGCAATAAAAAACTTAACTAAACTTGACTTATTAATGAATTTATGATATAAAATTACAAATGCAAAATATGCTAAAATACCTTCGCGTTTCGGTGACCGACAGATGTAATCTGCATTGCAGATATTGTGAAACCGGCGTTCTTCAGAAACTTCCTCCAGGGCGCATTCTCGCTTTTGAAGAAATATGCCGTTTTATAAGGATCGCCGCCGGGCTTGGAGTTGAAACAGTAAGGCTGACGGGTGGGGAGCCGCTCGTGCGTTCCAACGTTATAGATCTTTTTAAAATGATAAAAAAAATTCCGGGAATACATGACGTTACTTTCACGACCAACGGCCTTTTGTTGAAAAACTTTTCGCGTGAGCTACTTGAAGCGGGCATAAGGCGTTTTAACGTTTCAATCGACACCCTTGATCCAGTGAAATTTGCGGGCCTGGCGGGCAGCGATTCGCTTAAAAGCGTTATTGAGGGCGTTAAAGAAGCCGGCGAGATGGGGTTTAATCCGATCAAGGTAAACGTTGTGATACTCAAGGGCATAAACGACGGAGAATTTTGTGATTTTGTCGAGTTTGGCATTGCGAACGGCTACGTCGTAAGATTCATAGAACTAATGAATATTTCAGGTTCTCCCGGATTCGTAGAAAAACATTTCATGAGCGCCGACGAAGTGAAAAAAATTATTTCAGCGAAATACGAACTTTCGCCCTGTGAAAATTTGAAAGCGGGCATTGGCCCGGCTTCTTATTACAGCGTTAACGGCGGTCCCGCCGCGATAGGTTTTATAACGCCTGTCAGCAGACATTTTTGCGATAACTGCAACCGGTTGCGCCTGACTTCCGACGGCGGTCTCAAGTCCTGCCTTTTAAGGCCTGGCGAAGTAAATATAACGGAGCTTATAAGAAATGAAAAAAATGACGATAAGTTGATAGAGCTCGTTAAAAAAGTTTTGGCCGGAAAAGAAAAGGCCTGTGGAAAATTCATCGCGAACGGCAATTTTCGCGGTATGACGGAGATCGGCGGGTAATGCGTTTCCGCTTTATTATACGAAGGCGGACCGGCGCAGCGGCAATAAAAATTTAATCATTGAATATTGTTCTTCATATATATTTTGTAACAGTTTAAAGGAGTTTATCGGAAATGAAAATATTGGTCACCGGCGGCGCGGGTTTTATCGGCTCTCATGTCGTAGACAGATTCATATCGCTCGGGCATGAGGTTCATATATTTGACAATCTTTCCACCGGCAAGGAAGAAAACATCAATAAAGCCGCGAAATTTTACAAAGTCGATATTACAGGCGACGAGGCCCGTGAAATAATAGCTAAAGAAAAATATGACGTCATAGATCATCACGCCGCTCAAATTTCGGTAGTGAATTCGGTCGCTAACCCTTTGAATGACGCTAAAATAAATATTTTAGGCACGCTCAATATTATACAGGCCGCCGTGTCCGCCGGCGTCAAAAAAATGGTATTCATATCATCGGGCGGCGCGGTGTATGGTGAAAAGCAGTCTTTTCCGATAGGCGAGACCGAACTTCCCATGCCTCAATCGCCATACGCTATTTCAAAACTCGCGGGAGAACACTATTTGCGCGTTCTCTGCCAGAGCGCCGGCATCGAATATGTCGTCCTCAGATATTCCAACGTTTTTGGTCCGCGCCAGGATCCTCACGGCGAGGCTGGCGTAGTGGCGATATTTTCGAAATTAATGATTTCCGGAAAAATACCGAATATTTATGGTGACGGTTCAGCGGTCCGTGACTATATATACGTCAAGGATGTCGCCGAGGTTAACGCCATAGCCCTTGAAAAGGTTAAAAATCTTGAGGTCAATGTTTCGACGGCCGTCGGCACTTCTGTCAACAGGCTTTTCGCGATGATGGCCGAAATCATAGGCTTTGATAAAAAGCCGCAATATTTGCCTAAACGGTCCGGTGAACTCGATACTTCCATAATAGATAACAGGAAATGTATCGAGCTTTTAGGTTTTAATCCGGCCTACCACATTATGGAAGGGTTACGTGAAACCATACATCATTTCAGGATGGAGCTTAGCAAGTGAGACTTTTCAACGACATATACGTGCTTAGAATAGTGATCGTTTTTAACCTCATCTCGTTGATCGCGGCTTTTGGCATGGGATGCAGCGCATCGCCGGTCGCTTCCGGTCAGCATGTTGGAGAAGTGGTCAGTGAAACGTCACCTGCAAAATAGGCCATATATTTTTTGAATAATGGAAAGGGGGATTTAAAATGCCTGACCCGAATAATGAACTCAATAAAAAAGAAGATATTCTGGACGGTTTTGAGGACGCAGGCGCGTTGATGCGAAAAAATCTCATGAATATCGATAATTTCGATTATTCAGCGACCAGCGTTTCTTACAGCGAAGAAGGCGACGGCAGTTACCGCGTTGAATGGATCGTTGACGACGCTCCGATGATAGCTTTTATGAAAAGAATATTTCCTTTTATCGGCGGAGCGCTTCTTATAGTGTTTGGTTTTTTGTGCCCTTATCTTTTCTCTGGTTTTTCCGGCCCAGGGCCTTATATACTCGCCATAGCGCTTATCGGCTGGGGCGGATACTGCATATTCGCGGCCATAAAAAACAGGCAGGAAAAATATACGATCCTTGTCGGTATCGATAATTTCGCAATTATTCACGACAGGGTTTTTCACAATGAAAAAATATTAAATTATAACGATATGAAATCGATTGACCTTCTTATGACCGGCACTGAAGATACTTGGGGACAAGCCATGTCCATAACCGAAAAAATGGAACGCCATCAGATCACCGGAAAGAAGGAATCAGTGGAACTTTTATGTAAAACGCTTGACGTATTATTCAGAAGAATAAAAGCGAAGCGCAAAAAGCTTGGCAAAACGGAAGAAATGACCATCGTGGGACAATAAGTTCCACGGCAACCAGAAGGAGCAGATACTAAAAATGCCGTTATATGTATACAAATGTGAAAAATGCAATGCTACGATCGAGGTTTACATGCACTCGTCGAAGGAACCGCACCCGAAGTGCGAAAATTGTGAAGCTGAAATGCGCAGGGTGCTGCATGCGAATGCCGTTATATATAAAACAGGCGGTTTTTATACGACCGATTATGGAAAGGGAAAGGAACATCTGGCCAGAGATCGCACGGGCGGTTCCGATTCCGGTAAAAAAAGTTAATTTTTTAATGATAAGTTTTTGAAAGGCGGTCAGCTTACATTCGATGATAAAATACATTGGCATTGCCGTAGGCCTTATATTCGCTTTTTATTATTGGGCGAAAAGATATTGGCGCAAGTTTTTGAAGAAAGCCTCGGAAATGAAAGATAATGATTTATCCGAATAAAATATTGCGGCGCTGAATTTATTTCATCGCCGCTCTTTTGTTTTTTCGCAATATTTGCTATAATCAACTGTAGCGCAGGATATTTTTTTATTAACGATCTTTTTTTTAATGGTGAGGTTATGGCTGAAAAAGTTTTTAAAGACGGGAAACTTGTCGTTATAAAGACCGGCAGAACGATTCACGACCTTAAAAGAGGTCAGATGAACGATCCCCTGTCGCATAAAGACGAGAAGCCCCAGGAAGAAAGCGTGCCGGTCAAGCATAGCTATATTTCGACCGGAAGAAATAACGAGCCTTTGACCGATGAACTAAAGGCTAAAATTGAAAAACTTGGAGCCGAGGGTACTACCGAGGCTATGATCTCTCTTATACAACTTTTCAGCCACCCCAAATGGGCGGCGCGAAAACTCGCTTCCGACATAATGGTCGGTTTCGGTGAAAAAACCGTTCCCGTAATATCTCAAACCGTTTTTTTATCTCAAAATACGCTCGACGAAGATTCGCTTTACTGGAGCATCAGAACGCTTGGAACCATAGGCGCTCTGGCGACGCCTGCTCTAGTGACGGTTTTAAATTCGGTAGTGTTGCCGAAATCCTATAAGGTCTTCGTGGTGCGGGCCATGGAAAGCTGCAAGACGAAGGAAGGCATCGCCGCGCTTATAAATTGTTTTAATGATGAATCGTGGCTTATCAGGCGCGAAGCCGGAAATATTCTCATGAAAATGGGCGATCTTGTCGTTGCCCATCTCAAAGCCGCCTTTACGACGGGAAGCGAGGATGTCCGATACTGGTCGGTGAAAATCCTTGGAGGCATACTCGGTAAAGGCGCCATTGAATATTTTAAAAAAATGCTTAAATCCGAAAAACGCGATATGCGTTATTTTGCCGCCGCCGCGCTCGGCGAGATAGGCGACGAAGAGGCGCTGGATTCCCTTGCCGAAACATTTTCCGACGACTCGTGGCTTGTGCGCGCACAGGTAGCCGAGATACTTGAAAAAAAAGGCAAAGCGGCCGTCAAGGTCCTGAAAAAAGTACTTGAAGCCGGTTCTTCAGACGCCAAATTCATGGCCATAAAACTTATGAGCAAGATACTCGGCAAGGACGCCGTGAATTATATTTCAAAAATAGTTTCAACGGCGGATACCGACCTTAAATTCTTCGGGCTTTCCGCGCTTGCCGAAACAATGGACGAATCTGTCATTCCGACGCTGGTGAACGCGCTCGACGACAGCGTCTGGCTCGTGCGCAAACACGCTTCCGCTCTTCTGGAAAAATTCGGCCCTAAGGTTACGTCGAAGCTGGTTGAGCTGCTCGGCACGAGCCGGGATGAAAACTTAAGGTACTGGGTTATAATAACTCTTTGCAATATTGGGAAACCGGCTCTCGCTGAAATAAAGAACTTTCTTGCCACGTCGGATAAAAAAGAAAAACTGACGTTGATTCAAAGTCTGAAAAGCGAGACCGTGGTCGAGATGCTGCCGGAACTATTCAACTGCTTTTCAGACAGGCAGTGGCCCGTCCGTAACGAGGCCTGCAAAAAGCTCAGCGAGATGGCCGATTATCTCGTACCGGTTATTTTTGAATATCAGAGCCATTCCAATCCGGATATCAGGTACTGGACGGGCCAGATCATAAAAATCAACCAGCAGGCGCTTTCAAAAACGCTTCTGCGCTCTCTTAACGCTGTCGATTCGGCTTCCGCGCCCGCGTCCGTTCTGGCGTCAAAACAAAACGCCATAGCCATGCTTTTAAGTATGACCCAGCCCGACGTGGTTTCAGCCATGATTGAATATGCCCTTGCGAATAACGATGAAAAGCTGATGGAAAAACTCGGCTCGCCGGAATTTTTTGAAAGTATGCTCAGCATATACGCGGACGCCGGATTTGAATCAAAAAGCCAGCTTATCAAGAATTTTGTGGTGGCGACGCTTAAAAATTCAGCGGAAAACAATATCACCGCACTGAGAAATTATCTTAAAAATCCCGATTGCGACCGCGAAAAAGTCATTAAGATCCTGGCGGACGTCAATTCATCAATAGCGGGCGATGTTTTTTCGAGTTTTTTAAACGATTCGGATCCCCGTGTCAGGATGATGTCGCTTCAGAATCTTATGAAAAACTGTTCGGACAATGAAGCGCTTTACGGACCTGTCATAGAAGCTTTTAAGGCCGAGGAAGAAAGCGGCCGGCTCAACTTTATAAGCAATATGCCGTCCGTGAAAAGCGAAAAAATGCTTCGCTTTCTTTCAAATCAATTTAAGGCCTGCAACGAATCCGACTGCACATGGATAGCGCGTCTCATGGTCGAATGGGGTAATCAGAGCGTTGATTATCTTAGCGGCATAATGGATTCGACCTCCGACGCGAAGGTCAAGCACTGGGTAGGAAAGGTCATCAGCCATATTAAGGGCGTCGAGTTTCTCTAAAAATAAATATCAGGAAGGAAGTTTAACTTGCCAGAAACGTCAAAACAACAATCAAAAAAATGGCTTGCCCTGTCTATAAAATGCAGGCTGGCGCATAACGAACCGGTCCTTGCCGTATTATATGGCAATTTTTTTTCTCCGGGCGTCGAGATCAAGGATGGCGCGGAAGAAGGCTATAACAATATCATCACTTATTTTTCCGAGAGCGATGCGAAGAACGTCGAGCTTTTAAAGAAAAAGATCGTCGGCCTTTCGGATTTCATCGAGAAGGCGGAAGATATAAAATTTGAAAGCTACTTCGTTGACGAAGAGGACTGGGCCAATTCCTGGAAAAAATTCTTTTCGCCCAAAAAGCTTGGCAAAAAAATAATCGTCACGCCGTCATGGGAGGGGTTTAAACCTAAAAAGAACGAACTGCCTATTTTTATCGAACCCGGAATGGCCTTCGGCACCGGTCACCATGAAACAACCCATCTGTGCGTTAAACTCATAGAAGAAACCGTTAAAAAAGACGATATAGTTCTCGACGTAGGCACCGGCACCGGCATTCTGGCGATCGCGGCGAAACTTCTCGGAGCGAGGCTCGTCGTCGGGACGGATAATGACAAATACGCGGTTGCGATAGCGCGTGAAAATATAGAGCTGAACAAATGTTCTGATACGGTAAAGGCCTTTTATGGAAATCTTTTGAGCTTCCGCGATAAGATACGCGAGGAGCTTCTGCTTCAAAAGTGCGACGTCGTCGTATGCAATATTCTGAAGGACGCCTGTTTAAAACTGCCTCCGAAACTTATCCCATTCATAAGGCCTTCGACCACGGTCATCGTTTCGGGGATACTCGAGTCCCAGTATGCCGATATTGAAAAGGCTTTCGAAAAAAGCGGCTTTGCGAAAAAACGGTATGCCCAGCAAAACGACTGGGTCGCCTGCTCATTTATACTCAAATAAATGCGTTCGCCCGTTAAGGGACGTAAAAGGCTGAGCCGGCCGATCCGCGGGCCTGTAATAAGAATATCAGTTTATACGAATATATTATCCCGGTTTTTTTAGCCGGGATTTTTTATATTTGTCTTATTCATTCTTAGGAGCGTCCAATTTTCCGCTTATGACAGCGAAATTGCGGTTTATGAGCCGCAACATTTCCTTCCTGAAATCGGCTTCGGCGAATTTTTCTTCGTTTATATCTCTTCCCATTTCATTTCACGACCTTAAAATTTATTTTCGATCTTTTTCTTTATCGACGAAATTATTCGTCCAATCTCTTCGCCCGTGAGGCTGAATCCGAACCGTTGCGCCATTTCATCCATTTCGAGACGCTTATCTTTTTCCATATGCCGCCTCCGTTATTTTTTTCTGCTTGTTGTTATTATCGAAAAATAAATGGAATTATTTAGCCCTGATAAGTATTAGCGGTTTTTAATTGACAATTATTTTAAAATATTATATCATTCGTCTCATGAAACTTATATTTAACGCTGACGATTTTGGTATTACGGACGCCGTTTCCGCGGCGATATGCGATTTGATGTTACGAAGCGCCACGCTTAAAAGCACTACCGTCATGATAAATCTTTTAAGCGCCCGCTCCCTCGGCCTGGCCAAAGATACGCTTGCGAAGCGCCCCGGCCTTTCATTCGGGCTTCATTTCAACCTTACATGCGGCAGGCCCGTCGCGCCGCCCGATAGAGTCGGAACGCTTATAAACCGAGCAACCGGCGAATTTTTGAAATTCAAGGATCTGGTTTTATCTCTTATTGGCGGAAAAGTTGACCCGTCGCATATAGAAAACGAATTTAAAGCCCAGATAGACCTTTTCCGGCAAAGTTTCGGGTTGCCGCCTTCGCACATCGATTCTCACAAGCATATGCATTCCATACCGCCGATATTTAATATTGTCGTGGAAAATGCTCGGAAATACGGAGTGTTTAAGGTGAGGATGACTGAAAATATATCCGCGGCCGAGCTTTTTATAAGTCAGGGCATTGAAAAAAAAACGGCTGAAACCTATTTTGAAAAGCGTTTCAAGAGTCATAATTCTTGCTATAAAATGTCTGAACTTATGCCGCAGGCTTCCTCCGAGGGCGATAAAATGAGGTTCCCGAAATTATTTTTCGGAACTTACTCGGTCGGAAGGCTTTCGCCGGAAGTATTCGAGGCCGAGGTCGCGTCTCGCGCGTCCGAAGACGTGAGCGCCGAATATATGGTGCATCCCGGAAGTTCCGACGCCGCGCTTGAAAAACTTTCAAGCCTCTTAAAGCCCCGTGATTCTGAAAGGGACGCGCTGGCTTCGCCCGGCCTTTACGCCGTTATAAAAAAACACGGCATTGAAATAATTTCTTACAACGCCCTTTAAAAAATTCCGGAGAGCGCCGGTATAAAATCTGAAATGCAGAGTGTGTGATCAATGTTTAAAAGTTTTCTTCATAAAATATTGCCGGCGGTCATATCCGCGTTTATACTCGCGGCGTCTTCGCAGGCGACCGCTGGAACGGACCCGGTGGAATTAGTTCCACCAGCTACCGGCGAGGTCATGTTTGCTTCTCCAAACTTGCCTGCTGCAGCCACAAGCGAAGTTTCGGCGAATTCCGCGTCGACGGCCGAGGTCGTTTCGAAACCGGCGGGGACGGATGAAACGCTTCTCGAAATGCTTTCGGATACGATGGCGTCGCAGATATTTCCGAACGCCGGCTCCCTGGAAACGATTATAAAAGGAGCGGATCGGAAAAACGACCGGAAGGACCGGAAGCGCGGACGCAGATCTAAAAAAAGGAACGCCGCCGTGGAAAAACCCGCCAAAACTACGGCCGAGATCGAAGCCGAAAGATATTATGAATATCCTCAATTGACGCTTGATTC
>CAZJFS010000112.1:0-14426 GCA_964545075.1 uncultured bacterium
TCAGCCATGCCGGCGATGCCGAACCGTCGTCTTCCGCTCCTTCTATTGAATTCGTAAGCGCCCCGCGGCCGCCGGCTATTATACCTATGAACAAACGGTCGCGAACGCCGAAAGTAGGTTTTATCTCGGAAGCATCCAGAACGCCAAGTCTGCCGGAAGTTCCGGCGCCGGCATAAAACACGCGGCCGCCGGTTTGAAGCGTGATGTTAACGAATTCTATTACTTTTTCAATGCTTGCGTGTTCCGCTTTCACGGCTTCCACTACTTTTTTGTCCTCCTCATAAAAAAGCGTCAAAATTTCTGAAGTGGACATAGTGTCGAGGCTGGTCGAGGCCGGATTTCTCATTTCAGTCTTTAATTCGCCATAATTTATCATATTTTCAAAACATCTCCCTTGATTTTTACGGATGCGTTCTCTTTATATTTTTTTATCGAATACGATGCGCAGATTGGCGCGACATCGGAAGGCGCGTCATAAAACTCAAACGTCACGCCGGGGCATGCCGCGACGATCTTTTTCAAAACAATTTCTCTATAAAATCTTGAGTTTAATATAAGCCCGCCGTTAAAAAGCAGCTGCGCGCCGGAACAGCCGCTGGAAGCGTTCAGTTTTTCAGCGACGTATGAAATGCCGGCCGCGAGATTGGCGGCGGCTTCACAAGTCCCCTTGAAATAAACGCTTTCCGGCATAATGGCCGCCACGGCTATCATTACGGGCGCGAACGCCGCTATTGAACTTTGAAACCGGTTCCCGTCAAAAGCTAATCCGAAAGGCGTTTTCACATCCTCCAACCCATGTTTTTTTATTATTTCAAATATTTCGCCGGCGGCTTTTTCCGTTTCCTTCTCGACGAGAAAACTTCTGACGAAACGCAGGCCCAGATCGAATGAAGAACCGGGGTCCGATATAAGCGGACCGTAGCCGAACGCGCGCGACGCCGTCGGATTTCCTTTTTTATCCGGCGCGCGGCCGAAAACAACGGAACCGGTTCCGGCTATAGCTATAATACGGGTCCTTGGCCTTTCCTCAGCGACCCGTGAAAAGTCATCCCAGCGGCTATGAAAAAAGATCTCGTAATCAGCCATTATAAAAAGGGGCGTTGCCTCCCCGAGCCCTTCGCGAAGGCGACCGGAAAAGCGCTCCAGTTCGGGTCCATTTGAAAATCCTGCGACCGCTGCGGTTACCGCCGCTATATTTTCAACGGGCCCGAGGCTTTTTATGATGGACATAAAATTATCCGCCGTCTCCAAGCCGCCGGCCGCGGAAATATTGCCGGAAGTCTCAAGCCTGCCGCTGTATAAGGTTTTGCCCTCGAAATTCTTGGCGCACGCGGATATTTTAGTGCCTCCGCCATCGAATCCTATAAAAATCTTTTTAAAGCTCATCCTTTTACGGCTCCCTCGGTGGCGCCCTTGATTATATATTTCGAGAAAAAGGCGAACATAAAAAATATCGGAACGGCCGATATGACGGCTCCGGCCATTAGCAGACCGTAATCGATTATGTGCTGGCCCTGAAGCGTGGCGAGACCGACGGATAAAGTGTAACGGTCCTCCGAAAAAAGAACCAGCAGCGGCCATAAAAAGGCGTTCCATGTCGCTATGAAAACGAAGGTGCCGAGCGTAGCGAAGACCGGCATCGACATCGGAACGACGATCTTGAAGAAAAGGCCGAACTCGGAACAGCCGTCGATCCTCGCGGAATCCAGAACGTCATCCGGCAGCGCCTCCATATACTGCTTCACCATGAATATGCCGAACGGCGAAACGAGCGACGGAAGTATGACCGCCCACAAGGTGTCTATAAGCTTGAGATCGCACACCAGAATAAAGAGCGGAACGCATACTATCTGAGAAGGTATCATCATGACGGCGATGAATATCCAGAATATGCCCTCGCGCATTACAAAGCGTTTTTTGGCGAGAGCGTAACCGGCCATTCCGTTTATAAGCATTTGAAGAAACGTCACCGCAAGGCATATGATGGCTGAATTGACGAACCACGCTACCATCTGCGAATTTTTAAAAAGTTCCGTATAATTCATCGTCGTAAGTTTTGTTATATTCGAAAAAAAAGATATGCTTGAGACCCTTATGTCGTCGGGGCTTAAAAACGAGGAATACAGCATATAGACGAGGGGAAACAAAGTGAAGAAACCCCACGTCACGAGAAGCGAATACATAAAATATCCGGATATTTTATTTGTTTTCATCAAACGCCTTTTTTAATAATAATCGTATTTAAAATACCTGTACTGAACGATCGAGGCCGCGAGTATCACCAGAAAAAGAAGCACCGACATAGCCGAAGCCTCTCCGATATTAAGGTTATTAAAAGCCTCCTTGTAGATCCTGTGTATCACGACCTCCGACGAATTGGCCGGCCCGCCTTCCGTCAGCAGCATGACCGGCGCGAACACCTGCATGGCGTCTATCGTTAAAGTTATCGCCAGAAACATCGTCTGGGGTATCAAAAGTGGCGCGGTTATCTTGAAGAACACTTTTACCGGACCCGCGCCGTCGACGGCCGCGGCCTCGAAATAATCCTTCGGAATATTGCACAGCGCGGTCAGATAAATGAGCAGAGCCCCGCCAGGGCCTTTGAGCACGGTAAAAAGAATTATTGAAAAAAGTGACATTTCGGGTGAAGTAAGCCATTTTACAGGCGCGACGGAGAAAAATTCCAGTATTATGTTTAAAAGGCCGCTGTTAAAGTCAAATATATATCGCCATACGATGCAGAGAGTGACGATGGAAACGACGCCGGGAAGATAGAACGCGCCTTTAAAAACGGTCTGAACGCGTTCGGACAGTTTATATAACATGACCGCCAGAACAAGAGCTATCGCTATATTGGAAGGCACGATAAAAGCGGTATAAATAAGAGTATTAACGGCCGAACTCCGAAACACCGTGTCGGACAAGGCATGATAATAATTTTGAAAACCGCAGAGATTATCCAGAATGCCCGTATTGAATTTAAAATCCTGAAAGGATATCAATATTCCGCGAAACACCGGCATTATAAAAAACGCCGCGAACGCTATGAGCGAAGGCAGCAGGAATAAATAAGCAGCACGCTCGCGGGCGATATCGGCGTATAACCGGCGCGGGCTTATCCTGAAAAATCCGAGAATGCCCCATGATATAATTATAAAAAAGATGGTTATCGACCAGAACGAAACAGCCGGAGAAACTTTCCTCGAAACCGCGCCGGCCATTTTCTTTTCTTCGTATCCGGCTATGATAAGTTTGGCTTTTTTGTCGATTTCGATGCATCCCGCGCGTATCTGTTCTTCGCTTAAGCCCGGCTCCAGAAGCATTTTCTGGATGGAATTCTTAAGCGCCTCGTCGATCGCCGGAAGAGCCGGATGATTCACGCCAGGGCGTGAATACTCAAAAAGCGAGAACGCTTTTTTCATCTGAGGAACATCGTCATATATCGAAGAAACGGATCTTCTGGTCGGAAATTGTCCGTAATACTTAAGTATGCGTTGATTTTCAGCGTTGGTTATAAACCGCGCAAGTTTCAACGCGTGAACGCGTTTTATCTCATCGCGCTGCTTAAAGACGAAATAACCTATAACCGACGATGTGGAAAGCCCCCTTTCAAGGCCAGCCTTATCAGCATAAGGATACTGCGCGATTTCAAAATCGATCTTTTTTTCCTTCAAAAGCGGCGGCAGCGCCCATATTCCAAATGGCGCGGCGGCGATATTCTGCTTTTCCTTGAATCCAAGCCATATATCACGGCTTTTGAGCCCGCCCGTCTCTTGCGAAGAAATGTGGTCTTTATATATGGAATCATGCAGGAATTTGACGCCGCGCTCCATTTTCGCGCAATCGACGATGTTGCCGCCGAACCCGAATATGAACGGCAATTCCGAGGTCTGCTCCGCTTCTATATTAAAACCGAAAGGCCTTATTTTAAGCGCATCGGATATTTTTTTCATTTTTTCAAGAAATTCGGAATACGTCCACAGGCCGTTACGCGGAGGTTCGACGCCGGCCATTTTAAAAAGTCCCCTGTTTATATAAATATAGTCGGTCTTTTGCGCCCACGGAAATCCGTAAACATGGCCGTTCGCCGAAAAAGCCTCCAGCGCCTGCGGAAAATAATCCATGCGGTCCGCCGAGGTCAAAAAATCGTCGGCGGCTTCGATCAGCCCCTCCTCTATATATTTCAGAGGGATGTCGGATGACGTTATGTCCGGAGGGACGCCCGCGAAAGTGGCTATTTTTATCTTTTCTCCGCCCTGCGCCCAGGTAAGCTTGGTTATAACTATATCCACGCCTGGATTTTCAGCCGTATATTTATCGCATATTTCGCGGAGCCATAAAAACCTTTCGTTCGGATTCAACGGATGCGGCACGCGCGGAAAATCCCATATTGAAATGGATATTTTACCGCCGGAAGGGGTTTCGCCTGCATGACATGGCGAATTGCCGGCATGATAAATATTGGAAATAATGCATATGAAAAAAATGAAAAACGACAGGGCTTTCCCTGAAAAGTTCATTATGCTTCTGTTATATGATCTTAAAACACACGTGAAAAAAGGAAACGTACGCATCAAAACATCCCGAAAAATAAAGTGCTCTTTTAAAAACGGCATTAAAATTACAGGCTGATTATAACAGAAAAAAACTTTTTTTTCAAGGAATTAAAACGCGCATCAAAAATACGGGACAATTATTTTTTCAAGCAGGCGAAGAGTTGATGTATTTTACGAAAGATATCCTGTTGCCGTCGATCATGCCCGGCTCATAGCGAAGCTCATCCACGGATTTTCTGACAAGAAAAAGGCCCATTCCGCCGATAGCCTGATCAACGGAGGCATCTCCCGTATAGCGGCGCGATATTTTATCGAAATCGAAGGGCCGGCCGTGATCTATTATGTTTACCTGGATGCCGTTAGGTTTCGCCGAGCCGTTATTTGAAACAGGTATCAGCTCTACCTGGAATGATTCGAGGCTTTTGGGAGCATATGCGTGCATTATAACGTTAGTAGCTATTTCATCAAGCGATAATATGACGCTAAAAACCTCCTTTTCGGTAAACCCTATCTGACGGCAGAATTCCTCGGCGCACTGCTTCATAGTGTGAAGAACTTCGACGTCAGCCGGAATGCTTATGCGTAATGTCCGGCTTTCCATAAGCACTTTCTCTCCGGGCGCGCGGGCGGAGCTTACGCGAGCGAGCAAAAGCATAGTTATATCGTCAGATACCGGAGCGCCTTTGCAAAACTCACGAACGCCCTTTAGAACAAGCTGCGAAACATCATGACAGGAAGATGCGGCCGAACCTTCAAGGCATTTTAAAAGTCCGGCCGTTCCGAACTCGCGGCCGTCGGTGTCCATTGCCTCCGTTATTCCGTCGGTATATAGTACGGCCATTTCACGGGGTTCCATAAAAATATCGTTGGCTTCGAAACTTGTATCTTCAAAAGCGCCAAGCGGCGGAGATTTTTTTATTTTCGGCTGATAAAGACTTCCATCCGGCTTTATAAAGACCGGGGCCGGGTGGCCGGCTGAAACCAGCCTTAAAAGACCCGTTTTAAAGAAATATTCGCCGTATAAAAGCGTAACGAACATGCACGAATCGTTATTTCTGGCCAGCATGTAATTGACGCGCCTCAAAACTTCCGCGGGCTGGTATCCCCGCTCAGCGATCTCGAGAACCAGCGTTCTGGTCATGGCCATAAATATGGATGAGGGAGCGCCCTTCCCGGCGACATCGGCGACGACTATCCCGACCCGTTCGTCCGACAGCCTGAAAAAATCATAATAATCCCCGCCGACCTCGAGAGCGGGTTCCGTCAGGCCGTAGAGATCCATATCTTTTACCAGGTCGGGAAATGGCGGAAATTTTTTCTGAAGTATGCTCTGCTGTATTTCCGCCGCTATCTGAAGTTCCTGTTGAAACCGCTCTTTTTGAGATGTAGTTGTCTTGAGATCGTCCATCTGCCTGATAATGGCTTCGCCCATAGTGTTGAACGCCTTCGAAAGCTCGCGCATCTCCTCCGGCCCGCTTTGCTCGTCTATATTTTCCGCGAAATTACCCTCGGAGTAGCTCTGAGCCTGAGAAACCAGCCTTACGATAGGCGAAGTTACGCTTTGCGATATCAGCAGGATTATTATGGAAAACACCGCCACGGCCGTTATCGAAAGAAACATTACATTAGACCTTAATTCCGCGAGCGGCGCGAACACCTCCGCGCTCGGATATATTACGACCAGAATCCAGTCGGTGGATTTCACGGGCGTGGTCGTCATCCACACCTGCTTTTTAGTGAACGGCTCCACGCATTCAAAAAAATTAGGCGCCGAAGCCTTCAGATTTTCAGCGAACTGAATATAATCTTTATCTCCGCTTTCCTCTGCCATCTTCCACACGGACTTGCTCGACAAAAGTTCGGCCCTCGGATGAGCTATGAAATAACCTTTTGAGGTTATTATGAAAGAATAGCCGCTCTCGCCCGCGCGAAGCGATTTTGAGCGCATAACGAACTCGTCGAGCGTTATATCGACCGTCGTCACGCCTATAAATGTCGAACCACGAGCGATAGGCGCCGAGTATGTCACCATGAGCGCATTGCCCCCGCCCTTATCGAAATAAGGCTCGCTCCAACGGCCCGCGCCGAAAAGCAGAGGCTGCTGATACCAATCCCATTTTCGGTAATTATAATCATTAGCGGCCAATGAAGAAAGTTCGACGGTTTCCGTCGAGCGGCAGGCATAGGGCGCGAATTCGCCCAGTTCGCACTTATCGGGATCGAACGCGGCGGCGGCGCCGTAAAAATCGTTGTTCTGTTCGACGGTTTTTTTTATGAGAGCGGTCACATATTCTTTTTTCACGGAATCTAAAAGACCTATCGCCGCGGCATTGGCCTCGGCGATCTTGCGCGCGGCCTTTATAAGCGAATACATTTCCTTGGAATAGGACCGGGCGAGGCTCGTCGCTTCCCGGCTTATCTGATCGAGAAGAACGAACTCGCTTATCTTGAAACTCACATAGATAAGCACCCATGAAATAAGTATTATGGAAGGGATCAATACTAAAAGGAGCCTGTATTTTATCTTCATTTATTCGATGGAAAGTATGTCCTCGGTCTTTTGAAATATTTTAAATATCCTGGTAAATGATGACATTTCAAAAACCTGCATTACGATCCTGTTGGGATTTATTATGACAATATTGCCCGAATTCTGCTTGAACGCGGTTATTAAAACGCTGAGGCCTGAACTGTTTATATAATCCACTTTTGAAAAATCGAGAGCGATATGCGTGACGCCGCCGGCGATCATATCGTTAACATGTTTTCCGAATTCGGGGGCGGAAATGGTGTCGATCTTTCCAAACAACGCGATAACTTTCCATTTTCCGCAATCATTGTACTGCTTGATCTCCATTTTAACGCTCCATTCCTTTAAATTTATTAAATATCAGTATGTAAGCCCCGCCAGCATCGAAAGCACGATAATGGTCAGGGTAAATATGGCCGTCTTCTTATATCCCATTATCGTTATAAGCGCCAGCATCGACGGAAACGAAACGGTCGGACCCGAAAGGAAAAGCGAAAGGGCGGGGCCGTCGCCCATGCCGAATTCCTGCAAAAATTTGACTATTACCACGGAAACGCATGTTCCAAAATACATGAACGCGCCGATGACCGAAGCTATAGTGCAGCTTTTAACGTCACCGGCCCCGACATAACCTATGATGAGCTTTTTAGTGACGAAGTGCTCCGCGAACCCTATCAAAAACAAGCCGATGATAAGAGGCTTTAATATTTTATATATGAAATGCCCGGTTCTTTCAAACCAGTACATGTATTCGTCACGCTTGAAATTTTTAAACGTATAAAGCGCGAGAACCGCAATATTTAAAAAATACAGGCCGAGCTTTATCCAGATATTAATTTTATTCGTGTCGATCTGCCCTACCGCCATCAACACGATAAGCCAGAAAAAAAGCCAGAAAACGGTCGATGCGGGTTTTTCGATATATTCTTCGTCAAGCTCCTCATCGGTCAGGCTGTTATATTCCCGGTCGGCCACGAGTTCGTCTTTAACGAGGTTTACGCCCTGCTTCGCCATGTGCTCCCGGTCCTCTTTGCGATATATCCAGGCGAATAAAAAGCCCATTATGAAACCGTGAAGAATTGCGAAAAACGTCCTGTAAGACATCATCTTAAGCCCGAACATCTGACCGGTAAGAATTATCGCCAGAAGGTTTATCGCCGGGCCGGTCGTCAGAAACACCATCGCCGGGCCGACCCCCGCTCCGTGCCTGAAGATGGAAGCGAAAAGAGGTATGACGCCGCACGAACACGCGGAAAAGAGAATACCCGTGACCGAAGCTATGCTGTATGATTTCATTGGGTTCACGTGCGGCCCAAGATAGTTGGTAAGCCTTCTTTCGCTTATAAAGACCTTTATCGCGCCCGATATCAAAAAAGCCGGAAGAAAAGCGCCGATTAAAAACTCGGCCATGAAATTTTGTATCTGATACCAACCTTTAAGGCTGGCTTCCATGAATATATTTAAATCCATCTATTATAATTCCCGACATAACAACGTTAAACGCCATAGACATTTTTGAAGCCGCGGACCAGCCCCACCGGCCCCGACATCATCATATCCCCGCCGACGGCCGAATAATGAACCTTAAGCGATGTACGCCTGAATATATTACGATTCGGCCCGGTCACGATAATATTTTTCACTTTTGCGAAACCTGGAGGATCGAAATATAGCGAACCGTTGCCTTCGTCGTCGAATATTTCGTCGGACGGAAGAGTCCCGTCGCAAAAGCGTTTTATATGTTTTTCGAGCTTTTCGGGTTCCTCGTCATAAACCCAGGAATGATGTTCATAAAAAGCGAGTATGCGCTCTTTTTTCACGACGACGAAAATCGCGTGATTGTTTCCCATATTCACCATGAGATAAGGTTCCGAAAGCTTCTTGTTATTAAGCTCGAGATATTCATCGGCATATGCGAAACATCCCAGCAAAGCGGCCGGCGATGAATCCATGACGATCATCGGAAACGATGGAAGGTATGTTTTTATTTTACTTTCAAGGCTTTTAAGCCGCCGAAACGTATCGGGAACCGCGCCGTTCTTAAAGCAGAATGAGTAAGGGGTCGGAACCCGGCTGGAATTAAGGATTTTGGCAAATTCATCGAATCTGTGCTTTCTGTCTGAAATTTCTTTCTTGCAAACTCCATGGTCCTGAGCGCAAACGCAAATGCCGTCGAAGGAAAGCATGTCCTCGCCGGCCTGCTCAAAAAATGTTCTTAAAAAAGGAAACTCAAGTTCGATAAAGGAAATAATTATATCCTTTTTATCGATAAAAACGCTCCCGGCTTCATCGCCGCTTTTAGTATGTCGCATAACGTCAGGCTCGGCGATTATCCTGATGCCGAAACCTCGGACCTCGTCAGGATCGTTTCTTATGGTATAAGCGGCTGACTCCGACATCATGACCTCGGCCTTTTTTTCCTCGGCTATCCCTATAAGCTTATGCGCGAGGGGGCCTCCGCCGATCGTATCGCCGTATATCCATATTTTTTCTTTTCCGCTCAGATTTATCATCTTCAAGGATTTGAGATATCTGCGCGACGGCGTGGGCATTACGAATTTAATACAGTTTTCTATCTTTTTGGAAGAATCATATAAAAGGGCGTCAATAGTTCCCATTCCGATATCTATAGCTAATATTTTGGACATGTCTTATATCACTCCAGGATTTCAAATGGAAGATCCGCGCCCGCGGCAAGAGCCTCACAATAAGCGCAAAGATTTTGCCCGGACTTTTTCTTCGCGGGCGTCACGAGATAAGACTCGCCGCAATTCCGGCACACGGCGGCCGGAACAAGGTCGTCTTTCGCGGGAATATTAACTTTTACTTTATGGCAAGAAAAAATCTGCCGTTCGGCGCGATAAAATTCCTCGATAGTCGCCTTGGAAATAAGGCTTCTGCTTCTGGAAGAGTAATCGCGGGTTTTATAAAAAAAAGCGTAAAGCTCGGGGAATTTTTCTCCGTTTATTTTTTTAAGGTCAACGAAGACCCTGAAACCGAGAGACGTATCCCTGTTATAGAGAACAAGCGCATATCTGCCGTTATCGACAGCATTAAGCCTTAAGTATTTGTTGCCGAACGTACAACCGGTTAAAACCTGTATCGGATCGGCCAGGCATACATTCGTCTCGCACAGAGCGTTCAAAACATAACTTTTCCTATCAGGATAAAGTCCGTCTAAAAGCTCAAGCGCAAGATCGACCATATACACGCCGATAACGACGCCGGGAGCGTTTTTAACATGAAAATTCAGCGTTTTTTCGACTTGTGGCTTGAGCCTTTCATAAAGCATTTTTTTCACCAGTTCCATTTAAATCGACTATTTATCGGTAAGACCAAGGTTTAAATTCATGACGCCGCCCGCGCATTTTATGGGAACTACAAGATGCCTTAGCTGGAGGCCGTCGCTTATGATTATCTTCTGGCCGCTGAAAAGGGACGGTGGCGTCAAATCGAATTTATATCCAAGATTCGAAAGCTTTGAAACTGCCGTTCCGGTTATCATGTTTGCGAGTTCGTTGATCGTCGAACGGGCCATTTCGTTAAATTCCTTGAAATCCTCAAAATTCATTTTAGACACGATAGCGAGAGCCGTGGGTTCATCCATATCGTATATGACGCGACCCTTCAGCTGACCGGTAAGCCCGACAAGCGCTGAAACGCCGAGAGACGAAATCGGTTCAACAAGTATCTTCAACTTGTTCTTTTCAACCATTATGTCTCGAATATTGAGCTGTTCAAGAACATATATGGCCGATTCGATGAACGGATTGATATATTCGATCTTCATTATTATTTCTCCCCGTTTTTTTGATTTATTATGCTTAATAATTTCGTCGATATTTTAGAAAGGTGGACCACTTCCATTGCGGCACCCTCTTTTATAGCCATTTTTGGCATTCCAAAAACCGTGCAGGACGTTTCATCCTGGGCCATGGTGTAACCTCCCGCATCTTTTATAAGCCCAAGGCCAGTGGCGCCATCGCGGCCCATACCGGTCATTATTACCGCGAGCGTTTTAGCCCCGACCTCTTCAGCCAGCGATTTGAATAGCACATCGACCGAAGGCCTGTGGCCTGAAACAAGATCTTCTTTTGAAAGAAGCACTTTCAAAAAACCCCTGTCTTTTTTTACTTTCATGTGATAATTTCCGGGAGCTACCAAAACCCTTCCAGGACGAACCAGATCGCCATCCTCCGCCTCCTTGACTTCCACCTGCGACTCGGAGTTGAGCCTGTCGGCAAACGCCTTGGTGAAAGTATCCGGCATGTGCTGAACCAGAACCGTTCCGGGAAAGTCCGGCGGCAGCATTGGAATTACCTGCCTTAAAGCCACGGGTCCGCCTGTAGATATCCCGATGCCTACGACTTGATTTGACGATGAAATAATAGGCTTTGAAAACAAAGGCTTTTTTATTGGGGACGCGGATTCCTGCCTGAGCGGAGTCGTCTTGAGGTATTTTTTCAAAGCTATGCGATGCTTGTTGTTGTGCGCCTCGACAAGTTTTTCAACGAGGTCGGTCGAAATCTGTTCAATATCTTTTGAGAGCCCGCCGAGAGGTTTTGAAACGAAATCAAAAGCCCCCACTTCCAGGCATCTTATCGTTAAAACGGCGCCCTCCTGAGTAAGGCCGCTGAGCATTACGACGGGACGCGGATTTACTTCCATAATTTTTTTCAGGCACGTAAAGCCGTCCATTACAGGCATATCAACATCGAGCGTTATAACATCCGGATTCAGCGATTCTATTTTTTGAAGCGCTATCTGACCGTTCTGGCAGGTATCCAGAACCCTGAATCTGCCGGAATTGGTAAGGATATCGGACACCAGTTTTCTCATCAAAGGCGAATCGTCAACCACAAGAGCCGTTATTTTATTGTTTTCCATCACTTTTTCATACTCCGGAATCTTAAATTTTAAATAATCGCAAGTCCTACTTCAGAGCCTTCGAAATCGCTGAAATCACACGTTCCTCGTCGAACGGCTTGACTATAAAATCTTTCGCGCCGGATTTTATAGCGTCCATGAGCGCCTCGCGCTGATCGATAGCTGTAATGACTATTATTCTGGCTTTGGCGTCCGCCTTTATTATTTCCTTCAAAGCTTCTATCCCTGAGCATTTTGGCATTATTATATCCATGGTCACAAGGTCAGGCTTTAACTGTTTATACTTTTCGATAGCGTCAAAGCCATCGACCGCCTCACCGCATATTTCATAACCTGAAACCGAAAGTATATCCTTTATCATCATCCGCATTATAAGCGCATCATCAACTACTAATATTCTTTTGGACATTAACACCCTCCAATCGGGTATTGATTAAAATTAAAAGAAGAAGAAGAACGAAAAAACCTTACTGATTGTATCCCAACATCACCCGAAATGTCAATTATATAATTAAAATATTTGGAATAATTATTAAGAATTAATATCAGCTCTCATCATATCATATAACTTTTTCACCCACGTTAAAGTGAAGCACGGTGAGCTTTCCATTTGAAAGATCAACCAGTATTTTTCTTCCCGTTTCGCCGCCAAGATCGCTTGCGACGACTCTTAAACCGAGTTCCTTTAGTTTTTCCGAAACGGCCGCCTGATTGCGGGAACCTATATCGACTATCGAATTGGAGCTGAACCCGGAAAACATCTTCGCGCCGCCGCTTAATTTGCATATCAGGTTTTTTCTGTTGGCGCCTTCCCTGCAGACGGCTTCGATAAGAGCGGGAATGCCGCTGTCGGCGTATTTGGCGACGTTAAAATTGTCGCTGTCCGGATGTTCGGGGAGCATAAGATGAAGCAGTCCGCCAATTTTCAGCTTGATATCATACACAAAAACGCCGATGCACGAACCAAGCACGGTCCGGAAGAAAGCCGGAGCATGAGCTATTTTCATTTCAGCCATATTTACGCTTATTATATTCTGATCAATTGCCATTTATAAAATCACCATCAATCTATCCTTTTCAATAAAACGGGAATTGAATCAGGAGTCGGAAGAATAAAAAAATAACCTTCGATCTTGCTTTCTTCATGAACATATTCGGTATCTATAAAGAAAATTTTCTCTCCGTAAGAGGCGTATTCTAAAAACACATTCCCCATTATCGCCCCGCCGATATCGCAGCAAATGCTTGGCGCGGAAGGCAATAAATTTATCTGAAGCATATTCACAAGCGAATTTGAAAACGAAGACCCAACGATATTGCACGTTTCCAGAATCACCGATTGGACGAGTTCATCCGTTTCCAAAGTCGTGCCAATAGGCTTTTTCAAAACCATATCGGTCATTTTGAAGGCGTCTTCGAGTTTGAATATGAATAGAAAGTGCCCCCTGATATCCCCGATAAGTTCCGTCGCCGAAGCGAAAACTATATCTTCGTTAAGCTTCATATTGACGCCGATTTCTTCAAGGGTCGTCATATTAACATTTAAAACGCGCAATGTAACAGTGTTCTTGAGCCACTTTGAAATCACGGTCGAAGCGTTCTCGGCGCTGCGCTGCGCTATAACCCTTATATACTCAAGATGTTTTTCGTCGATCACAATGTTGTTTTGGTTTGTAGTAGCGCTCATCAGACCTTCTCCTTCATCTTCACCGTCGATATTTATTGTTTTTAACATGCCGCTTTTATGTTTTTGTCAAGCGCGTCATCAACTAAAATAAGCTTGTCTGGAGCTGTTTCATTATCCGTAAAAACCATCGACCGGTTCGACGTCACGACTATCACTTTAACCGGGCCAAGGTCCCCACGACTAAGTTTAACGGCGGCGCAAATTGCCGGCCCATTCATTCTTTCGAGATTATTAAAAGTCACCAGCAACCCGCATTTTTTTTCATAAAGCAGATTTAACGCCTCAATGCCGCATTTGGTTTCAAAAACCTCGTACCCTTTTTCCTTAAGAGCTGATTTAACTATGCTTTTCGTAAAATTGGCGTTAAAGGCTATGACCGCTTTTAAATTAACGGCTTTTTCGAGAACCTCCGTCACCGTTTTTTTATGATCAGCCTTTAAATAAAAAGGAAAAGCTATTTGAATTTCCTTGTTTTTAGAAAGCAGCGACGTGTATTCTTCGATAATATCAAGTTTTTCAGAACTTATGATCTTTTCAACCGCGTAGCGTTTTTTTATTTTTTGAAAAGCATCGACCGTTACCTCAAACGATTTAATTATAAACAATATGATTTGCTTTGTCAACTTCGTTTTTTCATCGCGAATCGATGAAAGCAGATTTTCAAGATGCGCCGTGATATCGCTTATAACTTTAAAACCGTATGTTCCCGCAGTTCCTTTTAAACTATGGGCGATACGAAAAGTTTCATTTATGTCGAAGGCTCCGA